>CADCUZ010000108.1 GCA_902806015.1 uncultured Rubrobacteraceae bacterium
AAGAAGGGGAGCATGATGCCTCACCCGAAAATTATAGACAACCCCATAGTGGACAAGATGCTGAAGGTGACCCCGGGCAGCCACATAGGCTTCTGGGATGTGGAGAGTAAGGGAGATTGCAACGTCTGGACCCACTACGCAGCGGGGCCTGGTCGAGACTAACAACACTGGTTAACGGGCGCGGCTGGCATCTGATGCTTTTTAGCTTGTGAGAATGAGATGCGTTGCATCCCACATTAGCTAGATAACAGTCCCGCTCTTTCGTGCAAAAAGGGAGGTTTACGTGAACATCTTTAAGTGGGTTGGGGTGGTGCTGGTGGCGCTGGTGGCGCTGGTAGCAACGCTGTACGCGGCCAGAGACACGCAACTGGTGGCTAACTGGCACCCGATGTTTGTGGAGAAGTGGGTGAATCAGGCGGGCTACTCGTGGATGGGCCACGTCCACACCGCCCAGGAGCCGGAGGAGAAGAACGGTGCTCTGGTTCGCGCCCCGGTGACGACCTGCTGGGACTACGATTTCTTCGAATGGGATTGCGACGGACCAGACCACTACAAGTCGTTCTTGGACGGTCAGGGAGTGGGCGCGTACAAGGGCGCTGAGACTATCCTAAGCCCACCACGGGCCAAGGCGTGCGGCGTCGATACCGATACCAACCAGAGGTTTTGCGTGTCGGACTATGAGGACGACGGAGAAACGGTTTGGCTAGATACAGGGCGTAGCCTTGAGGAGCATACGCTGGTTATCGGCTGTCCTGGACCCCGTAGCCTTCACACTCCCTGCACAAGCAGATACTAGGGGCGCGCCGACCGGGAGGCAGAGAAGCTGCGCGGCGCACTGCAGGACCTTGAGGATAAGCGCCAGAGGCTGATGGACCTGGCCCTCGACGGCCCGTTCGGCAAGGACGACATGGCGCGCCTGGCCGCCTCCCTCGACGCCGAGAGGGACGCCGTCGAGCGGGAACTCTGGACGGGCTCGGCGGGGGTGCCTTAGAGAGGAGGCTACGGGAGCTTGAGGCGCTGCCCGCCCTGGTCGAGGCGTACCTCCGCGACCTGCCGGACCTGGTAGGCCGCCTGCGCGTCGTGCGCGACCACAGGACCGTCCCCGCCGAGTGGACGCCCGCCACCAATCCGTTCGGTCTTTACCGCCTGACGCCCGACAGGATTCGGCGCAAGACCGCGGAGGAGATCGAGGGCGAGCTACTCACTGCCGAGAACGAGCGCTCCGGCCGGTTGCGTCACGTCTACGAGGTCATCGGCCTCGTCGTGACCGCCCACAAGGACGGAACGCTGCTGCTGCGGTGGTCGCTCGGGGAGCGGATTTTGCCTGCCGTCACGGAGTACGAGAGAGCCCGGTTCTCGGACGAATCTTCGCGCCGGACACGCCGTGGTAGCCCTGCGGGGTCCGCCCTACGGCTGGTGAGCCCGCGCGTCCCTCTCCTCCCTCCAGCGGTTCAACCGCGCCTTGACCTCCGCCTCCGACCCGCTCTCTCTCGGTTCGTAGTAGACCCGCCCTCGTAGCTCCCCGGGCAGGTAATGGTCGTTCATGCCCTCGGGCGCATCGTCGTGCGCGTAGCGGTAGCCGGCGCCGTAGCCCTCGCTCCGCATCAGTTCGGTGCGGGAGTTGCGCAGCCAGAGCGGGACCTCGGGTGTGGTCCCATGCCGCACGTCGTCGAGGGCCGCGTTGATGCCGACGTAGGCGGCGTTGGACTTCGCGGTGGAGGCGAGGTAACTCGTCGTCTGGGCGAGCGGGATGCGGCCCTCGGGCATCCCGACGAGCCGGACGGCCTCAGTGGCCGCAATCGCCAGCGGCAACCCGTGTGGGTCGGCGTTGCCGATGTCTTCCGAGGCCAGGATAACGAGCCTCCGGGCCAAGAAGACGGGGTCCTCCCCCGCCTCTATCATCCTCGCAAGATAGTGCAGGGCCGCGTCGGGATCCCCGCCGCGCACGCTCTTAATGAAGGCGCTAATGACGTCGTAGTGCTCCTCCCGCCCGTAACGGAGCGCCCTCTGGCCCACCGCCCGCTCCACGTCTTCGGCCTCGACGCGCCTCGTGCCGGCCGCCGCGACCTCCAGCGCGTTGAGCATCCTCCGCCCGTCGCCGCCCGCCAGGCTCAACAGATACTCGCGTCCGCTCTCCGAGATGGCGACGCCGAGCTCCCGAAGCCCCCGCTCCAGCAGCGCGCCGAGGTCCTCCTCTGAGAGCGCGCGCAGCCGCAGCACCCGCGAGCGGGAGAGCAGCGGGGCCGTGACCTCGAAGGACGGGTTCTCCGTCGTCGCCCCTATGAAATCCAGGAGCCCTACCTCAAGGGCCGGCAGGAGCGCGTCCTGCTGGGCCTTGTTGAATCGGTGGACCTCGTCCACGAAGAGGAGCGTTCCGCGGTCCTCGAACTTCAGGCGTTCGCGGGCTCCGTCGAGGGCGCCGCGGAGATCTTTCACCCCGCTCGTCACGGCGCTCAGCGGCACGAACTCCTCCTCGACGGTTCCGGCGAGGACCCGGGCGAGGGTGGTCTTGCCCGTGCCGGGAGGCCCCCAGAGGACGAGAGAGCCGATCCTGCCCCGCTCCGCCACCGCCCGCAAGGGTCCGCCCTCCCCCGTCAGGTGGGGTTGGCCCACGACTTCGTCCAGCTCCCTCGGCCGTAGCTTCTCGGCGAGCGGGGCGCGACGGGAGAGCTTATCCGCGCCGAATTGGTCGAAGAGGTCCACGCCCAGAGTATACCGGCGGTAGGAGGGGCTTTACGGGGCGGGATCAACCCTTGTGCCGCTCGTCGTGCTCGCGGCGCTGGCGGTCCATGCGGCGGGCGGCTTCGAGGACGTCTTGGGGGTAGAGGCTGCGTAGGGCGCCGGTTTCGAGAACCTGGTCCACTGAGTGCTCGGGGATCATCATCCACTCAGCCGCGTGCGGCACGGGCAGGGGCTTGTTGGCCGCCCTGTAAAACATCCAGACCACCCATCGCCCCGGCCGTGAGCCGGACAAAAACCTCAAGAGCGCACCTCCAGCCAGAACCTCGTCGGAGGGTGATTCTAGCCTGACGCAGGCCGGCGGGCGAAGTATCTTGGCGCGCCAATGTACAATGACGCCCGTGAACAGGGAGACGGTGGACTTCTACGAGCTTGTCGAGAGGGCGCTCGAAGGGCTGCCGCCGGAGCTCGCGGAACTTCTGGACAACGTCGCCATAGTGGTGGACGACTGGCCTTACCTCTCCCCTCCGCTTGTGGCCCAGGAGGAAGACACGCTCTACGGGCTCTACGAGGGGGTGCCGCTCACGGAGAGGGGGGCTGGGTATTACGGGATCTTGCCGGACAAGATCACCATTTTCCGCGGCCCGCTGGAGCGGGATTTTTGTCAGGACGCGCTCGAAGAGCAGATCCGGATAACGGTCGTGCACGAGGTCGCCCACCACTTTGGCTTCGACGAGGACCGGCTGGAAGAGCTGGGATGGGCATGAGCGGCGGGGGCAAAGGCTCATCAGTAACCATCGAGGAGCGGATAGCCGCCCCGCCGGAGGTGGTGGCCGCCTTCGTCGGCGACTTCCGCAACGCGAGGCTGTGGATGGTCGGCGTCGAGCGCATAGAGCCGCTGGGAGAGGACGTCTACCGGCTGGAGGTCGAGAGCCCCATAGGCAGGATCAGGCCGGAGGTAAGGGTACTGGAGCACAGCCCCACTACCGTCCGGTGGGTCTACGACTCCGCCGTCGAGGGCGGCGGGCTGGTCGAGATCTCCCCCGACGCGAACGGCGGCTGCCGGGTCTCCTACGATGGCGAGTTCCACCTCAAGCGCGGCTTCCTCGACCGGGCCGCCCGCCTCGTCGGCGCGGAGCGCTTCGCCCGCAACAACGGCGAGCGCTCGCTCTCCCGCCTCAAGCACCTGATGGAAGCCCGGAGGCTCGTATGACCCTCGGCTTAGTAGAGATACTCCTGGTCGTTCTGGTCTTCCTCGTCATGGGACCCCGACGCATCGCCGACCTCTTCCGCTCCGTGGGCCGCGGTGCCCACGACTTCGTCGAAACTCTCGGCCGCGATAGGAAGAAAGAAGAGCTGCCCGAGGGCGAACGGGACGACGCGAAGCCACGCAAGTAGTCCCGCGGGGGCGGCGGAACCGAAGGCTGCTAGCCCGGGTCCCGAAACCTACTACAACCCCAGCGCGACGCGCCCGCCGGGGACGACGCGGGCGTTCGGCGGCTTGCGGTCCACGCCGGAGAGGTCCTCCCCGGAGCTCTCGAGGTAGACACGGGGTTCCCTTACGGCAGGGTTGGGGTCGGCGGCGTAGGTCTGCCAGGTGATGCCCTGCCAGGTGAAGGAGATTAGGGCCGCCGGCTCCGGTCCCTCCTGGAGGCCGAGGTGGACCTCCGGCCGGCCCAGGGTGCGGGAGAGGGCCGTCACGTTGTCGCGCCCCTCCGAGTCATTGAAGAGCTCGATGCCCGCCCTAAGGCGGTTCTCGGGGTCGGCGAGGCTCTCTCGCAGCTCCCTCTCGGCGTCAAGCTCGGCCTCTAGGTCCCCTACCTGGTCCCGGAGGTCCGATATCTCGGCCTTCCTGTCCTCGAGGTCGCGCTCCAAGCCCTCGACCCTGCCGAGGGCGACCCGCAAGGCGTCGTCTTTTCGCGAGGATTCTTCCCGCGCCTCCCTGTTCGCCTCCTCCAGCTCTTCGACGCGGCGCTTGAGGAGGTGGTCGCGGCGGGCTATCTCGCCGTCTTTGCGTTCGATCTCGCGCTCCAGCCGCGAGATCCTGCGCTCCGATCCCTCCCGACGCCGCCGGCGCCCGCGGGCCTCCTCTTCGAGCTGGCGGATCCTTTCCCGGAGCCGGTCGAGGTCCCGGTCGAGGGCCTCCAGGTGCCCCTCCCCCGCCTCCCGCGCCGCGAGGGCCTCGTCGGCAGCGAGGCGGGAGGCCGTGATTTCCTCCAGAAGCTCCCGGATGCGGTTGTCTTTTATCCCGATCTTGGCCTCAAGCTCGGCGGCGTCTGGGGGAGGCCCCCCGTTGCCCTCGCGGCGTTGCCCCTCTTCCACGATCCCCTCTCCCCCGCTCTACGGCTTCTCTTCAGCCTCCCCCGCCTCCTCCCCGGCGCCGGACGATGACGACGTGTCCCCCGGCGGCTTTTTCAGCGACTGGCCCGCCTCCCGCGCCGCGCGGCGCTCGGCCTTGATCCTCTCCCGTTCCTCTTTGGACATCTTTTTCTGGGCATCCGCGGGGGCGTCTACGGGGGCTTCGCCGGCGGCCTTCCCCTCCCCGTCGACCCCGGCGGGCGTCGTGGTCTCCGAGGCCCCGGTCTTCACCGATTTTCCGGCTTCGCGCGCGGCGCGGCGCTCCGCCTTTACGCGCTCGCGCTCTTCGGCGCTCATCTTCGGGACTTCCGGCGGTGCCGCCGTCGGTTCGGCCGTCTCCGCGGCCCCGGACGCGGCTGGCGCCCCGGGGGCGTCGGTCTTAAGGGACTTGCCGGACTCCCTGGCGGCGCGTCGTTCGGCCTTTATCCGCTCGCGCTCCTCCTTGGACATCTTCTTGGGCTGCCCGCCGGCCTCCGCCCCGCCTTCTGGTTGGGCGGGCCCGTCGCTTTTGACCGATGTTCCGGCCTCGCGGGCGGCGCGGCGTTGCGCCTTGATCTTCTCCCGCTCCTCGGCGCTCATCTTCTTGGGCGTCTCGCCGCCGGCGTCGGGGGCCTCTCCCTCGGCCGGTCTCTCCTCCTCGGGCTTTTTTGGAAGGCCGGTGATGGCGCTGACCTCCTCCAAGAGCTCTTCGACCGTTGGCCTCTCGCCCGTCCAGGCGTGGGCAACCTTCCCGTCCGGCCCGACGATGAAGACGGCGGGGCGCGAGGAGTCCCCGCGGCGCCGATCCCTCTCCAGAAGACCCCACTGGGAGCTCGTCAACCGGGCGAAGTCGTAGAGCAGGTAGGACTTCAGGCCGGACTCCCGGGCGAACTCGCGGGCCGCCGACGGCTCGGCCACGCCTATGCCGACGACCGAGCCGGAGGCGAGGTTGATCTCCTGTTCCTTCTCCGCCAGCGCCTTGAAATAATCGACGTCCTCATGGTTGCCCGGCCGGTAGAAGGCCACCACGACCGGCCCCCTCACGGTCCTCATGCTCAACCTTAGGCGCCCCCCCTGGGCGCTCGGAAGGTCGAAATCGGGCGCCTCCGCCCCCACCTCCAAAGCGGCGACGTCCCGCTTGCGTCTCGTAAACACCGGTTCCTCCTTGCGCGTGCCAGGTCTCTGGTCCCCAAAATGCTACAGGCTAACACACGGCTTGGCCCGACAACCCTCTGGCACCCCGGGCCAGCCTACGTGGGTTAGGGAAAATCATCACTGGCGTGAAGGCAAGGCGGGGCGAAAACAGGGACTCCGTGGTGTTCGTCGGGCCGCTCGGACACGCGGAGCTCGCGAACATTACGCCCGCTGCGGACGTGGCGGTGGTGCCCTCCATCTTCCCAGGGACTTTCGGCCTCGTGGCCGCCGAGTTCGCCGCCGCCGAGGTCGTCCCGTTCGTGGCCGACCACTCAGGCCTACGGGAGGCCGGGGCCTTCGTGGGGCAGGACCTCCCCTTCGACCTCCGGGTCCCCATAAGGGTTTCGAGGAGAACCTGAGGGCTGCGCTCGGCGGCTTTTTCTCGCCAGGCCGAAGGGGGAGCGGAGGGAACACGCCGCGACCGTGCGGCGCAACAGCGTGGGGTCGCTGATCTGGAACACGTTGGCGGAGAGGATCGTCCAGGTCTTCGAGTAGCGAACCCGTCAGCCTTCGGAATCGGGGCGTGGCCCAACCCCCTTCCAAGAGGCTATCCTCGCCAAGGTCTCTCCCAGATGCGGCCCGCCCGAGAGCCGGACGGGGCCCGCCACCAACCCGAGAGCCGCCAGGCGAGGTGCCAAAACGCTCTACGGTTGAAACACGAGCACGTCGGCGCTGGAGATGGCGAGCGCCACCAACGTGAGCGGAATGCCCCACAGCAGCAAACGCAGAAAGGTGAACGTCGTCATCGCTTCGCGGGCGATCAAGCCGGCGACGACCTGGTTCGACCACCTTGCCGTCATCGGTGATGGCGACGCTCAAGACCCCGTCTTGAACCAACTTGTCGGCGACGGCGAGCCCGCTCCTGCCGAGGGAAACCTGGGAGACTTTCGTGGTCATAACTCCGCGACTTCGCGCACGGGCTTGTCGGCGGCGTCGGTGAGGTAGCAGAAGGCCACGCCTCGACGACACGCCGCCGGCGGGCCGCCGCGGGACCCCGCCGGCATCTTGGGGAAGTAAGGGGGCACCCGCCGGCGGGGGGACGCCCATCGCGGACGTGGCGAAGCCCGCCGGACTTCGCCATAATCACCGCGGCGTAAGGCGGCATTGGCTCTGGAGGAGGGCAGACGGTTTGGGCGAACGGGAAGAGGGCGTCTCTAAAGCCGGGATCACGCGCAGAAGGTTCCTCGAGGTTGCGGCCGTTACGCTGGCGGGTGCCATCGGTGGTGGTGTCGGTTGCGAACCGGCGGGAGAGGTGCGGAAGGCCCACCCGCCCCGCCCGGAGGGGGGCGCGTGGGCCTTCCGCTCGCGCCCGGACCTACGCCCGCCCGCCGTCGGCGTCGCCCGGCGGGGGAACGGGACCGCCCCCGGCTACACCTTCGTCGCTCCCAAGAACGGCCCCGAGGAGACGGGCCCCGGGCAGCGCGGACCGATGATCGTGGACGACGAGGGGAACCCGGTGTGGTTCCGTCCCCTGGCGAACGAGGCCGAGGACGCGATGGATTTCAAGGCGCAGCGCTACCGGGGGCGGTCCGTGCTCACCTGGTGGCAGGGGCCCCACACCACGTACGGTCGGGGCGAGTACACGATCCTCGACGGCTCCTACGGGGAGGTGGCCCGCGTGCGCGCGGGCCGCGGTTACCACGGGGACCTGCACGAGTTCCTCATCACCGAGCGAGGGACCGCGCTCATGACCATATACGGACCCGTCCCCCACGACCTCTCTTCGGTCGGCGGCGCCGTGGACGGCGTGGCGGCGGACGGCATCGTTCAGGAGGTGGACATAGAGACCGGCGAGGTGCTCTTCGAGTGGCACAGCCTGGACCACGTCGGCATCCAAGAGTCGTACTACCGACCGCCAGACGACCCGGGCGAGCCCTTCGACTACTTCCACATAAACTCCATCGAGGTCGACCACGACGAAAACCTCATAATCTCTGCCCGCAAGACCTCCGCGACCTACAAGATCGACCGCAAGGGCGGCGGGGTCGTCTGGCGGCTGGACGGCAAGAGGAGCGACTTTACGATGGGCGCGGGTACCAGAACCCGCTACCAGCACGACGCCCGCCGCCGGTCCGACGGGACGCTGAGCATCTTCGACAACGGCGACGAGGAGACGTACGAGAGGTCCCGCGCCGTCGTGGTAGAGCTCGACGAGGGCTCCATGAGGGCCGAGCTGATGTTCGAGCGCGCCCATCCCGAGGGGCGGCTGTCCGTCACCCAGGGCAACGTGCAGACCCTCCCTAACGGCAACGCGTTCGTAGGTTGGGGCAGCGAGCCGTGCTTCTCCGAGTTCTCCGAGAGCGGCGAGCTGGTCTTCGACGCGAGCTTCCCCACCGGGGTGGAGTCCTACCGCGCGTTCCGTCTGCCGTGGGTCGGTCGGCCCAAAGACGTACCCGCCGTGGCCGCCGACCCCGGCCCCGCCCCAGGCGAGGTCACGCTCTACGCCAGCTGGAACGGCGCGACGGAGGTCGCCACTTGGGGCGTCCTCGCCGGGCCCGCCCCAGACCGGCTGAAAAGTTTGGGTTCCGTCCCGAGGAGCGGGTTCGAGACTGCCGCAGTGGCGCGCACCGAGGGAACCTACGTCGGCGTGGAGGCCATCGACCGTCGGGGCCGGACAATCGGCAGGTCCGCGGCGGTCCGGCCAGGGGAGCGGGCCGCCGGGCCCGCCTCTTGACGGAACCTCCGCGGGACCTTCAAGGAGGCATCCCGAGGACCGTATCCCTGCCCAAAAAGCGGCGCCAGCAGCCAGGGGACGACGGATCACGAATGCGAAATGAGCGCCGGACAAAAGCCCGCCGCCGCGCCGAAGTCCGGGCTTTCGTCTTGCCTGGGACCGGGGTACCGGCCTCCGCCCCATCACCCGGTCCCAGGTCGGCTTCGTGGCAGGCCGCGGGGGCGGGCAGTGTGCCGGGCTCCTCGTGACCAAGTCTCCCCTGCGGCGAGGCGGGGCCCGGTTGGCTGGGGGCCGCAGGGCACCTCTGCGGTCCGCGCGGCGGCCCTCATACTGCTCGCCCTCGTCACCGCGTTTTTATCCGCGCTTTTGGAGAACGTGACGACCGTCATCCTGATGGTCCCGGCGACCTTTTTGATCGCGGACGCCCTCGACACGTCGCCGATGCCGTTCCTGCTGGCGCAGGTGGTGTCCTCAATGCTGGCCTCAAACATCGGGGGCGCGGCCACTCTGACCGGGGACACGCCGAATATCCTGATCGGCAGCGCTGCGGACCTCTCCCTCGCGGACTTCGACGTGAACATGACGCCCATGGCCCTGATCTCGCTGCCTGTCGTCCTCGGCATCCTCTTCCTGATGTTCCGCAAGGACCTGACGGGCGGCGACGGCGCCGAAGGGGTCATAGCCAACATGGGCGCGGCGGGCAGCATCCGAGACGGTGTCCTGCCGCGCAATTCTCATTATCCTCGGCCTCGTGTTCCTAGCCTTCTTCCTGCAAGGGCGCTCCACCTCAAAGCCGCCTCGATAGCCCTTTTCGGCGCGGCGACCTTGATGCTCTACTTCGGCGTAAACGTCGAGGAAGTCTTGCGGGAGGTCGAGTGGCCCGCCCTCATCTTCTTTGTCGGCCTTTTCGCCCTCGTCGGGGGCCTGAAGATGACGGGCCTCGTCGGGAGCATAGGCGAGACGATCGCCGGGGGCGGCGGCGGCACCTCGGCGGTGACAGCCGTCATGGTAATCCTCGGCAGCGGCGTCGCGTCCGGCATCTTGGATAACATCTCCTTCACGGCGACCATGATCCCAGTGATACAGGACCTCGCGAAGGCCGAGGAACCCTCCGAAGCAGAGGTCCGCGCGCTCTGGGCGGTCGCTGGCCCTCGGCGCGGACTTCGGCGGCAACCTGACCCTTATCGGCGCCTCGGCAAACGTCGCCGCCGCCGACATGAGCGAGCGGGCGGAAGATCTCGTTCGTAAAGCGCGTAGTGACCGGGATCCCCGTAACCCTGACGCCCCTGGCGCTGGCGACCGCCTGCGTCGTTTCGAGGTACTTTTAGCTGTCGGGGTGCCGCCTACCCTATCGCTATGTCCTCTTGCGGGTACTTGTAGCGCTGCGGCCTCTGGCGCGCGGTCATGGCGATGATAAACGTTATGGGACCCACGCGGCCGAGGAACATTATGACCGCTACGAGGATCTTCCCGAACGGGGAAAGTTGCGGTGTCACGTCCAAGGAGAGGCCGGTGGTGCCGAAGGCTGAGGTGATCTCGAAGAGGGCCGGCAGGAGCGCGAGGTCGTCGGAGACCATGATAGCTAGGGTCCCGACAACGATGAGGATCGTTGAAAGGGCGAGGACGGCAAGGGCCTTCGCGACCAGGGCCCTCGGCAGCTCGCGCCAGAAGAGCGTGATCCTGTCCTGCCCCCTGACCTGGGAGGCGACGATGAGGAAGACGAGCGCTACCGTGGTGACCTTGACGCCGCCGCCCGTGGAGGTCGGGGCCGTCCCGATGAACATGAGCAGCGCCTGCACCACCAGGGTTGGGTCGCGCATCTGTGCGTAGTCCACGGTGGCGAACCCGGCCGTCCGGGGCGTGATCCCCTGAAAAACGGACATGGCCGCCCGCGTGCTCGTGGGCTCCCCGCCGAGGGTGGCCGGGTTGCCCCACTCCATCAGGGCCACGCTCAGGACGCCGACCACGACGAGCACGCCGGAGGCGATCAGGACGAGCCTGGAGTGCACGGAGAGCCTCCGGTCGTCACCGTAACGGTAGAGATCCACGAGCACCGGGAACCCGAGCCCACCAAGCGTTATGACGGCGACGAGGGAGCCGACTATGACCCAGTCGCCGGCGTAGGACGCGAGGCCTTCTCCCGGCAGTATAGTGAACCCCGCGTTGCAGAAGGCCATAATGGAGTGGAAGACGCCCTGGAAGGCGCTCTCTCCGACGCCCATGCCGCGCCGGAAGAACCCCGCGCCGAGCACCACGGCCCCGACGAGCTCCACGGCGAACGTGATGGCCGCTATCTGGCCGAGCAGGCGGAACGTGTTGCGCAGCGAGTCCACGTTGTCCATCTCCTCGCGCACCGCGAGCAGGCCTCGAAAGCCGACCCGCTGGCCGACGAGCAAGGCCCCGATGGTGGTCACCGTCATGATGCCCAACCCCCCAAGCTGCACCAGGAACATCATCACGACCTGCCCGAACGGGGTGAAGGTGGTGGCGATGATGACCGTCGAGAGCCCGGTCACGCTCCCGCAACTGACCGAAACGAAGAACGCGTCGGCCCAGGAAATACCCGACTCCGTCGAGACGGGCAGCTTCAGGAGCAGGGTTCCGAGCGCCATCAGCGCCAGGAACCCGTAGACTATGATGCGCGGGGTGGATAGCCGCCGGGACACTGCCCTCTCCGAGGTCGCTGTTTCAGAATCCCGGCAGTATAACCGCGCGGGGGCGGGGGTTCGGCCGGCCCGGCAGCATCTTTGAAAAGAGATACAATCGGCAGCATGGAGAGCCCGGCGGAGAGGAAGTCTTTGACGCAGCTAACGGACAGCTACGAGCGCAAGATGGATTATCTGCGCATCTCCGTGACGGATCGCTGCAACTTCCGCTGCCAGTACTGCATGCCCGAGGACATAAGGTTCCAGGACAAGAGCCACATCCTCACCCTCGAAGAGATGCTCACGTTCGCCGAAGCCTGCCTGCAGGTCGGCGTCAACAAGGTACGCGTGACCGGCGGCGAGCCGCTCGTGCGCCGGGGCGTCGTGAAGTTCGTCCGCTGGCTAAAAGAACTCGGCTTCGAGGAAGTCACCATGACGAGCAACGGCTACCTCTTGGAGGAAAACCTCGACGGGCTCGTCGAGGCCGGCCTCGACAGGATCAACATCTCGCTGGACACCCTCCAGCCCGAGAAGTTCCAATTCATCACCCGCCGGAACCACTTCGAGAAGGTCTGGCGCTCCCTGATGGCCGCGCTCGAAACGCCGCTCTCGCCGGTAAAGATCAACGCCGTCGCCATGCGCGGCGTCAACGACGACGAGATCTCCGCCATGGCGAAACTGACCCTGAGGTACCCCATGCACGTCCGCTTCATAGAGCTCATGCCCCTAAACGGCGACACCGACGGCTCCCGCTTTCGCAAGCTCTTCGTCTCCGGGAAGGAGATCCTGGACAGGGCCCAGGAGGAACTCGGCGACCTCAAACCCGTCGAGAAAGACGACCCCGCGGCCCCGGCCGACGAGTACAAATTCGACGGCGCCATGGGCACCTTCGGCGTCATAACCCCGGTTTCGGAGCCCTTCTGCGCCCGCTGCAGCCGCCTCAGGCTCACCGCGGACGGCAAGATCCACCCCTGCTTGCTTACGGATCTCGACGTCCCCGTGAAGGACGCCATCCGCTCCGAAGACCCGATCCCGGCCATCCATAAGGTCTTGTGGGAGACCGCAAGGGTCAAACCGGCCGCCGGCCTCACCCTCCCCGAGGAGTCCCGCAACCGCACCATGAGCCAGATCGGCGGCTGAGACAGCACCCCAGCTTCCCCGGCCTGCCAAACCTTTGCTTGCCGAATCTTCGGTACCAGAGCGCCACGACCTGCGGGCTTCGGTCACGCCGTAGAAGGGATGTCTAGCGCGGCAAAGCTCTCACGCTTTACATGCTACGCCTAAGACGGGTCTCGCCCTAATCGGGTTCTATGGTGGAGATGAGGCCCTCGTTGTTTAGGCTCTCCATGTAGAGCTCGGCCAGTTCCTTGTGGCACTTGGTGGCGACGGCCTTGCCGTTGGTGTGCGCTTCTAGCATGATGGAGACGGCCTGGCGGGTGGACATGCGCGGGATGACCTTCCGTAGCGTGGCGACCACGTGTTCCATCGGGGTAAAGTCGTCGTTGTGCAGGATCACCTTGTACGGCGGCTCCTGCGTGACGCGGCGCTCTATCTTTATCCCGGGCTTCGTCTCGGTCGAAGAGGCGGTGGGCCTCGTCGGTGCGCTATGCGACGTCTCTGCTTCCCGCACTATCATCTCCGGTTCGCCGTATCGATCACCCCGCCAAAATACCGCGACATCGCCGGATTCGCAACCCAGCCGCCCCCTACCGGATGAGCGGCATGACCTTCTCGAGCACCCGCTCGGCCGTGCGCTTGTTGCCCTCGGAGACCTCTTGCGCCCGCGGCCCGGACGGGTAATCGGACGGGTCGTCGCGCATGAGGCGGGGCAGCAGAACGGGGCTCTTCTCCCCCCACCTCGCGAGCCAGCTCTCGGGCAGTTCGTCCGGCAGTTTCTGGTGGGAGACGGTGGACCACAGGGCCGCCCAGGCCCGCGGGACGACGCGCCAGATGTCGTAGCCCCCGCCGCCAGTGGCGACCCAACGCCCTTTGCAAAGCTCGTGGGCGAGGTCGTGCACCCTGCGCGGGACGCGCTCGTAGAGGCGGGTCGTGGCCGAGAGGTGGGTCAGGGGGTCGAGCTTGTGGGCGTCGCAGCCGTTCTGGGAGAGGATCAGGTCAGGTCGGAAGGCGCGCAAGGCCTCCGGCACGACGGCCTCGAAGGTGGAGAGGAACGAATCGTCGTCCGTGAAAGGCTGGAGGGGTACGTTCACGGCGTAGCCTACCCCTTCGCCGCGACCCTTCTCGTCCACCCCGCCGGTCCCGGGAAAGAGGTAGCGTCCCGACTCGTGCAGGGAGACGGTCAGGACGTCGGGGTCTTCGTAGAACATCCACTGCACCCCGTCGCCGTGGTGGGCGTCGGTGTCCACGTACGCTATGCGGATGCCGGGGTGTTCCTCTTTGAGGCGCGCGATGGCGACGCCGGCGTCGTTGTACACGCAGAAGCCGCTGGCCCGCGCGCGGAGCGCGTGGTGGAGGCCGCCCGAGACGCACAGGGCGTGGGTCGTCCCGCCGCCCATCACGAGCCGGCAGGCCTCCACGACCCCGCCGACCACGCGGGCGCAGGCGGCGTGCATGTTTGGGAAGAGGGGATTGTCCTCGGTGCCGAGGCCGTAGTCCAGAAGGTCGGAGAGGTGCGCCGCCCCCCTCCCGGCCCTCTGAACCATGCGCACGAAGGTGAGGGTGTGGACGGTCGTGAGGTCTTCGTCGGTCGCGGGTTGGGAGGAGGTGAGCGGGTAGCCCTCGAGGAGGCCGAAACCCTCGCAGAGCTCCAGGGTCAGGCGCAGGCGCAAGGGGTTGAAGGGATGTTTCCCGCCGAAGCCGTAGGACTCCAGGGCGGTGTCGTGGACAAAGGCGGCGTTGCCGGTCACGGCCGGGGCGGCCAGAGCACCCGGTAACCGGCCTTCTCCAGCACTTCGGCGGCCTCCGCGGGGTTTATGGTGTCCACGCGGAAGACGGCGACGCGGGCCGGGGGCGAGCCCCCCTGGCGGGGTCCCGTCACGACGCTCACGATGTTTATGCCGAGCTCCCCGATCAGGCCCGCCACGCCCGCTAGAGTTCCCGGACGGTCGGGTACGACGACCTCCATCCGGCTCCCCGGCTCGTGCGCGCCGAGCAGGAAGACCAGGGACTCCATAACGTCCGAGGAGGTGAGGATGCCGACCAGCCCGTCCTCCTCGAGGACGGGGAGGCAGTTGATCCTCCTCTCCCTCATCGCGTTCGCCGCGCCGTCTATGGGGTCGTCTGGCCTGGCGGTCACCACGTCCCGGGCCATGACTTCGCCGACCCGGATCTCCGCGAGCGCCGCCGCCCGCGCCGGGTCCCCGAGCGCCGGCGTCGCCGAGCGCAGGTCCCTGTCCGAGACGATCCCAACGAGGCGGCCGTCCTCCACAACCGGCAAATGCCGGATGCGTCTCTGGCGGCACAGGGCGAGCGCCTCCCCCGCCGTCTCCTCCGGCGAGAGCGTTGCCACCTCGCGGGCCATAGAATCTCCTACAAGAAGCACCCCGACCTCCTTCCCTCCCCCGGATTGTATAGCAGCCCCCCGCCCCGGGTAAGCCGCCGGAGCTGGTATAAAAACGCCATGGCTGAGCACCTCAACGAGCTCTTGGCGGACAAGGCCACCCTCCTCGTTACGGAGAATTTCACCGGCATCGGCGCGGAGTGGTGGTGGGAGCGTCGCGTGGGCGGCGGCATCGAGATCTGCCAGGAGCTCGATCCGCGGGCCATGGGCCGCGAGGTCTCCGTGAAGACGGGCCGCGAAACCTGGGAGGTGCGCCGGATCCTCGACCGGGAGCTCGGGCTGGAAGGCGACGAGCCCGTCGTGCTGACCTTCGAGATAGCGGGCGAGGTCACCGTCGCGGAGGCGGCCAGGGTGCTCCAAGAGAGGTCTTCAAGGCCCGAGGGCCTCGCCGCCGCGCTTTACTCGCAGGTCGAAGAGTCCCTCAATAACGGGTAGTCGCCGGACCGCCACAGGCGACCGGCGGCGGGCTCAGTACCTCGGCACGGAGCCGTCCACGTCTGCGTAGGCGTCGAGGCCGCCCTGCAGGTTGGCGACGCTGCGGAAGCCCGCCCCGTTCAGGGCCCGGGTGACGTGAGCGCTCCGGGCGCCGTGGTGGCAGATCACGACGGTCTCGGCACCCGGGTCCAGCTCGCGGAAGCGCTCCCCTAGCTCGGAGAGCGGGACGAGGGTGGAGCCGTCGATCCTCGCGAGTTCGTACTCCCACCTCTCGCGGACGTCGAGCAGCACGGGTTTGTCCCCCGCGTCGAGCCGGCCCTTGAGGTCACGCGGGCTTACGTTTTCGTAGTCGGCCTCCCGCACGGCCCTAGAATTCGTAGTCCGCGACGATGCGGCCAGTCGTAACGGCGCCGAGCTTCTCGACGACCGCGAGGTGCGCGGGGTGCCCCATGTACGCCTCGAGCCCCGCGGCGTCCTCGAACCGGGCGAAGAGCGCGTGGGTGTACCCACCGGAGCGCCCGCTAAAGTCCTGCCCTACGGACAGGTCTACCACGCCCGGGACCTCGCTCCTCAACCCGCGTATGGACGACAGCAGGTCCTCGACGCCCTCCGCCGACGCCCCTTCTCTAACGGCAAAAAACACCAGATGGTCGACCACGGCATCCCCTTTTCAACGATTTTCCGCCGAGCAGCTTAACAACGCGCCTTCAACCGGTCAACGACCGGCCCGCTAAGCCCGATGCCCGCGACCTACAGGATCCTGCGTTCGGACTCGTCTATCCGGTAGTCGTTGATGGAGGCGTCGCGCCGCTCCATCAGGCCGTTTTCGTCGAACTCCCACAACTCATTGCCATGGCTGCGCCACCATTGTCCATCCTCGTCGTGCGATTCGTACTCGAAGCGCACGGCGATGCGGTTGCCTTGGTAGCACCACAGCTCCTTCCTCAGGCGGTAGTCGAGTTCCCTGGACCACTTGCGCGTCAAGAACTCCCTGATGGCCTCGCGGCCCTCGAAGAACTCGTCGCGGTTGCGCCACTTCGAGTCCTCGGTGTAGGCGAGCGCCACCCTCTCGGGGTCGCGGGTGTTCCAGCCGTCCTGGGCCGCCTTGACCTTTTGCCTCGCGGTCCCCTCGTCGAACGGCGGCACGGGAGGTCTCGTTTGCTGCTCCATTCCACTCTCCTCCTCTGCGGTTTCTCCCGATTCTTCCATAAATCGCTCGGCGCTACCCGGACGGCTTCTTCGCGGGGCGGGGCGTGCGGTTTACGAGGTAGATGCCGGAGACCACGAGGGCGGCGCCGACGATGAGCGGCGGCCCGAGGCCCTCGTCAAGGAGCACCGCCCCGATCACGACCGCCGCGAGCGGCACGACGAAGATGTAGGAGGCAACACGGCTCGCCTCCCCCGCCCGCACGAGCCCGAAGAAGAGCAGCCACGCCAGCCCCGTGCCGACGAGCGCCGAATACAGCACGCTGGAGATCAGCGGCCCGGTCCAGGAGATGTCCGACGGGCTTTCCAGCAGAAACCCGAGCGCCGAGAGCGCGACCCCGCCCGCGAGGAACGGGACGGCGACCGCCCACAGCGTGGAGACGCGCGCCTCGTACTTTTTGAAGCCCACGGTCCCGAGGGCCCAGAACAGCGCGGAGGCTACCCCGCAGGCCACACCCACCGGCGTAACGTCCCCCGGCGCACCGAGCAGCCCCGCCGAGCTGACCGCCACGATGCCAGCGAAGCCGAGCAAGAGGCCAAAGACCTTTGTCGGCGTCAACGATTCGCCGAGGAACAACCAGGCGAAGATGCCGACGAGGATGGGCTGGAGGTAGATCAGCACGGCCGCCGTCCCGGAAGGCAAGTACAGTAGGGCAAACGTCTGAAACCCGACGAACAACGCCACGTTGAACACCGCCAGAAACCCGAACACCCGCCAATCGCGCCGGAAATTCAGGGCGCCGCCCCACGCGGACGCGACGGCGGTCATGAGCACCCCGGCCACCAACGTCCGCCCGCCGACGAAGAGCACCGGCGGGGCATCCTCGAGCCCGATCTTCACTACGGAGAAGGAAGACCCCCAGGCAATCACGAGCACCGCGAACGCCAGGGCGCCGAAACGGCGTTTTCCGAAGAGCCTCAAACTACGTCGCGCTTGCGCGGTACGGGGACTTCAAAGCCCCCTGAGCTTACTACGCGACGCCGGGCGCGGACCTTCTTCGTCTTGCCGACCGGCAAACGCCCCTAGCCGCCGGCCGAAAGCCGACAGCCGTTTTATGCGTAGAAGTTGCGGACCCAACGGTGGTTCTTCAGGAGTTGCACCTGGTTACTCGGCAGGCCCTCGCCGTCGCCGACGCGCGTGTTGCGTTCCACGTTGCGGACGGAGCGCATCCCCGGGATCACGGTCGAGACCGCCGGGTGGCTGAGGATGTACCGGAGCGCTATCTCGGCCATCTCCCCCTCGCTCGCCCCGAGCTCGGAGACGATAGCGCGCACCCGCTCCTGGACCTCGCGCTTGCGGTGGTCGCGGAAGTAGTGGTTGCGGAAGTCGCCTTCGTCGAAGAGGGTCTCGGGCGTGATGTTGCCGGTGAGGGCGCCCTCGTCGAAGGGCACCCGCACGATCACGCCGACGCCGTGCTCCTGGCAGGCCGGCAGGAGCCCGTCCTCCGGGCTCTGGTCGAAGACGTTGTAGATCACCTGCACCGTGTCCACCACGCCGGTCTCGATAAGCCTGACGGCGTTGGCCGGCTGGTGATCGTTGATGGAGATGCCGAAGGACCGGATCTTGCCCTCCTTCTTGAGCTCATCCACCGTCTCCAGCCAGTCTCCCTCCCCGATCCACTCGTCCTGCCAAACGTGGAACTGCTGCACCTCGAGTGCCTCGAAACGGAGGTTTTTCAGGCTTCTCTCCGTGCACTCCCTCACGTAGTCCCCGGGGAAGACCTCGTCCGGGTGGAGCCCGTCAGGAGCGGGCCACTGGCGGTTCTTGGGCGGGACCTTGGTCGCGACGTGGATGGCCTCGTCCCTTTCGGCGACGACCTTGCCGACGAGGCGCTCGCTGTGTCCCTCCCCGTAGGCGAGGGCCGTGTCTACAAAGTTCAGGCCGAGGTCCACGGCCCGGTTGAGGGCCTTTAGGGACTCCTCGTCTTTGGCGCCGAGCCAGGCGTCGCCGGCGATGCCCCACGCCCCATAGCCGATCTCCGAGACTTCCAACCCCGTCCGGCCGAGCTTCCTGTAGTTCACGCGTCCCTCCGTCTATACCGCTTCGCAGATGAATCGTGTTCTTACCACGGCGGGTTTGGCGCGAAACAGCGGGGTCCCGGGAGAGGCGTCTATAATGCCCGGATGGAGCGGAGAGAGTAACGGTGCGGGTACTGGACGCTCGCCAGGAGGCGCTGGTCGAGCGGGAGCGGGTGCTGCTCGGGCGTCTGGGGGACTTTCTCGTCGGTTTCGGGGCTCCGGGCGAGGACGTGGAGATCGTTCGCAGGTCGCTCTCGGATTTGGAGGAGCTTTTCCTGCTGGTCATAGTCGGGGAGTTCAACGCCGGGAAGAGCGCCTTCGTGAACGCCCTGCTTGGCGCGGAGGTCTCGCGGGAGGGCGTCACGCCGACGACCGACAGGATCACGCTGCTCAGGCACGCCGAGGAGCCTACGGAGAGGGAGCGGCGGGACGGAGTGCTCGAGCGGGGGCACCCCAACGAGTTTTTGCGCGAGGTCGCCATCGTGGACACGCCCGGCACCAACGCGATCATCCGCCACCACGAGGAACTTAGCCGCGGCTTCGTGCCCCGCAGCGACTTGGTGCTGTTCGTCACCTCGGCAGACAGGCCGCTTACGGAGAGCGAGCGCGGGTACTTGGAGCTCGTGCGCGACTGGGGAAAGAAGATCCTGCTTGTAGTCAACAAGGCCGACCTTCTCGACGAGGACTCGAAGGTCGAGCAGGTCCGCTCTTTCGTGGAGGAGGGCCTCCGCTCGGCGCTGGGCCTCTCGCCCCCGATCTTCTTCGTCTCCTCCCTCCTGGCCCGCAAGGCGAAGGCGGCGACGAGCGCGATGGAGAGCAGGGCCCTGCTTCACGCTAGCGGCTTCGGGGAGCTCGAGGCCTACGTCTACGACCTGCTGGACGAGGAAGGACGGGTACGTCTGAAACTGGAGAGCCCGCTCGGCCCCGTCGAGGAGCTGGCCCGGCGCTACCGGGGCGCGGTCGAGGAGCGCCTGTACCTGCTGGAGGAGGACTTCAGGACCTCGGAGAACGTCGAGGCCCAGCTCGCCCTTTACGTCGAGGACGCGAAGCGGGACTTCGAGGCCAGGCTGGCGGAGATAGAGAACATCGTCCTGAAGATGAGCGAGCGCGGCGACGCGTGGCTGGAGGAGAACATCCGGCTCATGAACGTGCGGGAGCTCTTCCGGGAGGAGAAGGTGAAGCAACGCTTCGAGCGGGAGGTCGTGGCGGACACCGAGATCCTCATCGACGAGCGAGTGGACGAGCTCGTGGACTGGCTGGTGGGACGCAACCACAAGCAGTGGCGGATCGTGGTGGAGTACGTGGACCGCCGCCGGCGGGCTAAGTACGACGAGCAGATGATCGGAGAGGTCCGCGACGATTTCGAGCACGACCGGGGCCAGATCCTGCGTTCCGTCGGCAAGACCGCCCAGGACGTAGTCGGCGGCTACGACCGCGAGCGCGAGTCCGAGCTTCTCGCAGGCTCCATCCAGAACGCCGTCGCCCGCACCGCCGCCATAGAAGCGGGCGCGCTTGGCATCGGGGCCCTCGTCGTCGCCCTGGCGACCACCCGTTTTCTCGACGCCACCGGGGTCATAGCGGCGGCCATCATCGCAGGCTACGGTCTCTTCGTCCTCCCGAACCGGCGGCGCAAGGCCCGCCAGGACTTCCGCGAGAAGACGGACGCGCTCCGCCGGCGGCTCGGAGAGGTCGTGCGGCGCCAGTTTGAGACCGAGTTGAACCGTTCCGTGGAGAAGATGCGCGAGGCCATAGCCCCCTACACCCGCTTCGTCAGGACCGAGCACGCCCGCATGACCCGGGCCCGCGATGACCTCGCTGGCATAGACGGCGAAGTGGACGCCCTGAAGGACGAAATATCCGCCCCGAACCCCGGCCCGGCAAGCAACCCCTAGAATTTGCCAGGCGGCCGTGATGGGCCCCGATATCGGTGCTATCATTCTCCTTCCTTAGATACCAAGGGGGGAGCAAAAAACGCGCAACACGTTGCGGTCTCGGCCGCCGGACGACGTAATGTCTGGGGTCGGCCCAGAGGTAAAACGCGCCGTCAGAATCGTCGACCCGTCAGACCCGAAGAGCCGTGGGACGAGGCTGCCCTTCATGCCGGGGCTCGACGGGCTGCGGGCGCTCGCAGTCTCGGCCGTGCTGCTCTACCATGCGGGGTTGGACTGGATACCTGGCGGGTTCCTCGGCGTCGAGGTCTTCTTCGTGATAAGCGGGTACCTGATCACCGCGCTCCTCGTCACCGAGTGGCGCCAGCGGGACCGCATAGACCTGAAGTCTTTCTGGATCAGGCGCGCCCGCAGGCTGTTGCCGGCGCTCTACCTGGTAGTCGTCGCGACGCTCGCCTTCGCTGTGGTCTTCCTGCCCGGCGAGGTGGCGGGGCTCAGGGGCGACGCTCTGTCCGCGTTCGGCTACGTCACGAACTGGTATTTGATCTTCGGCAACGAGTCGTATTTCGAAGCGATGGGGCGCCCCTCGCTCCTGCGGCACCTCTGGTCGCTCGCGGTCGAGGAGCAATTCTACCTGCTCTGGCCGCCCGTGGTCGCCCTGGGCGTGAGCCTCGGCGCCCGGCGCTGGCGCCTGCGGCGCTTGACGTTCGCCTCGCTCGCCATCGCGGGCGTCTCGGCGTTGCTGATGGCCCTCGTGTACGTCCCGGAGGTGGACCCCTCCCGCATCTACTACGGCACCGACACCCGTGCCGCCGGCCTCCTCATCGGGGCCGCGCTCGCCTTCGTGTGGCGCCCCGGGGAACGCGCCGTGCGGGGGGGCTGCTCGCGCCCCGGGCGGCCGCGGGGAGCACGCCCAGGCGGGCGATTCCGGCGCAGGTGGGGCTGGACCTTGCCGGCCCTGCTCGACATCGTCGGGCTGGCGGCGCTGGGGGGGCTCGTGATGTTCTGCTTGCGCCTCGGCGAGTTCCAGCCGGCGCTCTACAAGGGCGGTTTCGCGGCCGTCTCCCTGACGACGGCCGCCCTGATCGCGGCCCTCGCCCACCCGCACGCGCACGTGGGACGCGTCGTGCTCGGGTGGCGTCCCCTGCGTTGGATCGGGGAGCGCTCCTACGGCATCTACCTCTGGCACTGGCCCGTCTTCATGGTCACCCGGCCGGGCCTGGACATCCCCCTCGACGGCCCGAAGGCGCTGGCCCTGCGCCTAACCGTCACCGTCCTGCTGGCCCACCTCTCCTACCGTTACGTGGAGAAGCCAATCCGGTCCGGCGCCCTCGGCCGCGCCTGGAGAAGACTGCGGCAGGCGAATGGCGGCCGCCGCCGCGCGCTCGGGCTCCGCTGGGCCGCCGCGGTCACGCCCGTCCTGGTCCTCTGCGTCGTGCTCGCCGTCGCCGTCGCACAGGCCGAAGCCCCGGGGCCGCCCGCCTACCTCGCCGCGCAGGAGGTCCACACGGCCAAAGGGCCCACTCCCGGGCCATCCAAGAGAGACGGGGCCGCCACCGACGAGCAAGGGGCCGCCTCGACGCCGATCTCGGAGAGGGCGGCTGCGCCAATCCCGACCGGCCCGGTCAGCGCCATCGGGGACTCCGTGATGCTCGGGTCCGCCGCGATGCTGCAGGGGGAGATCGCCGAGCTCTCGGTGATCGACGCCGGAGTCGGGATGCAGGTCTCCTACGCTACAGACGTCCTTCGCTCGCGACGGGCGGCCGGGCAACTCGGGGAGACCGTGGTCGTCCACCTCGGCAACAACGGCGCCTTTACGGCCGGTCAGTTCGACAAGATGATGCGGGTCCTCTCTGATGTGGACCGGGTCGTAGTCGTCAACGTGCGGGTACCACGGGCCTGGGAGACACCCAACAACGAGGTGATCTACGAGGGCGTCCAGGAGTACCCGAAAGCGGAGCTGGTCGACTGGTACTCCGCCACCGCCGGCCGACCCGAGCTCTTCGTAACCGACGGCGTCCACCTGCAGCCCCCAGGACAGCGCCTCTACGCCGCCATGATCTCCGCCCAGATCGAGGAGGGTTGATACCGGTCCCGTGGGGATGACGCGACGGGGCGTCCCTACGCTCCGGGCGGTAACGCCGCATAAGGCAACCGACCGGCCCCGGACGGTATCCGCAGTGAAGAAAAAACTCCGCCCGCCGCCCCCGCCCGGTGGCAGACCAAGATCCACTTACACAGGAGGAACCGATGGCTGACCGCACGACAAAAGAGCGCAAGCTCGTGGCGCTCATGGTCAACGACCTGGAGGCGAGTATGGACCTGCAGGATCTCTCGCACGCCGAGGAGGAAGCGCGCGCCCTCCCGGACGATGAGCTTGACAGATTACTTGCCTCGAGGTTGGGCCTCTCCTACCCCACCGACGAGGAGACCCTGCACGGCGCGCTTCTGCACGTCCGGGAGCCGGAGACCCCGTCTGGCTCCCCCGGGAACCTCACCGCGGCCCCCGACATGAGCCACGAACCCGGCCCCAGGGAGAACACAGACGCGTAGCGCAGGGGTTTCGAGCTTCGGGGGCACCTCGCAGGCGGCCCGGTCCCGATGACCGTCCCCACCGGGCGTCCGGTGCCAGCGGGTCGCTAGCCGTCCTTCTCCGGTCGCCGCTCCAGCTCGGCGACCCGTTGCTCAAGTTCGAAGATCCGGCGGTTCTTCTCCTTGCTCTTTTCCCGCCAACGGTTCCGGATGCTCTTCTCGAACTCCACCGAGCTCTTGAGGACCCGCCGGTACTCGACCTCGAGCCGGGCCCACTCCCCTTCCAGCCGACTATCCTCCCCTTCCACGACGGCCAGTCTAGCGCAACGGCGCCCGAACAAAGCGGAGGGGGGCCGCGATCTCCCGGCCCCCCTCCCCACCTCCGATGCCGAGGCGCTAGCCCTCGGAGCCGTCGCCCTCAGAGCCGTTGCCCGCGATCTGGATGCGTCTGGGCTCCTGCACGGCCGCGGCCCCAGCGACCCTAACCTCGAGCACGCCGTCCTGGAAACGGGCGCTGATGCTGCTCTCGTCCGTCCCCTGCGGCAACTGCATGCTCCGCCGGAACGTCCCGTAACGCCGCTCGCGCACGTAGTACCCGGCGCCCCGCTTCTCCTCTTCGGCCTTTCGCTCTCCGCTGATGGTCAAAAGACCGTTGTGGAATGTGATGTCCACGTCCTCCTGCCTGACACCCGGCAACTCCGCCCGCACCAGGACGTCCCCGTCCTCGTGCAACACGTCGAGCGCCGGCGCCCACTGCATCGGCTGCTCGCCCTGCTGGCGCCCCCCTGCCCGCGAGAGGCCGCCGAACATCTCGTCGAGCATCCGGTTCATCTCGCTGTGCATGTCGTAGAACCCCCGACCCCTGAAAGGACTGATAGCCATCTTCACTACCTCCTCTTCTCGTGGCCCGCATCGCCAAACTTTTTACACCCACCATTATACACATCAATACAGTTTATCAACAGTTTTTTGGATATTTTTTGCCTACACTACATATTTTTGCCAGATTATGCTAAAATATTTGGGCTGACGGTCGGAGAGGCGGGCGAGGCGAGTGGGCCTTTTGGGCAAGAAAGTGGTGCTGATCCGCGAGAGGCGGATGTGGACGCAGGCTCGGCTGGCGGAGGAGGCCGGGGTGAGCCCGACGACGGTGTCGGGCATCGAGAGCGGGCGCATAGAGCGCCCTCACTTTGGCACCGTGCGCAAGCTGGCCCGGGCGTTGGGAGTTGAGGCCGAGGAGCTTGCCTCGGGGCCTGAGCCTGCGGTGGGGCCGGCTTCGCTCTCGCTGGAGTGGGCGATGTCGTCGGGCGAGGGGGAGTTCGAGCGGGGGTTGGAGGGGGCGTCCATGGCCGGCCTGAGTTCCCTGTCGCGGGATCTTGGGGAGGAGCAGGACCGCCTGCGTAAGCTTTACGGCGAGGTCAGCGGCGCCGGGCCGCGGCGGGTGCTGAAAAACATGATCCGGCACGCCGCCGCGAACTCCGGGTCGGTGGACGCGGCCATCTCTGTCCACCCCGACGCAGATGAAGAAGACCGAAAGGCTTGAGGGATCAGCCGGGATGGGTGATCTCCGAGAGGCGGTTGGTCGGGGTGATGAGGTCGGGGTCCGTGACGACGTCGACCAGGGAGACCCCTTCGTGGGCGACAGCCTCGCGCAGCGCGGGCCGCAGGTCTTCGGGGGCGGCCACGGTGTAGCCCTCGGCCCCGAGGCTGCGGGCAAAGCCGGCGAGGTCCACGGGGCCTATCTCGACGCCGGCGGTCCTGCCCACGTGGCGGGCCTGGTGCATGGCTATCGTGCCGTGCATCTCGTTGCGGAAGACCACGGCCGTGATCCCGACGCCGTACCGGACGGCGGTCTCTATCTCCTGCCCGCTCATCAGGAAACCCCCGTCCCCGCAGAGCGCCACCACGGTCCTCTCTGGCGCCGCCAGCTTCGCCCCGACCGCGGCCGGCACGCCGTAGCCCATGGCCCCGTTCGTGGCCGCGAGCTGAGTCAGGGGGTGGTTGTGGCGCCAGTAGCGGTGCAGAAACACGGAGAAGTTGCCAGCGTCGTTCGTCAGGACCGCGTCGGCCGGCAGCACCCCCCGCAGCGTCCCGACCACCTCGGCCGGGTCCACCCCGCTCTCCGCCCGGCCCGCCGGCACCTCGCTGAAGTCTAGGTAGGCCCGGTGGGCGGCGGCCCAGTCTCGCCGCGGGATGCCAGGAGCCCGCCCCACGAAAGCCTCGAGCGCGGCGTGGGCCTCCGAGACGATGCCGCGCTCGACGGGGACGGTCGCGCCGACCTCGGCGGGGTCGGCGTCCACCTGGATCACCGCCTGGTCCGGCCGGGGCAGCGAGTAGCTTTGCGTCGTGACCTCGCTCAAACGGCACCCGACCACCACCACGAGGTCCGCCTCTTCCAGGGCTTTGAGCGTCTCTGCTGAGGTCGCGAGGGTGAGGTGGCCCAGGTAGAGGGGGTGTTCGTTCGGGAAGACGTCCTGGCGGCGGAAGGCGGCGTAGACGCCGGCCTGAAAGGTTTCGGCGAACCGTATCAGGGACTCACGGGCGCGTTTGGTGCCACCGCCGGCGATCACGACGGGCCGGCGGGCCGCCGAGAGCCTCTCGACGACGTGCCTTACGTCCTCACCCGTCGGCGCAGAACGTGGCCTCTCTGGCGTCGTCCAGTCCAGGTTTTCCGCCACCTCCACCCCCAAGACGTCCGCGGGGAGGGCGAGCATGACGGGGCCGGGACGCCCGGAGGTGGAGATCCTGAGAGCGCGGGCGACGAGCTCGGGGAGACGGTCGGCGCGGTTGACGGTGGTGGACCACTTCGTGATCGGGGCGTAAAAGGCGGCGAGGTCCACCTCCTGGAAGGCCTCCCGGTCCAGGAAGTCCGTCTCGACCTGCCCGAGCAGGACGACCATCGGGGTGGAGTCTTGCATCGCGGTGTGGACGCCGATGGCTAGGTTGGAGGCCCCCACCCCCCGTGTCGCCATCGCCACCGCGGGCACGCCGGTGAGCTTGGCGTCGGCCTCGGCCATGAACGAGGCCCCCGATTCATGGCGGGTGGAGACCAGCGTCGTCTCGGGGCGGCGCTCGGCGGCGTCTAGGACTTCCAGGAAGCTCTCGCCTGGCACGGTGTAGAAGCGCCGGGCGCCCGCCCGGGCCAAAGCCTCGACCGCAAGGTGACCCGCTTTTTCCTTGACGCCCATGCTACCTCCTCCAGAACGGCTTACCACTGCCCGGCGTTCTCCCCGGCCACAGCACATCCTACACGTGGGCCGGGGAGCGGTGGAGACTGTAGAGTGTGCGTGCCAGCAAGGAGAAAGGAGCGAGATGACCCTTGACGCGGTGGTGGTTGGTTGCGGGGTGATCGGGCTCTCCACCGCCATCCGCCTGCGCGAGGCCGGCCTGGATGCTCGCATCGTAACGGCCGCCTTTCCCGAGAACACGACCTCGGCGGTGGCGGCGGCGATTTGGTACCCGTACAAGGCATACCCGGAGGCGAGCGTGCTGCGGTGGGGCCGCCGGACCTTCGAGGTGCTGGATGGCCTCGCCGGCCTCCCGGGGACCGGGGTGTGGATGCGCGAGGGTGTCGAACTGCGGCGCGAATGGCTCGGGGAGCCGTGGTGGGCGGGGGCCGTCCCGGGCGTCCGGCGCTGCGCGGAGGAGGAGCTGCCGCCCGGCTACCGTGACGGGCACGCCTTCATTGTGCCGGTAGTCGAAATGCCCGTCTACCTGCGGTACCTGATGGCCAGGTTCGCCGCGGCGGGGGGCGAGATCGAGGAGCGCGCCATCGACGGCCCGGAAGAGCTGGCGGGAAAGGCCCGCGTGCTGGTCAACTGCGCCGGTCTCGGCGCGAGGGGGCTCGTCGGGGACGACTCGCTGCGGCCGATACGCGGCCAGGTCCTGCGCGTCCGAAACCCCGGCCTGGACCGCTTCATCCTGGACGAGGACGACCCAGAGGGCGTGACCTACATCGTCCCCCGCTCGGAAGATTGCGTCCTTGGCGGCACCGCCGACGAGGGCGCGTGGGGCACCGAGCCCGACGCCGCGGTGGCGGCGGGTATCCTGTGCCGCTGCTCGGCCCTGGAGCCCCGACTCGCTGACGCGGAGGTGCTGGAGCACAGGGTCGGCCTCAGACCCGGCCGCCACGAGGTCCGGCTGGAGCACGAGGCCGACGCCGTCCTCCCCCGCGTCCACAACTACGGCCACGGCGGCTCGGGCGTAACGCTCTCCTGGGGCTGCGCCGATGGTGCGTTGCGGCTGGTGCGCGAGGCGCTCGCCTCCTGAGCGTTCAGGACCTGCGCAAGCGCCCCCGCCACCCGGCGCGTTCCCGCCAGCTTCGCCTCTAGGTCCGAATCCACATCCTTTTCGAGAAGTCCCAGCTTCTTGCCTACCCGCTTGGCCATGCCGGTCCTGGTCCCCTCTCGTAGCCCCGCTCTTCCACCTCGGCGGAAAACTCCGACATAAAGCCGACATTATGACTGCGTTGTTACCTGACGTTGCCGCTTGTTTCGGACGGATTGACGTCATCACTCTTCGACCGACTTAAAAACGGTCCAAGGGAGGATGGGGTGGCCCGGGGGACCGCGAAACGCGGGGCATTAGGGACGGCTTCACGTGCCGCGCTTACCGCGTCATGGATTGTTTCCGATGACGTGGACATGGACACCGGGACGCTGCCCGCAAGGCGTACCCTCCCAAGAACGAACCAGGGCCTTGTGCTCGGCGCCCCCAAGCCCAGCAAGGGCCGTCGCAACATCAAGCTCGCGCACATCACCGTCGGGGGCCTTCCTTAAAAGATTGCCGTGAACGCCAGTTGAAGCGGCGGACCCTGCTGGCCTCCCTGTGGCAAGACACGGATCTGGTGTTTACGTCGCAGATCGGGGTACCCACTGGAGCGTAACAACCTTAGCTCCGGGTCCTTTAAGCCGTTCTTAGAGAAGGCCGGTTGCCCCACACCGTGCGCTTCCAAGACCTCAGACACACCTGCGCCACCTTATTGCTCCTCAAGAGGGCACCCACCCAAAGATCGTCCAGGAGCTTCGGGGGCACGCCACCATAGCCATCACCCTGGACACCTACGGCCACGTGTTGCCCAACATGCAGGAGATAGGCGGTGAGGGCGATGGACAATTTTGGAGTAGCTCTCAGACGCGTCAGGGCGGCTCCTGACGACCCTGCCAACCGCGTATGTGCGAGGGGTCCCCCGCTTTTCCCGAGTACGAGGCATCCCCGCCCGCGCTAACCACCGCTGCCTTACAGGTCGGGTCCTCATTGTCGCCTGGCCAGGTACACGCCCACGAGAGTGACGGCCCCGCCGACGATTTTCTCCACCCCTAGGACCTCCCCGAAGAAGACGATACCCGAGGCGACTCCCGTGATGGAGATCAGGTACTGATAGACGAGAACCCGGTTGGCCCCGATACGTGAGACGCCGGTCTGCCAGGCGGAGAAGGCGAACGCCGTGGCGAAGACCGCCGAGAAGGCCACCGCGGCCCACGCCCCCACATCGCCGCCCCCCCACCCCAACCTCGTGAATAACGGAACGGAGAGCAGCAGGACAAAGGGACCGCCGAACAGGATCGGGTAGGTGGCCACCGCCAGGGGCGAGTACCGGCCCAGCATGCGCATCGAGAGCACAGTGTAGGCCCCGAACCCCATTGCCGCCAGGAGCACCAAGAGATCTCCGATCAAGCTCGTGCCCTCGACTCCGAGGCCCTCGTAGAAGATTACCCCGACCCCGAGAATCGAAAGGCCCACGCCCGACGTGCCCCTCCAAGTGGGCCTCTCCAGCCCGAGCACGAAACCGAAGAGTAGCCCCCACACCGGGGCGGTGGCGAAGATGAAGCCCGTGTTGGCGGCGCTGGTCAGGCTCACGCCGAAGGTGAAGGTCGTCTGACCTATGGCCACCCCGAGGCAGCCCAACCCGGCCATCGGGATCAGGTCCTTCCGGGCCAACCTGCTCCCCGGCTCAAGGACGCGCAGCACGACGTACATCAGAAGGCCGCCCACCACGAAACGGACGGCGACGATCGAAATGGGGGGTAAGGTTTGTGCGGCGAACTTGGTGGCGGCGTAGTTGGCGCCCCAGAACACGGCGGCCAAAATCAGGGAGATTTCAGTGAGTACGATAGCCCTGCGTTTGTCTCCGGTCACGGACCCGGATTCTACGCCCGGGCCAGCCGAGGCGCATCGGGTCTCAGGGTACGCCTGGACGACCCGAGATCCGCCAATTGACCTTCACCTCCCCGGAAAAATCCTCACCGATCTCGGGCCGGGTGCGGGCCGAGGTGGATGATCGGGTAGCGGTGCGGATGACTAGCCCTCTCCCCATCCCAGGAATTCCATCTTGTGCTCGTCCTTCTCCCCAAGGTCCTCGATGCGGAAGATCCTGGAGGGTTGGGGGTTCTTTATCATCGCCATGTTGCCATCCGAGTCGTAGGCTTGGATGGCAACGCACAGGTAGTCGCCGGGCTCGTGTTCGTCGGCCACCTTGAGCGTCGTCTCCACCGTGGCCCGTTTCTGCCCTCCCCCGTTCCCCCGCAGCTCCAACGTGTCGTCGAGGTCAAGACCCCTGGGGCCGAGGTTGCCGGGGCGACGCAAACGCCGGAAGATGGCCCTGACGTGGGCCACACCCTCCTCGTCCCTCAGCACGACGGGCACCCGTATCGTGTCGTCTATGGTGTACGTCTCC
>CADCUZ010000109.1 GCA_902806015.1 uncultured Rubrobacteraceae bacterium
GGGCTCCCTGAGGTTCACCGAGAGCGTCAGATCCCAGCCCCCCACGTCCAGCTCCTCCACCGTGCCTGGCACGTCGGTGCCCGCGGCGTTGACCAGCACGTCCACGCGGCCGAACTCCCCGACGGTGCGCCCGACGGCCGCCGCGGCCTCGTCCGCGTCCGCCAGATCGGTGGGCAAGACCAGTGCCCGGCGGCCCATCCCGGAGACCTCCTGCTCGGCTCCTTCGAGCTCCTCCTCGCTCCTGGCCACCAGCGCGACGTCCGCGCCGGCCCTGGCGAGGGCGATCGCCGTGGCCCTCCCCAGCCCGCTGCTGGCGCCCGTCACCAGCGCCACCTTACCCTCCAGACGACCCACTCCCGCGCCGTCTCCCGTCTCGCTCATCCGGTGCCCCCTTCGCTCGCCCGCCGACGTGGTACCCCGGGCATGATAGTCGGCCGTCGGTTTTTATTCACCGGCATGCGCCACCGTAGCGTGGGGCCTCCCGTTTCCGGATCTTGTCCCTGGGGGCGGACTGCTCTTCGCCCTTGTCCGATCGACCGCCGGAAGGCGTCGTGTTCTCCGAGCCCGAGGGGTTTACACAGAAGGGGCCGCAAGGACGCCTGCGCGGGCCGCGCGACGCTGCGAATCCCCGGTGCGCCGCTTACTCTATTTGTTATCCTGCTAAGGTCGTGGCAGGTAAAGGCAGCTTACGAAAGAGAAGGGCAAACGTGGAGTACCGAGGGCTTGGTCGGTCGGGGATGAGGGTCTCGGAGGTCGGGTTCGGGGCCTGGGCGATAGGCGGGGACGCCTGGGGGCCGGTGGAGGACACAGACTCCGTGGCGGCGATGGGGCGGGCGCTGGAGCTCGGCGTCGACTTTATCGACACCGCAGACGTCTACGGCGACGGCCGCAGCGAGTCGCTGGTCGCGAGGGTCATAGAGGGGCGGCGCGACGAGGTGGTCATCTCGACCAAGGGCGGCCTCATGGGCCACCACCGCGACCCCGAGCGCGAGCCCGTCTACGACCGGCCGGAGAAGGTCGTCGAGGCGTGCGAGGCGAGCCTCCGGCGCCTGGGCACGGACCACGTGGACGCGTACTTCTGCCACATCTGGTGGGACAAGCACGAGGAGACCGAGGCGTTCATGGAGGCCTTCGAGTTGCTCAAGCGGGACGGCAAGGTGCGCGCCGCCGGCGTCTCGACCAACGACCTCGACCACATAAAACACTTCGACCGCGACGGCGGGCTGGACGTCGTCCAGCTCGACTACAGCATCCTCAACCGGGAACCCGAGAGGGAGGTGTTGCCCTACCTGGAGGAGCGTGGGATCGGGGTGGTGGTAAGGGGGCCGCTTCGGATGGGCCTCCTGACGGGCAAGTTTTCCGGGACGACGACCTTCCCCGAAGGGGACGTCCGGGCCGGCTGGCCGGAAGAGCCGTGGTTCAGAGATAGCCTGCAGAAGGTCGAGCGCCTGCGCCCGCTCGAGGACGGGAGGACGCTCGGCCAGCTCGCGCTGCGCTACGTGCTAAGCCATCCGGCGGTCTCCGTCGCGATCCCCGGCGCCAAGACGCCCGCGCAGGCCGAGGCGAACGCGGCGGCCTCGGTGCGCCCGCTGCTCTCGGAGGAGGACCTCCGGGCCATCCAAGACATAGCACCCCTCTAGGAGGGCGGCGATGAGGGTGCTTATCACGGGCGCGGGAGGGAACCTCGGCCGGGTGCTCGCCCCGGCGCTCGCCGAGGCCGCCCACGAGCCCGTCCTGATGGACTTCCGGGAGATAGAGACCCCATACGAGGCCGTACGGGGCGACGCGCGCGACCGGGCGGACGTGCTGAGGGCGGTCCGCGGGGCGGACGCCATCGTCCACGCGGCCGCGCTGCACGGCGTTCACCTGGCGAAGTACTCCGGGGACGACTTCTGGGATCTCAACGTCGCCGGGACCCACAACGTCTACTCGGCCGCGCTTCAGTGCGGGGTCGGGAAGGTCCTCCTCTGCTCCACGATGGGGATCTACGGCGGGGACGTGCGCGGGGCCGGGGACCCGCCCGTCATAACAGAAGATCTGGCGCTCGACCCCGCAGACGTCTACGGCTTCAGCAAGAAACTCTGCGAAGAGATCGCCGCCTTCCACGCCCGCCGCCACGGCATCCGGACCATCGCCTACAGGCTCGGCATGTTTGTCCCGGAGACCTTCGTGCGCTACGGGTTCCGGCTGCTCGAGGGCGGCGTCGACGACCGGGACGTGGCCCAGGCCTTCCTGCTCGGCCTCGAAGACCCGACCACCACCTTCGACGCCTTCAACGTCATGGCCGCCGTGCCGTTCTCGGTCGAAAAGTTCGGCCGTTTCTCCCGCGAGCCGGAGGCCGTGCTGGAGGAGCGTTTCCCGGGGATCCGGGAGCTTGTCGAGCAGCACGCGGAGGATTTCGGGGCGTTGGCGCGGGAGTGGGGCTTCACCTACTGGTCCACCGAAAAGGCCGAACGCACGCTCGGATACAAGCCCCGCTACAACTTCCCGGAGTTCTTCGCGGCCCTGAAGGAAGGGGATCGGGCGCATTACCCTTACGCGGATCTCCCCTGGTGGGGGATCTGAAAGACCGAAACGGTCGAGGCGCGGCGGAGGGGGTCAAAACGGCCCGAAGGCCGCCACCGCCGAGCCCTGCGGGTCTTGCCCCCTAGCTCCTAAGCCCTTGCCCACCCGAGCGCGTCGGAGGGGCGTTCAGCGAGCTTCGCCCTGAGGGGGTTCTCGGAAGCTCCTCTGGACACCTGTACCGTAGCCCCGTCTCCTGATACGACCACCGGAACATACCAACGTACGTTGAGGGATACACATAACCGACGAACGCTGCGACCTCATCTGCATCGACGCCCCAAGGGCCGAGGCAATCCGCGAGAAGCTGCCGGCCGAGGAGGCCGCCCAGGAGGCCGCCGACCGCGCCCGGGCCCTGTCCGACCCGACGAGGCTGACGCTGGCCGGCGCCCTGCGCGAGGGTGGAGAGCTGTGCGTGTGCGACCTCTCGTGGATCGCCGGGCGCTCGCAGAACCTCGTCTCGCACCACACGAGGACGCTGCGCTCCCTCGGCATGGTCCGGTCGCGGCGGGCCGGAAAGATGGTCATGTACTCCCCCGTCTCGGTTGAGGACCTCGAGGGCGCCGTGAAGTCGGCCGGCTACGGGGTGGCCAAGACCGAGGAGGCCGAGAGACCTCCCTTCTGGCGCACCCCGAGGGCGCTCTCGACGGCGGCCAGCGCCCTGCTGTTCCTCGCGGGCCTCGCGGTCTCCGTCGCCGGGGCCCCCGAAGTGGCCCGGGTATCGGCCTACCTCGGCGCCATCGCGGTGGGCGGCCTTCCTATCTTCCGGGCCGCCGTTGCGGGCTCGCCACCTGGACATGAACGTGCTGATGAGCGCGGCCACCATCGGCGCCGTGGGGATCGGCGAGTGGGCTGAGGCGGCCTCGGTGGTGGTCCTCTTCGCCGCCGGCAACGCGCTCCAAGTCTACGCTATAGACAGGACCCGCGGGGCCGTTAGGGCGTTCGTGCGCCTCGCCCCCAACGAGGTCCTCGTGAGGCGGAACGGCGCGGAGACCGTCGTGCCCGCGGACGAGGTCGGCGTCGGGGAGACGGTGGTCGTCAGGCCGGGCGAGAGGCTGGCGGTTGACGGCGTGGTGGTCGAGGGTGCCTCCGCCGTGGACGAGGCGCCCGTCACCGGCGAGAGCGTGCCCGTGGAGAAGGGGGAGGGCGACGCCGTCTACTCGGGCTCCCTCAACGGATCCGGCGGCCTGCTCGTCAGGGCGACCAAGCGGGCCGGGGACTCGACCCTGCATAGGATCGCCCGGCTCGTGGAGGAGGCCCAGGCGAAGAAGGCCCCCGCCGCGCAGTTCGTGGACCGCTTCTCCCGGGTCTACACGCCGGTCGTGGTGGCCGCGGCGGTGGCGCTTGCCGTCGTGCCGCCGCTGCTGGGCGGCGGCTTCGGGGAGTGGTTCTACAGGGCGCTGGCGCTGCTCATCATCGCCTGCCCTTGCGCGCTCGTCATCTCCACGCCCGTGACGGTCGTCTCCGGGATCGGGACCGCCTCAAGGCGCGGCATCCTCGTGAAGGGCGGGGCGGCGCTCGAGGCGGCCGGCAGGCTCAAGGCCCTCGCCTTCGACAAGACCGGCACCCTCACGGAGGGCCGCCCCTGCCGTCCAGCGCCGCGGCGCTGGACGGCAGGGGCGAGGGGGAGGTTCAGCAGCTTGCCGCGGCTCTCGAGCGACGCTCGGAGCACCCGCTGGCCCACGCCATCCTGACCGCGGCGGGCGGGGCAGAGCTGCCCCCGGTCTCGGGCTTCCGGTCGGTTGCCGGCAGGGGAGCCGAGGGCGAGGTGGGCGGCAAGCGCTACCTGATCGGCAGCCCCAGGCTCTTCGCCGAGAAGGGGATAGCCCTCGACGGGGGGGGCGAGGCGCTGGAGGCGGTCGAGCGGGCGGGGGAGACCCCCGTCGTCCTGGGCGACGATGAAGGTCCGCTTGCGGTCTTCGGGCTCTCGGACTCCCTGCGTCCCGACGCGAAGGCCACCGTCGAAGCCCTGCGCGCATCGGGGGTGAGAGAATTGGTGATGCTCACCGGGGACGCCGAGGCGCCAGCCCGGCGCGTGGCCGAGGAGCTCGGCATAGGTCACAGGTCCCGGCTCTTGCCCGAGCAGAAGATCGAGGCGGTGCGGGGGCTCGTCGCACAGCACGGGGACGCGGGCATGGTAGGCGACGGGGTGAACGACGCCCCGGCCCTGGCCGCCTCCTCGGTCGGCTTCGCCATGGGGGCGGCCGGCACGGACGTGGCGCTGGAGACCGCCGACGTCGCCCTCATGCAGGACGACCTGCCCAAGCTCGCCGAGGCGGTGAGGCTCTCGCGGTCGGCCGAGCGGATCATCAGGCAGAACGTCGCCGTCTCGATCGCCATCAAGGGCCTGTTCGTGCTGCTAGCCCCGTTCGGGCTGGTCGCGCTCTGGCTCGCCGTGCTCGCGGACATGGGCACCTCCATCGCCGTGACCCTCAACGGCCTGAGGCTCTTCCGCAAGGGCGGGCGCTAGGCTTGTCGGCCGCGGCGACGGCCGCCCGCCGGGAGGCGCTCCATCGCCGGGACGTTCGCCTGTAGGCCTTCACGATAGCCTGGAACGTGGTCGAGGCGGTCGTCGCCGTGGGCGTCGGTATCGCCGTGGGCAACGTCACCCTCGTAGGCTTCGGGGCGGACTCGGGGATCGAGGAGGTCTCGGCGGTGGCCCTCTTGTGGAGGCTCCTCAAGGCGGGGCCCCACACGAGCGTGCCGGAGGAGAGCGCCGCCGAGAGGAAGGCGCTCTACCTGGTGGCGGCCACGTTCTTCCTCCTGGCCCTCTACGTGCTCTACGAGGCCGCGGGCGCGCTTCTCTCGGGCGAGGCTACCCAGGAGCGACGAGGAAGGATGACGGCGTGATCCAGGAGGACGAACCGGGCCGGCATCGCCAGCGGCCTTCTCGACCGCCCGAGGAGGGGTCTTCGGGCGCGCGGAGGCTCGGCTGGGCGACCGCGGGCGTCCGCGCGTACGCGGCCGCGAAGTACCTGTTCGGGTTGTAGAGACACCGGAGTGGCGGCGGGCGCGAACACGACTCAACGAGACCGGCGGGATCGTTGGGGGCGTCCCGCCTGGCGCACGCGGCGCAACCCTCCCTGAGGGGCGAGCGGCGGGGCCCGGGGCGCCCGTGGCATTTCCTTAGGCCCAGGCCGACCCCGGCAACTTCGCGACGAACCTCGCCGGCGGGGCGCAAGTCGGGTACCTGCTTACTGCCAAGCCTGCCGCACGCCGACCTACTGGAAGTAGGAACCCAGTTTGGGACGCGCCGCTCCTTCATGTGCCATGCTTCGCTTTGCGGGAAGGGTTTCACTGAGGAGCTGGTCGTCGCGTGATCCCCTACGGCCCGAGCGTTTTGGAAGCCGTAGCGAGGGACCTTTGTGTGGGGTGGTTGCTAGGCGGAGCCCTGGCCGGTATATTGCCGATCACTTGATGAAAGCGATGGGGCCCAGGAAGCCGGTGGGAGTCCGGCGCGGTCCCGCCACTGTAACCGGGGAGCGAACCCGAAAAATCCACCGGCGGCCTTTCGGCCAGCGGGAAGGCCGGGGTAGCGGGGATCCGGGAGCCAGGAGACTGGTCCGTCGCCTTTTGAAAACCTACCGGGGCGAGGACCCCGAAGGAGGTTCGTGATGGAGGGAAACCCTCTCAAGCGGCGCATCTCTGTGGGAGGGATGCCCCTGTGGAGCTGGCTGGTGATGGCGCTCCTGCTGGTGATGCTCTTCGCCCTTCTCTCCGCCAGCGGGGCGCTGCTTGCACCCTTGCTCGGGCAGGCGGCCGGGGCCGCCGATTACCTGCACGAGTTCGCCCACGACGGGCGCCACCTGCTCGCCGTTCCCTGCCACTAGGGGTTCGGGGAAATGTTTGCCTCGTACCTGCGCCGGGGTCTGGGCGCCGGCTTGCTGGCGGGTATTCTCGCGGGGCTTTTCGCGTTCTTCGTCGGGGAGCCCTCCCTCGAGGGAGCCATCGGGCTCGAGGAGGCAGCCGCCGGCGGTGCGCACGAAGAGGAGATCCTCAGCCGCTCGACCCAGAAGGTAGGACTCTTTTTTGCCACCGGGCTCTCGGGATCGTTCGTCGGGGGGTTGTTCGGGCTGACGTTCGCCTACTTCCGCGGTCGCCTGGCATCCGACAGTGATTGGAACCGTAGCCTCTCCCTGGCGGCGGTCTTTGCCGGGTCGGTCCTGATACCCTTTCTAAAGTACCCGGCCAACCCTCCAACCGTCGGGGACCCCGCCACCATCGGGGCCCGTACCGCCGCCTACCTCGCGACGGTCGCGCTTTCCCTGCTCGCGATCCTGGCGGCCTGGTGCGCGTCTAGACTGCTCCGGAGACGAGGGGTGAGCCCTCCCGTGCGCCAGGCGGCGGTGGGGGCGGGGCTCCTGGTTGCCGTGGCGGGGCTGTTCGTGGGTCTCCCGGCCGCCGCGGACCCCGGGGAGTTCCCGGCCGGGCTGCTGTGGAACTTCCGGCTTTCGTCGTTGGGCACCCAGGTCGTATTGTGGACGGGGCTCGGGCCCGTCTTCGACGCGCTCTGCGAGCGGGCAAACCGTAAGCAGCCGCTCTGACCTTATAAGGAGACCGTGCGGCTTCCCGAACGCCGCGCGATCGCCTGCCTACAAGCCTCGGACCAAAACCGAAGCCGCCAATACGCCCCCCAGCGCGTGGGAAACCCCGTCTTCGTCCTCGACGGTGACGACGCCGTCGAGGGCGCGGACTTCCTCCACTCTTAGCATCCGACCGGGTACGAGCCCGCGATCTTGCAGGTAGGCCAAGGCGGGCGCGTCCTCGCGGCAAACCCGCAAGATGCGGACGCGATCGCCGACCGAGGCCCCGCTCAAGGGACGGGAGTCTTCCCGCGCCAGGGCGCCGTCGGCCCCGGGGATGGGAGCCCCGTGGGGGTCGCGATCGGGATGCCCCAGAAGCTGCGCCACGCGCTCGGTGAAGTTGTCGGAGACAGCGTGCTCGAGCCGCTCGGCCTCCTCGTGCACCTCCTCCCACGGGTACCCGAGGTGCTCGAGCAGGAACGTCTCGATCAGCCGGTGGCGCCGCACCAGCCTGAGGGCCTCCGCGCGCCCCTCCTCGGTGAGCGAGGCCCCGCGGTAGCGTTCGTATTCGACGAAGCCCAGCTCCTGCAACCGCCTGAGCATTTCGGTGACGGAAGCCGAAGAGACCGAAAGCCGCGAAGAGAGGTCCTTGGGCGAGGCGACGCCGGGCCCGGCGAGCCCCCACACGGCCTTCAGGTAGTCGCCTACCGAGGAAGAGAGGGGCTGAGACATCGTGGGTTCGACCATCCCGCGAGGATTCTAGCAGAACGACCCTCCCGGTAAGACGCGCACCGCCTTGACTTTTGGGTACCCTATATTGTATTTTAGGCGAACCTAGAAAATCTTTAAGGGGAGCTTGTATGAAGCGGTCGAGAGAGGCCTTGTGGGTGGCGGCGGTTCTGTCGGTCGTCGCCGCGTTGGCGCACTTGTGGGCGATGCCGGAGCACTTTGCGGAGTGGTGGGGTTAC
>CADCUZ010000110.1 GCA_902806015.1 uncultured Rubrobacteraceae bacterium
CCCCCCGATCCAGAGGAACACCACGGCCTTGGTGATGGAGACGTCTACCCCAAACAGCGAGAGATCCACATACGCAGGCTGGCCAGCCTCGAAGGTGTGGATAATCTCCTCGCGCACCTTTTCCGGACTCAACTGCGCCAACGTGTGCGTACTGCTCAAACTTCTGTCCTCCGTTCTGCTCCACCACGCACCCTGCGGCCGGAAGCCCCCACCGGGGCCGTCTTCGGCGCCATCTTCAAGAGCCACACGTTCTCTACCACGTACACCCCCACCAGCCCGCACAGCATCGGCAGCACGGGCCACGACCCGAGGTACACGGGTACCCCGACCGCTATAAGGACGAAAACCAGCCGCCCACCGTACGACGCGACACCGAGTATGATCCGCACCCCCGACGGTCGCACCGTCAGCAGTGAGACGGTGAGCGCGATGGAAGCGAAGCCCAGGATCCCAACCCCAGCACCATATACGAACGCGACGGTTTCCGCCCGCCCGAAGTAGTACCAGACCGCCCCCCCCACGGGAAGGGCCAGCAAGGATGCCAGCGCCGCACCCCTAAGGGCGAGGCGCGAATGGGTGCTCAACCGCCCCCCACCTGCTTCAAGGCCGTGTAGAGGTAGTACAGTGCCGCCACGAAACCAACCAGCATCCCGAGAAGCAAGAAAAGAGGCAGCGTCCCAAGAACCCGATCGAGCAGGTACCCGCCCCCCGTAAAGACCGCTATGATGAACATGAAAGCGAACCCAACGTGGAAGAAACGGGCGTAGTTTCCACCGGAGTCGTTCCGTTGAGAATCGATGTTCGGCATCCCAGAAATCATACCTTACGGCGCAATCCGTTGCATATAGTTTCAAGCTCCGGGGCGCGGCCAGAGACAGGCCGGGCGAGCCCCCCGTGCCGGTCCTCTGGCACGAAAGCGCGCGAGCCCGTCGATAGCCCCGCGCCCACCACCTGGCGTGGCGTCCCGGGAGGGAGAGCCCCTCTCCAACCCACACGGCGGGCACCCGTCCCTCTTTCACCTCGATCTCCCTTCAAAGCCGGAAATTGTAACGTCATGATACGTTGTTATTGACATTATGTCAATAGACACCGTGTCAACAACAGGGTAGATTGTCGTCCGTGGAAGCGAGAGGCAGGAGCGAAGGTGGTAGGGGGCGGCGGCGGAGAAGGCCCGAGGAGGCCGAGCGGGCGATCCTGGCGGCGGCGAGGTCTTTTTTGGCCGAGCGTCCTTTCCGGGAGATGAAGGTGGAGGACGTGATGGCGCGGACCGGCCTGTCGCGGCCCGCTTTCTACGCGTACTTCGGGGACCGCTACGAGTTGGTGACGCGCCTTCTGGAGGGCATCGGCGGGCTTTTGTTCGCGGTGGACCGGCGGTGGCTGGTAGGGGACCCCGGGTCGGGAAGAGAGGAGTCGGTCGCCGTCTTGAGGGATGCGTTGAGGCGAGGTTCGGAAACCTTCGAGCGTTACGGGCCCGTGCTGCGGGCGATCTCCGACGCTGCTAGCCACGACGAACGGGTGGAAAAGGTGTACAGGTTCGGCCTGATCGAACGCCTCACCGCCGCGGTAGCGGCGCGCATAGCCCGCGACGTGGAGGCCGACATCTCGCCTGGGAACCTCGTGCCCGAGGAGACCGCAAGGGCGCTGGTCTTGATGACCGAGCGGTACATGATCGACGCCTTCGGACGGCCCTCAGAACAAAAGCGCGGTGACCACGGCAGGGTCGTGCGGACGCTGGAGACGGTCTGGATCAGCACGCTCTACGGCCCGGACCACTAGGTTTCGAACCTCACCATCTCGAGCCCACCCTCGGCGGCAAGCTCCATCGCGAGGGGGTCGGGGTAGCCGCCGGCGTAGCGGACCTCACCGATGCCGGCGTTCATGATCATCTTCACGCACATCAAACAGGGCTGGTGGGTGCAATAGATGGAGGCATCGGTTACGGAGACGCCGTGGTACGCGGCCTGGATGATGGCGTTTTGCTCGGCGTGCAGGGTGCGCTGGCAGCTCTCGCGGCCGTCCACCAGGCGGATGAGGCATCCAACCTCGTCGCAGTGGGGCAAACCGGTAGGGGAGCCGTTGTAGCCGGTGGTGAGGATGCGCTTGTCGCGCACGATCACGGCCCCGACGGCGAGGCGCGGGCACGTCGAGCGGGTCGCGACCTCGTGCGCGATGCGCATGAAATACTCGTCCCACGAGGGACGCGCCTTCTTCAGCGCCTCGTGCGCGTGGGTGGCGCCCACATGCGGGTCCTTAAAGGGTTCCATAGAGCCTGTCGCCCGCGTCGCCGAGGCCCGGGACTATGAACGATCGTTCGTCGAGTTCCGGGTCGACGGCGGCCGCGTAGAATGTGACGTCCGGGTGGTCGCGGGTAACCCGTTCGACGCCCGGCCTGGCGGCGACGGCGTGGAGGCAGGAGATCCAGGCCGCCCCCTCCTCTTTGAGCTTGTCTATGGTCGCCGAGAGGCTCCCCCCGGTCGCGAGCATCGGGTCGAGGACGAGGACGAGGTACTCTTCGAGGTTTCGGGGAAGGTTGACGTAGTACTCGACGGGCTGGGCCGTCACCTCGTCGCGCTGCAGGCCCATGAAGCCCACGGTGGCCCGGGGCAGCAGGGCAAGGGCGCCGTCAAGCATCCCGAGGCCGGCACGCAGGACCGGCACGAGGCAGACGGGGCCGGAGATCTGCTCCACCTCCGTCTCCGTGAGCGGGGTCCTTATCCTCTCCGGGCGGGTCGGCATCTTTCTTGTGGCCTCGGCGACCATGATGAGGGCGAGCTCCTGCATCGCCTGCCGGAAGTCCCTCGTCGGGGTCCGCTCGTCGCGCAGTACGGCGAGCTTGTGGCGGATAAGGGGGCCGTCCACCACGAAAAGGTTCCGCGCCTCACTCATAGAGGGGGAAGGCGTCCGTGAGTTGGGTGACCCGGTCGCGAAGGCCGTCCGTCTCGCCGCGGGCGGTGGCGCTGATGACCGATGCGACCTCGCGCATCTCCTCGGGGCCCATCCCCCGCGTGGTCATGGCCGGCGTCCCGAGCCGGACGCCGCTCGTGACGGTCGGGGGCTCAGGGTCGTTGGGGACCATGTTCTTGTTGCACGTCACCCCAACGGATTCCAGGAGCTGCTCCAGCTCGTGCCCGTTTACCCCCGCGTCGCGTAGATCGACCAGCACCAGGTGGTTGTCCGTGCCGCCGGAGACGAGGTTCAGGCCGCCTTCCAGGAGCCCCTCCGCGAGCGCCCGGGCGTTCTCGACGATGCGGGCGGCGTATTCCCGAAACTCGGGCTGGAGGGCCTCGCCGAAGGCGACGGCCTTGCCCGCGACCGCGTGCATCAGGGGGCCTCCCTGTATGCCGGGAAAGACGCGGCTGTTGACCTTTTTGGCGAAGGGTTCGCGGCACAAGATCGTGCCGCCCCGCGCGCCCCTGAGCGTCTTGTGGGTGGTCGTGGTTACTATTTCGCAGTGGGGCACGGGCGAGGGATGCACGTCTGCGGCGACGAGGCCGGCTATGTGGGCCATGTCCGTCAGGAAAAAGGCGCCGGCCTCGTCGGCGACGGCGCGGAACTTCTCGAAGTCGATCACGCGCGGGTAGGCGCTGGCGCCGGCGATGACCATCTTCGGCCTCTCCCTGAGCGCCATGTCGCGCACCTCGTCGTGGTCGATGTACCCGTCCCCGCCGACGCCGTAGTGGACGAAGTCGTAGGTCCTGCCGCTGAAGTTGATCTTCATCCCGTGCGTCAGGTGCCCGCCGTGGGCGAGATCCATCGACAGGACCTTGTCCCCGGGCTCTATGAGCGCCGCGTAGGCCGCCTCGTTGGCCTGGCTGCCGGAGTGGGGTTGCACGTTGGCGTGCTCGGCCCCGAAGAGCAGCTTCGCCCGCTCGATGGCCAGCACCTCGACCTTGTCGACCTGCTCGCAGCCGCCGTAGTAGCGCCTGCCCGGGTAGCCCTCCGCGTACTTGTTCGTGAGCACGGAGCCTTGGGCCGCGAGGACCGCCTGCGAGGCGAAATTCTCGCTGGCTATGAGCTCTATCGTCGTCCGCTGGCGTTCGAGCTCCCCGTCGAGCGCCTCCTGGACCTGCCGGTCTACTACCTCGGTGTACGGTCCTATCACGTTCTACCTCCGCTTTGGGGTTGGTGCGTGCCTGGCGTCGCCGCAGCGGGATGGTACCCGGTTGCGGTTCTCGGGGTTCTGATCCGCCCGTTTCCTCCCTGCCGGTCGTGCACTGCCAGGAGTATAGAGGCTGCCCACTACGCCCTCAAACGCCCGGCGACCTTTCCTCTTACCGGGCTCCGGCCTCCTTGGCCGGCATCGAGCGGAGCCTACCCGGCACCGCGGCGCCCTAGGATAGGACCTCCTCGGCGGTGGGGACGGTCGGCACGCCGTGTACCCCGGGGCGTAGGGGCTACCTCCCGGAAGGCCTCGCGCACCATGGCGTCGTCGCCGAAGTTTGGGCCCTCGATTAAGGAGGCGCGGTGGGCGGCGTTCCTGTGGGCCCCGCCCTTGCCCTGGGCTCCGCCGCGAAGGTGCGGAGCGTCGGGGCCAGAGTCGAGCGGGGCTGGTAGCGGGGGACGTGAATCTCGAGCCCGTGCTCGTGCGCAAGCCGGTAGACCTCCTGCCCGGGCCAGTGGCCCCTGATGTACTTCCCATGCGGCTCCGGCAAGGGCGCCGGCCTGAGCTCGAATGGCGACCACTTGATCTCTACACGGCCCCCTTACTTCGCCTCCTCGGCCCCTAAGCCCATGACGTAGCCTTAAGGGCACACCACGTCGAAAAAAATACCGCAACGCGACCTCTGATCACCTCCGGATCTTGTCCTATCTGTCGGTCGAGTTGTACTGAGCTACCCGGGCAAACCGCTGATCATTTTGCGAAACCCCTCACCGGTCAGCGCCTCCGTCGCGCGCAAGAGCCGCGCCCCCGCGTTCGAGAGATCCACCACGGCCGAAGCCTCGCCACTCCCGGGCTCGCCCTCGACCACAAGATCCACGCCCGCGGCCACGCGCGGGTCCACCTCGCCGAGCGACCGCGGCGCCGGCCCGCCCGACGGGTTCGCGCTCGTGGCGTACACGGGCCCCCCGTAGGCACCCAGCACCTCCACAACCGCGCCGTCCGGGACGCGAACCCCTACGGTTCCCTCTCCGCGCCGGTCCAGCACCAGCGTGAGCGGCCCGGGCCAGTAAGCCTGCGCGAGCCTGCGGGCCAGCGGAGGCGCCTCTGCCGCTAGAGAGAACGCCTCCTCCGCCGAAGCGCAGAGCAGGGCGAGCGGCTTGGCGGGATCGCTGCCCTTGACCTCGTTGAGCCGCCGCGCCTCCGCCGCCACCAAGCCGACCACGGTCTCGGTCGGCACCAGCACTATCCCGCCGTTACGGAGTACACAAGCCGCCTTCTCCGCGGGATCCGTCGTCAATCCTCCCACGTCAGCAGCGCCGCCCGTGGCGTCCCCGCGAGGTCTTCGCGCAGCCCCAGCGGCACGAACCCGGCGCCCCTGCCGAGGTCGAGAACGGCCTCCCCTTGCCCGTCCCCCACCTCCAGCACCACGTCGGCGCCGTCTTTTAGCAGCGGCGGCGCCTCGGCAAAAATGCGCCGGTAGAAGAGCAGGCCGTCCGGCCCGCCGTCGAGGGCCGGGTGCGGGTCCCAGTCCCGTACTTCGGGCGGCAACCCGTTCAAAGCCTCCGACTCTATGTAGGGCGGGTTGGAGACGAGGAGGTCCACCCGTCCCAGAAGCGAATCCAGTCCGCCGAAGAGGTCCGCGTGGTGGAAGTAAACGGGAGCGTTGTTCATTGTCGCGTTGCGTCGGGCGGCCCTTAGGGCCTCGGATGAGAGATCCGTGGCGTGCACCGAGGCGCGGCTTCGTTCCTGGGCGACGGAGATCGCGATGGCGCCGGAGCCGGTTCCGACGTCGAGGACGATACCCGCCCCACCGCGCCGATCCAGGCAGTCCAGCGCGGCGTCTACCACGCTCTCGGTGTCGGGGCGTGGGATCAGGGTCTCGTGGTTCAGATCGAGAACGAAGTTGCGGAAGTAGGCCAGGCCCAGTATCCGCTGCACAGGCTCGCGGTCGGCGCGACGCTGGAGCCAGGCCGTGTAGCGTTCGGCCTGCTCCTCGGTCAGCGGTTTGTCGTGGAGAGGGATATCACCGCGACGGATGCCGAGAAGCCCCGTGAGAAGGACCTCCGCCGAGGCCATGGGTTCGGGAACACAGGCTTTCTGGAGTGCCCGAGTTGCTGCACGCGCGGCATCCCGGGCGAGCGGTTCGGTCGGCATCGCTCAGCCGGGCGTGCCGGCGGCCTCGGCGGCGAGCTTTTCGGCCCTCTCCTTGGCGGCCAGCGCCCGGGTAAACTCTTCGAGGTCGCCGCCGAGGGTGGCCTCGAGGTTGTGGGAGGTGACGCCGACGCGGTGGTCGGTTATGCGGCCCTGCGGGAAGTTGTAGGTCCGGACCTTCGCCGAGCGGTCCCCGGTACCGACCTGGGCCTGGCGGAGGGCACCTTCCTGCTCCTGGCGCTCGCGCATCTCCCGTTCGAGGAGGCGGCTCTTCAGGATCTTCATGGCCTGCTCTTTATTCTGGAGCTGGCTCTTCTCGTTCTGGCACGTGACCACGAGGCCCGTGGGCTTGTGCGTTATGCGGACCGCCGAGTCCGTGGTGTTCACGCTCTGGCCGCCCGGCCCGCTTGAGCGGTAGACGTCTATCTCCAGCTCCCCGGGGTTGATCTGGACCTCCACGTCCTCGGCCTCCGGCAGCACCGCCACCGTCGCCGTCGACGTGTGTATCCGTCCCTGGCTCTCCGTCTTGGGCACCCGTTGAACCCGATGGGTGCCGCCCTCGTGCTTGAAGACGGAGAAAGCCCCGTCGCCCTGGATTTCGAGGGCGGCCTCCCTGTAGCCGCCGACCTCCGCCGGGCTGGAGGAGAGCGTGCGGTGCCGGAACCGGAGACGCTCGGCGTAGCGGGAGTACATCTCCATCAGCTCGCCCGCAAACAGGGCGGCCTCGTCGCCGCCGGCGCCGGCCCGGATTTCGATGATCACGTCCTTATCGTCGTTCGGGTCGCGGTCTATGAGCTCCTCCCGGATCGTCTCGGAGAGCTTCTCGATCTTTTCCTCCGCCTCCCGCGCCTCCGCCGCGTAGAACTCCCGCTCCTCGGCGTCCTCCGCCTGGGGGACGAGATCCCGCGCCTCCCTCTCGGCCTCCACGGCGTCGAGCAACTCCCGGCTCATCTCCGCCCCGCGGCGCATCCTCGCGTGCTCCTTGGCGACCTCCGCGTAGTGGCGCTGGTCGCTATAGATGTTCGGGTCCGAGAGCTCTTCGGTTAGCGCCTGGTAGCGGCCGAGCGTCTCCTCGGCCAGCTTCACAACCTGACCGTCCAACTCAGATCACCAGCTTGTTTGTGGCCTCGTTCGGCTCTATTTTCGCCCGCTTTTCCATCGAAAGCACCTTCCTCAAGGACGCCATCGCCACCTCGACCATGTCGTCGGAAGGCTCCCTGGTGGTCAGCTTCTGCATCTGCAGCCCGGGCCAGACGAGTATCTTGACCAATGGGTTCTTCTCGTTGCGCGCGCTCCACATGATGAACTCGAAGGCGATGCCGGCCACGAGCGGGATGACGACCACCCGGCTCGCCAGCATGTACAGCCAGCCCTGCACCCCGAGGAGCGAGAAGGCCAGGATGGAGAGGACCAGCACGTACAACACGAAGCTCGTGCCGCAGCGGATGTGGCTCGTGTCGAACTTGCGCGAGTTCTCTGGGAGCAGTTCCTCGCCCCGCTCGTAAACCTTTATCGCCTTGTGTTCGGCGCCGTGGTAGGCAAAAAAGCGCCTTATATCCTTGCTGATCCAGGTGATGCCGACGATGTACAGCACGAAGATCGCGATCCTGATGACGCCCTCGATCAGGTTGAACAGGACGGGGTTCTCGATGCTTGATCCG
>CADCUZ010000111.1 GCA_902806015.1 uncultured Rubrobacteraceae bacterium
GCTCGGGGACTATCTCCGAGACGAGCTCGCCGTCGTCGAACATCCTGACCATCGAGCTCTCGGAGACTACGACCGCGACGGCATCGGTCTGCCTCGAGATGGAGGCGCCGGCCATGTGGCGGCTGCCGAGGCCAAGAGGGAGGTTCAGGCTGTCCGAGGCCGCGTCTATGTAGCGGGCCGCCGAGAGAACGACGCCGGCATTGGAGACGACGAAGGCGCCGTCGAGCTGGGCGAGCTCCTTGATGGTCTCGCGCACGTTCGGGTCTTCGATATACTTGGCCTCGTCCGGGTGGCCCTGCAGGGGGTCCAGGATCATGGGCCTCGAGCGACGCACGACCTCGCCGGAATCGCCGACGACGAAGAGCGTCCCGATCTTGCGCCCCTCCCGACCCTCGCGGGCTATCTCCACGGCAAGCGAGACCACCTGCTCCAGCACCCGCGTGTTCACCTCCCGCCGCTCCGAGCAAATCTCTTCGTATAAGCGCTCCTTGGACAAGATCACCCTCCGTTTCGAGTTCCAACGACCAGCGGCAACCGTACCGCGAAGCGCGTCCCTTCGGGTCCGGTCTGCACTGTGATCTCGCCCCCGTGCCCGGCCACGACCCGCCGCGCGACATCCAACCCTAGCCCGGTCCCCGCACCCACCTCCTTGGTTGTGAAGAAAGGCTCGAAGACGCGGCCTTTAATCTCCGGCGGTATACCCGGCCCGTCGTCCGACACCTCCACGACGACCTCCTCCCCGTCCCGAAAGGCCCGCACCCCGATGCTTCCCCCGCCCGCCACGGCGTCCGCGGCGTTGTCTATGAGGTTCGTCCAGACCTGGTTCAGCTCGCCGCCGTTGCCCCGCACCTCTGGCAGGCCCTCCTCGTAGTCCCGGACGACGGGAACGCCCTTGAGCTTGTGGCCGAGGATGGTGAGGGTGTTCTCGATACCCTGCACCACGTCCGCCTCCTGGGACGACGCCCGGTCCATAAAGGTGTACTCCTTCATGGCCCCAACGAGGCGCGAGATCCTGCCGACGCTCACGGACAACTCCTCCGTGAGGCCCGTAAGCCCCAGCGTGCCCGCGAGCCACCGGACGGCCCCGGTGAACTCCCCTCCAAACGAACCCGATAGACCTTCAAGGTCCCACGCCACAACGCCCGCGCCCGCCAGGGTCGGCGCGAGCTCCCAGGCATCCTCGACGCCGCGCACTTCGAGCAGTGCTGCGAGGCGGTCCTCAGCGTCGCTCAGGGAGAGGGGTTCAAGCGCCGCGGCCGGTCGAGCGGCGACCGCGCCTAGCAGGTCGGCGAGACGTTCACGGCCTTCGGGGGTGAAGCGCGTGTCGTGCTCTAGGGCGCGGAGTTGGGCGTCCAGGATCGCGGTCCGGAGCTCCTCTGAGGCCCGACGGGCCGCGGCGGCGGGGTTGTTGAGCTCGTGGGCGAGGCCGGCGGAGAGCTTGCCGAGGGCGGCGAGTTTCTCCTGCTGGCGGAAGGCGCGATGGGTGGCGCGCATGCGGCGGGCGAGGCCCGAGACGAAGGCGTCCGCCACGTCCGGTTGCTCGACGGCCACGCGCCTGAAGGTGCCGGAGTCGATCTCCAGGACGCGGGCGGGGGATGCGGCGCGCGCCCGGTGGACCGAAGATCTCCCCGTGAGGACCGCAAGGCCGCCCGTGAACTCGCCGGGTCCGTGGGTGAGGAGCGGCGTCTCCTCGGCGCCGTCGAGGCGCGAGATACCGACCTCCCCCGCGACCACGACGAAGAAGCTGTCCACCACGCTCTTCTCGTCGAAGAGGGTCTCGCCCTCTTCGAGCCGCCGCTCGGCGCCGTACCCCGCGAGCGCCTCGACCTGCCCCGCGGAGAGCCGCTGGTCTTCCTGCTCGGCCCGCGTCTCCTGTGGGGACCCCATCATCCGTCGGCCCCCACGGACCGACCGGCGTCGATGGGCGCTCCGTCGCCCACCGGACCCTCGACCGGAAGCCTGACCTCGAACCGGGTCTCCCCCGGACGCGTGACGACGCTGATGTCCCCGCCGTGGCGTCCGACCACGATCCTGTAGCTCACGTCCAGCCCTAGGCCCGTCCCCGCCCCGACGTCCTTTGTGGTGAAAAAAGGCTCGAAGATGCGGCCCTGCAGCGCCTCCGGGATGCCGGGACCATCGTCCGAGACCTGGACGAGAACCCGGTCCCGCTCGCAGGTGGTCCTAAGCCGAATGCGTCCGCCGCCACCGACGGCGTCCGCGGCGTTATCTATGAGGTTGGTCCAGACCTGGTTGAGTTCCCCGCCGTAGGCCGCGATCCTTGGGAGGTCTTGGGCGAAATCCTTGTCCACGGTTACGCCGTCGAGCTTATAGGAGAGCACGGAGAGCGTGTCTTCAAGGCTACGGTTCACGTCCACATCCTGCACCGGGGCGCGGTCCATGTAGGCGTAGCCCTCAATGCTCCCGACGATCTCCGACACCCGCATTGTGCCGCCCTCGATCTCGTCCAACAGCATCGCCGCCTGCACCGTTGCACCGAGGTAGCGCAGCGCGTCCGCCCTCGGGCCGTAAGGAAAAGAATCGGCCACCATCCCGAGGGCGTCGGCGTCGAGGCCGGCGGCTGCGAACACGGGCGCGAGGTCCCAGCCGTCCTCGAGGCCGAGGCCCTCCAGCCAGAGGGCCAACTCCTCCTCCCTCCCGCTCTGCTCCAGCGTGTCGAGGGGCGCAGGGGAACCCCCGGAGGCTTCGGCGGCTAGCCGCTCCAGCGCGTCGAGCGACCGGCGATCCGTCCTCCCCTCAGCCGCGGCGTGGGCGAGTTTGAGGCCGTGAGCCCGTAGATCCGCGAGTGCGCCGCGCAGAACTTCGGCGGAGCGGCGGGTTGCCGAGGCGGGATTGTTGAGCTCGTGGGCGAGGCCGGCGGCGAGGGTGCTGAGGGAGTTCAGGTGCTCGCGCTGGCCAGCGAGGGACTGCAAGATTCGGAGACGCTCTGCCATGGTCCGCAGCACGGTGTTGCTGAACGCGACGTTGTTCGTGAGCAGACGCCTGAAGAGGTCTTCCGGAATAAGGAAGAGGCGGCAGTCGGTGAGCGCCCGTCCCGTCGCCAGGAACGGCGTCCCGGCGAGCAGCGGGACCTCGGCGAAAAACGCGCCGGGGGTGTAGACGTTTATCGTCATCTCGCCGCCGTCGGCTTCTTTCGTGATCCTCAGCTCGCCTTCGAGGATGACGTACAGGTGCTCGACGGGCTCGCCCTCGCGGCCGTTGATGGCGCCGGCGCGCACGAGCCTCTCGAACCCTCCCTCCAGCACCTCCCGCAATTCCCCGTCTTCGAGCGCATCGAGGATCGGGACGCGCCTGAGCTCCTCCACCGTCGTCACGACTCGTTCGCCTCGGATCGAACGGGCAGACGGACCTGGAACCGCGTGTCGCCGGGCCGCGACTCGGCCCGGATGTCCCCCTTATGGTCGTCGACCACGACCCGGCGGCTGATGTCCAGCCCGAGGCCCGTCCCCTTGCCGACGTCCTTCGTCGTGTAGAAAGGCTCGAACATCCGCTCGCGCACCTCCCCGGGGATGCCGGTTCCGTCGTCGCCGACCTCGACCAGCACGTGCCCGTTCTCCATCGCGGTTCTGACCACGATCCTCCCTTGGCCCTCCACCGCGTCGATCGCATTGTCTATGAGGTTGGTCCAGACCTGATTGAGCTCGCCCGCGTGCCCGCAGACGGGCGGAAGGCCCTCCTCGTACTCCCGGACTACTTGGACGTCGCCCTTCTTGAGCTTGTGGCCGAGCATGACGAGCGTGCTGTCCAGGCCCGCGGCGACGTCCACCTCCTTGGAGGACGCCTTGTCCATGTGGGTGTAGGTCTTGATCGCCTTGACGAGCTCCGAGACGCGCCCCGAGCTCTCCTCGATCTCCCCGAGCAAATCCTCCCCGGCCAACTGCGAGGCGAGCCACCCGAGCACACCCCCGAGCGCCTCCTCCGGCACCTGCTGCGCCAACCCGTCCAGCCACGCGGTATCCAGCCCCGCGCCGACGAGGGTGGGGGAGACCTCGTAGCCTTCTTCGACGCCTCGTACTTCCAGCCAGAGCGCTACCTCGTCTTCGAGGTCGCTGCGGCCGAGGGAGTCGAGCGCCGGCGGGGTCACGGCGGCGACCGTGTTGGGCAGTTCGGCCACAAAGGACCGCTGCGCGGCGTCGAGGGGGAGGGCGCCGAGCTTCGCGGCCCGCTCGGAGGCCCCGCGGAAGGTCCGGCGGGCCTCGGCGGCGGCGCGGTTTATGGCGGCGGCGGGGTTGTTCAGCTCGTGGGCGAGCCCGGCCGCCATGGTACCGAGCGAGATCAGCTTCGCGTGCTGCTGGCTTACGGACTCGTGCAGCTCGGCGCGCTCGACGGAGGTGGCGAGGATGCCGCGCAAGACCTCCGGGCACACCTTGAGCATCTCCCAGAAGGAGGCCTTGTCCAGCTTGAGGAGCTTCGTCTCTGTGGTAGCGCGTCCGGTGGTCGGGTACGGGGCGTCTAGGACCATGATGAGCTCGGCGAAGATGGCGCCCTCCCCGAGCGCGACGACGAAGATCTCCTCCCCGCCTACCCGGCGGGTCCACTCCGTCTGGCCTTCTATGACGACGTAGAAGCCGTCCGGGGGGTCGCCCTGGCGGGCGATGACGTCTCCGGCGCCGAGGCGGACCTCTTCGCCGTGTTCGGCGATCCAGGCCAGCCTGTCGTCTGAGAGGCTCTCGAAAAGCGGGACGCCGCGCAGGCAGTCCAGGGCCCGGACGGGCTCGACCTTTCCCACCCTAGACCTCCCTCAGGTACTGGTGGACAAACTGGACGGCGATCGAGCCCTCGCCCACCGCCGAGGCACAGCGCTTGATCGAACCGTGCCGCACGTCCCCTGCGACGAAAATGCCCGGCACGCTCGTCTCCAGCAGGAACGGGTCCCTGTCCGGCCGCCACCCCTTCGGACGCTTGCCGTTGGTCATAAGGTCCGGACCGGAGAGAATAAAGCCGCGCTCGTCCCGGGCGACCAAACCGTCCAACCACCCCGTCTTCGGGGCCGCACCAATAAAAATGAACAGCGAGTTGGCCGGTACGGTCTCCGTCTCCCCGGTCGCGGAGTTGTCGATGGAGACCTTCTCCAGGTGCCCGTCGCCCTCGACGGCCGAGATGCTGCTGTTGAGGAGGACCTCTATGTTCTCGCGGTCCTCTATCTGCTTTACCAGGTACTCGGACATGCTCTTCCTAAGGTTGTCCGAGCGGCAGAAGAGGAAGACCTTCCTGGCCTGCCCCGAGAAGAACATGGCAGCCTGGCCCGCCGAGTTCGCCCCACCGACGATGTGCACGTCCTCGTCCCGGCAGGAGAAAGCCTCCGTCTGGGCGGCGCCGTAGTAGACGCCGCGGCCTGTCAGCGCGTCGGCGCCCGGCACGTTCAGCTTGCGGTACGAGACGCCGGTGGTGACGATGAGGGCGTAGCAGGAGATCTCGGTCCCATCGGCGAGTGTCACGATACGGTACGGGTCCTCCACCCGCACGCCGCTGACCTCCTGGGGCGTGAGGATCTCGACCTCGAACCTGCGCGCCTGGTCGACGGCCCTCCGGGCCAGGTCCGCGCCCGAGAGCCCGGCCGGGAACCCGAGGTAGTTCTCGATGCGGCTGCTCGTCCCGGCCTGCCCGCCCGGCGCCTCCCGCTCGACGAGCATCGTGCTCAGCCCCTCGGAGGCCCCGTAGACCGCCGCCGCCAGGCCCGAGGGTCCGCCTCCAACGATCACGAGGTCGTAGAACTGCTGCTCGGCGCGGGTCTGGAGCCCGATCTTCTCCGCTATCTCCCGGTTGGGCGGCGCCTCCTCGTAGGACCCGTCCTCATAGACCACGAGCGGCAGCTTAGGCGTCCCGTGGTCCGCGTTCGCCACGACCTCCCTAGCCTCGTCGGAACCCTCCACGTCCATCCACCTGTAGGGCACCCGGTTGCGCGCCAGAAAGTCCCGCACGCGGTGCGACTCGGGCGACCAGCGGTCCCCGACCACCCGGAGCCCCTCGAACGGCGGCCTGTAGTCCGCCCGCCAGTCGGCCAGCAACTCGTCCAAGCTTGGGTAGAGGTTCTGGTCCGGCGGGTCCCAGGGCTTCTGCAGGTAGTAGTCAAGCCCGACCTCGTTGATGGCCCGGATCGCCGCTTCGGTGTCGGAATAAGCCGTGAGAAGCGCCCGTTTGGCGTCAGGAAACCGCCCGATGGCCTCCTCCAGAAACTCGACGCCCGTCATCCTGGGCATTCTCTGGTCCACTAGGAAAAGTGCTACGGGGTCCCCGCGCAGTTTCAGCTTCCCCAACGTGTCCAGCGCCGACTCTCCCGAATCCGCCCGCAGGACGCGGTAATCTCGGGCGTATCGCCGCCTGAGGTCCCGCTCCACCGCGCGCAGGACCTGCGGGTCGTCGTCCACCGCGAGTATCACCGGCTTCGCCATGCTGCCCCACCCTTCAGAATGCGATTGTTAAATGCTTGTTTCAGCCCCAAATACGCGCCCCAAAAACGCCAAAAAATTGTAGCACCACTGACAACTAGCCATTTGGGCAGGTTCTCGCGAGGCGCCTTGCCAAGATAGTTTCGGAGGCATGTCCGCACCTCGCCGTGAGTCTTCCGGCTTATACCCGGAGCTCCACGATGGCAGAGCCTGCGCGACCGCAACGCGGAGCTTATGCGCCTCTACTCGGGGACGAACGCCTCGATGGACCGGGCCCGCGCCGGATACGTGGACGACGAGCTCGAGGTGCTCGCCGACAAGGGGTTCTCCTCGGCGCGGTGGGAGAGGCACTGGTTGGAAACTTCTACGAGGTTGGGTGAATAGGACCCTTTGCTGGTGCGTGTGCGTACCGTCCGGTGCGTTTGCGGCAGACTACGATGATGCTCGGGCTGGCAGCGGTCAACGGCTCGCCGTCCCAGTCGCCGTACCGCCGCGCGATGGCGAAGCCGTTGTGGTGCAGCAGCGCCGCGAGTTCCTGCGGGAAGGTTTAGCGCAACGCGGTGCGCGCCGCCTACTCCCTCGCCTACCGCATGACGGGCGAGAGGCACGCCGCCGAGGACCTCGCCCAGGAGGCCTTCCTCAGAGCGTGGCCTGAAGCGGTCCAGTTGCGCGCAAGGGTTACGAAGGCCGGTCACCTCGATCACTACCTCCTCACCCAGGCGCAGCAGCGTGCCGGTGGGCAGCCGGAGCAGGTCGACGCCGAGCGTGGTGACGTTCTCGCCCATCTGCCCGGCCGCAATCACGAATCCGGCGCTCCTCAGCTCGTCGTGTAGCTCCGCGTCAATCAGGTGGACTAGGCGCAAGTTGGGCTGGGACGAGTCGCGCGCCACCCGTGAGCGGTGCTTGACCTTCTCGCCCAGGTGAGCCTCGCCCTCGACGCCCCGCCCGCTTAGGAGCCGGATGCTTCCCTGATCGGTCTTGCTGAAAGCGTGCTCCGCGCTGCGACTCACCGCCTTCACTACCCCGCCCATAGGCTTGCAGTTCCTTCTCTGTCCGCCAGCATCGCACCGGTTTTGTCGCGTGATAGAGACAAGGGTAACCAGGTTACGCCACCTTGTGAGGTCATAGCGAACCTCTTAGAACCGCCTCAAGGCGAACTTCGCAGAACATCCCTTCCACGCACCCGGGTGGATAGCCCTTGTCGAGCGCGCTAGGGCAGCCCCCCCAGAGAGGCGGCCTGCCAGCTCGGGCGGCGGTGGCCCCCGTGAGCACGGGCGACCGCCGTCGCTCCGGCGGCGCAGCGGCTATCGGTATCCCGTCT
>CADCUZ010000112.1 GCA_902806015.1 uncultured Rubrobacteraceae bacterium
GCCGATCCGAGCCCCGTTCGCGTCCGTTGGCCACGGAAGCATTTTACTTGTTGTGCAACCCTTTCCCCCGTTTGCCTGCGAGCGTGGAAGCGAAATCCCCCGGAGGTTTGTCCTATCGGGCGGGAGCGCGACGCCCCGGGTTCTCCCGAGGGGCCCGATCCGCGAGGACGGGTTGGGCGTGGGCCGAAACGGGCACCACTGGGGGCAACGGCAGCGAGCAGCGACAGGGGTTGGTGAGCCTTTACCATGGCCGACCGGAGAGAAGAAGACGGGATGCGGCTCTTGCGGGCCATAGAAGAAGAGCACTCAGAACGCCGCGAGGGGCAGCCGCTGCAGGCGCTCACTCCCGTGGTGCCCGAGGCCGCGGCGCCGCGCGTGGGGCTCGAGGGCGAGCGCTACGAGGAGGCCGCGCGCTGGCTGGAAGAGCAGAACGCCATAGAAGGGGACGAGCGCACCGGGGACGTCGGGGGCAAACGGATGTACCTGATAACCTCGCGGGGTGTCGAGATGCTGGGCGGGGGGCGCCCGTGACGGTCGCGGAGGGCGGCCCAAGCGACTTGGCGGAGGCCCGAGAGCTCCTGCGGCGCGCTCCGGAAGCGATGGTTTTCGGCGTGGTGCCCATAGACCCCTCGGCGAGCATAGGGGACGCCGCCGAGCAGGCGATCCTGCGGGAAAAGGGCCCCCTTCCGGTAGTGGGGGGAGACAGGCTCCATGCCACGGTCACCGACTGGGATCACCGACCGGGCCATCAATCCATCGCGCGTGGCGGCCGAAGGGCGAGAGCCTAGGTCGACGACGGCGCACGATATAGACCACCCACGAGCTCGTGTAAGGAGGCCGGCTCGTGGGTAGGCGGTCGTCCGATCCGACGAGGGCCTCTGGCCTTGTCGAGGTCGGTTGCCGGAGGACCGACAGTCTGTTCGCGTCGAACAGGAAGGTGAAGTCATGAGCGTGGCGAGCGTCAACGGGATCAGCGCCGTCTCCCCGGACGGGTTCGAGGCGCCCGTAAGGGAGGCCATAGGCCGGGCCAACGAGACCCTGCGCAAGGTCCGGGGCGCCTGGGTCAAGGACATGAACGTCATGATCGAGGACGGGAACATCACCGGCTACAAGGTGAATCTTGCGGTCACCTTCGTTCTGGAGGACACCGCCCCCTAGGGGGGCGAGAGGAGGGACGCTACGTGAACGGCGAGCGATTCGTCGCCGAGGTCAAGAACCTCGCGGAAGTGGATAGCAACGAGAGGGCGCGAGAGGCCGTCCGCGCCACGCTCGAGACGCTCGGGGAGAGGCTGGCCGGCAACGAGCCTTCGAACCTGGCCGCCCAGCTCCCGCCCGAGGTCGCCCCCTTCGTCGAAGGGGAAGGGGGCCGGGAGGCCTTTGCCGTGGAGGAGTTCTACGGGCGGGTGGCCCGGAAGGAGGGCGTCGACGAGGAGGAGGCCGTCAAGCACGCCAGGGCGGTGGCCACCGTGCTGCAGACGGCCGTGACGGGCGGAGAGCTCGGGGACGTGCGCTCCCAGCTCGGCAAGGGCTACGGAGAGCTCTTCGGCCAGCCGGGGTCTTCCGCTTAGAGAGAGCCTTGCCACCGCGCCACGTAGAGAGCCTTCGGTAGACCCTTTCGTCCCGGTCCGACGCAGAAGGATTCGTCGGGGCTAGCAGATCGCCGAGACGGCCCGACCCTTGCGGGTCAACAACCCGGATACGGCGGGAAACCGAAGGCCTGGGTCCCCCAGAGCTCCACGACGTGGTAGGGTCGCCCGAAGCTTTCCTGTTCGAGGATTTCCTGTTCGAGGACGGGCAGGCTCACTTTGAAGACCGGGATGCCGTCCGGGGTGACGCGCTCGAAAGGTCCCCTGTGGGCGTGTCCGTGGAAGGCTACCACTGCGCCGCCGTCGTCCAGGGCCACCGCCAGGCGGTCCGTGCCGAGGAAGGCGTGTATCTCGGGCGGCTCCTCCTCGACGGTGGCATTGCTCGTTCATGCGGTCTATGACCTCCGCGGGTACGGGATCGGCTGAGTCGCGGTTGCGCTCGTGGCACCCATAGAGGCGTTCCGAGCACGAACGCCTCTATGGGCGCTTCGTGATCCCGGGCGATCCCGAGCCACGGCGCCCTCCGCCTCCCGGTCGTGTTGGTCGCGTCCACCACAACCGAGTGCCCGCCCAAGAGCAACGCCCTCACCGTCAGCTCGGCGTTCGCCCACACCAGGGGCTCGGCGGGCGGGTGGTGCCCCCGCCCGTGCAGGGCGCGGCGCACGTCGTCGGGGTACGCCCTCACCCATCCGGCCTCCTGCAAGCCCCTGGCGTAGGTGGTCTTGCCGCTCTTGGGCAACCCGCACATGATCGCCAGACGCGCCGCGTCGGACACTTTGCTCGTTCCTTCCGGGCTTCGCCGGTCGGATATCTCTCTTGGCCTCCCCTGTGCCTGGCTTTCTGAGTGCCTAACCGGTAGCGTAGCTCCTCGAAGCGCGCCTTGCTGGGGAAGGGGCACCGTGGATAGGAGCCGGAAGGCCGCTGGAGACGCGGTGGGTATTCGGTTCGCGAGACGGTGGTGATCCGGGTCCCGTCAGACCGGAGTTCCTCCCGACACAACGGCCGATGTAAGCTCGCACGGAGCGACCGTGCCGACGTTAGCGCCCGTCTCGGCGCGGGTACCGAAGATCCAGAAGAGACGGCCGCGAGCGAGGGTGGAAGACGTGCGCACGACGGGACGCTTTGCAGAAGGATGGACGAGCACCACGCCAAACCGTTGCCGGGGGGCGCCGGGAACCACGGGACGCGAAGGTTGGGGGACGCGGGGGGAGCGGGTTGTGGGCTTGCTTCCGTCCGAGACGCGATGATCCGGATGCTGGACCACACGGCGGACGTCGGCTTCGAGCTGGAGGCTCCGACGCTCGAGGACCTCTTCGACGAGGCCCGACAGGCGTTGCTCGTGACGATGTTCGAGGAGCCCCCGGAGGGAGGGGAGAGGGAGCACGTCGTGCGGTTGTGGGCTTCCGACCGTGAGACCCTCCTGGTTCGGTGGATAAACGAGCTGGTCTTCCTCGTGCAAGACGAGGGGTTCGTCCCGGTCCTTGCGGACGTTCGGATCGAAGAAACCGGCGGAGGGGCCTTCTCCCTCGAAACGAGCCTGACCGGAGCCCCGCTCGACCTCGAGGGCCACGGGTGGCAGGGCGAGGTAAAGAGCGCGACCTTTCACGGGCTCGACGTGGCGCGCGGGGGCGAAGGCTGGCAGGCGCGGGTGATCCTGGATGTATGACGCGAGCGGCACACCACCGAGGAGGAGCGACAGATGAACATAGAGCACGTCTCCGGGTTCAAGTACCGCATCCCCAAAGAGGGGAAGATGCGGGTGGACGCCACCTTCTACGCCTCGGAGGCCATCCTCGAAGACCTCAAGAGCGAGGATTACGCATCCCTGCGGCAGATCTGCAACGTGGCGACGCTGCCCGGGGTGGTCGAGCCGGCCCTGACCATGCCCGACATCCACTGGGGCTACGGTTTCCCCATAGGCGGGGTCGCGGCCTTCGACCCGGAGGAAGGGGGCGTGGTCAGCCCCGGCGGGGTCGGTTTCGACATCAACTGCGGGGTGCGGCTCCTGGTCGCCGAGCTCGGCCGCGAGGAGGTCGACCCGGGCGAGGGCCGCATGGTCGAGGACCCGCAAAAGAACCGCCTGGCGGACGCGCTCTACGAGAGAGCGCCGTCCGGGGTGGGCAAGGGCCGTAAGGATACCGGTTTTAGCAGGGAAGACCTCGAGGAGATCCTGGTCGGGGGGGCCGGAGCGCTGGTGGAGCGCGGGTACGGGGAGGCAGAGGATCTCGAGAACATCGAGTCGGAAGGACGACTGCCCGGCGCCGATACCGGGGCCGTCTCCGACCGGGCCTACCAGCGAGGCGTCTCCCAACTCGGAACTTTAGGGTCCGGCAACCACTTCCTCGAGGTGCAGTACGTGGACGAGGTCTACGACGAGGAGGCGGCCCGGGCCTACGGGCTCGCCGTCGGGAAGGTCACGGTCCTGATACACTCCGGCTCCCGGGGTCTCGGGCATCAGGTCTGCCAGGACCACGTCGAGCGCTGCATGGCCGCCGCCGACAAGTACGGCATAGGGCTCGAAGACCGCCAGCTCGCCGCGGCCCCCATAAGGAGCCCCGAGGGGGAGGCTTACCTGGGGGCGATGGCGGCGGCGGCCAATTTCGCCTTCGCCAACCGCCAGCTCATCACCCACTTTACGAGGGAAGCCTTCCGGAGGGCGGGGTTTGAGGAGCATCGCTTGAAGGTGCTCTATGACCTGGCGCACAACAACGCCAAGCTCGAGGAGCACGTTGGGGCCGGCGAGGTCCTGGTGCACCGCAAGGGCGCCACCCGCGCCTTCGGCCCCGGCAACGAGGAACTGCCGGAGCGCTACCGCCCGGTGGGACAACCGGTCCTGGTGCCGGGGGACATGGGCCGCTACTCCTTCGTTTTGGCCGGCACCGAAGGGGCCATGAGCGAGACCTTCGGCTCCAGCGCCCACGGGGCGGGGCGCAAGATGGGTCGTAAAAAGGCGAAGAAGGCGGCGAAGGGCCGCAACCTCAAGCGGGAGCTGGAGGACAGGGGCGTCCTGATCCGCGCCGCCAACCGGGCCACCATAGACGAAGAGATGCCCGAAGCCTACAAGGACGCGACCGAGGTAGTGGACACGACCGACGGGGCGGGCATAGGCAAGAAGGTGGCCCGCCTGCGGCCCCTGATCGTGGTCAAGGGTTAAGCGATGGAACTCGGCATGGGGGGCGGTGGCCCGTTCAGGGACAGGGAAGACGCCGGACGGAGGCTCGCCGAGAGGCTGGCCGGGTACCGGGACGAGGGCCCGGTGGTCCTCGCCCTGCCGCGGGGCGGGGTGCCGGTGGGGTATAAGATCTCCCGCACTTTAGGAGCCCCGCTGGACGTCTTTGTCGCGTGCAAGCTCGGCGCGCCGGACCAACCCGAGCTCGGCATCGGCGCCGCCGCGCAGGGCGGGGTGCGCGTCCTCAACGAGGACGCCTTGGAGGCCCTAGCCATCCCCGAAGGCTACATCGCGCGGGCCGCGGAGGAGAAGACGGCGGAGATAGAGCGGCATCTCGAGCTCTTGCGCGGAGAGCGGCCCGAGCCCGAGGTTCGGGGGCGGGCCGCGATCCTGGTGGACGACGGCCTCGCTACCGGCGTGACGGCCCGGGCGGCGGTCGCGGCGCTCCGCTCGCACGATCCGCGCCGCCTCGTCCTCGCCGTGCCCGTGTGCGCCGCCCAGACGGCGAAGATCCTGCGCTCCGAGGTCGACGAGCTGGTCTGCCTGGAGGCTCCCGCCGACCTCGGGGCCATCGGCCTCTGGTACGAAGACTTCTACCAGGTGCCCGACGAGGAGGTTGTCGGGTTGCTGGAGCGCGCCAGACGGAAGCGGGACGGGCGCGGCGCGACCGGCCCGGAGAGGGGGGCTTGAGCGGTGGAAGGGCGCGAGGTTCGGATCCCGGCGGGTGGGGCCACCCTCGAAGGGAGCCTGGGCATACCCGACGACGCCGGGGGGGTCGTGCTCTTCGCCCACGGCTCCGGTTCCGGCCGGCACAGCCCCCGCAACCGCCACGTCGCCGAAGCTTTGCGCGAAGCGGGGCTCGCCACCCTGCTCATCGACCTCCTCACGCCCGAAGAAGAGGAGGAAGACCTCAGCACGCTCCGCCTCCGGTTCGACATCGGGCTGCTCGCCGAGAGGCTGGTGGGCTCCACCGACTGGCTGATAGAGAACCCGGGCACGCGCGACCTCCCCGTCGGCTACTTCGGCGCCAGCACGGGGGCGGGGGCCGCGCTCGTCGCGGCGGTGGAGCGACCCGAGGCGGTGGGCGCGGTCGTCTCGCGCGGCGGCCGTCCCGACCTCGCGGGCGACGCCCTTCCCCGCGTAGCGGCGCCCACGCTCCTGATCGTCGGTGGAGAAGACGAGCCCGTGATCGGCATGAACCGCGAGGCTATGGCGCAGATGCGGGGGGAGAAGGAACTCGAAGTCGTGCCCGGGGCGACGCACCTCTTCGAGGAGCCGGGGGCGCTGGAGAAGGTCGCACAGCTCGCCGCCGGATGGTTCGGGCGCCACCTGGGACGGCCTTGATCCAGCCATGAACCGGCTGGCGCTGGCGGGGGACGTTATGCTCGGGCGCGGGGTGAACGGGGCGCTCGAGGGGATCAAGTCCTTTTCCATTTGGCGTTTCCCCAACATTTTGTGTAGGAGTATTAGTCGCTCGCAACCGGCGACCCATTCGCCGATGAGCGTGGTCTTGCCGAAGCTGGCGGGGGCGGAGACGAGGGTCAGTCTCCGGTGCAGGCCCCCGTTGAGGCGCTCGATCAGGCGGGGGCGGAGGACGGCTCTAGGCCGAGGCGGGGGGACATAGAGCTTGGTGGTCAAGATTGGCGTAGACATAAAGCAACTTAACACACATATTCGGCACGCCCCAACCGCTTCCCCGAGGATCTCATCACCTGGTTAAAAGTGCTTCAACTCGCCCCCACTTTGGCTTAGGTAAGCTAACCATCATAGGCTTTGTCCTATGGCCTGCAACGTCCATAGCGTCGCCATGCCCCCAACGAGGGTGAACAGGACGCTCCTGGTGCGCCAGGCGATCAAGGACGCCACCAGCCCGGCGAGCAAACGCTCGTTGCCCGAGGAAACGTTTAGGGCGCCGTCGTCGTAGAGCAACAGCGGGACCACCACGGCCGTCAGCACCGCCGCCGGCACGAACCGCAACGCCCGTCCGAGGGGAGGAGGTATCTGTATCCGTTCCAAGAACGCGATGAAGGAGAGGCGCACCGCGAAGGTGACCGCGCCCGCTCCGAATATAGCCAGCCACAACGCCGGGGTGCTCATCTCCGCCTCCTTCCTACCAGGCTCTCGGCGATTAGGCCGCCCCCAACGCCGGCCAGTGCGGCGGTGATCAGGCCGAGGTTCAGCGGCATCGCGGCCAAGAAGACCGCGGTTGCGCCCGCCGAGAGGGCGGCTGTGGCGGTCATGCGGTCCTTGATGGCCGGGAGAGCGAGGGCTATGAACGTCAGGGGCAACACGAAGTCCAGAGACCAGCCCTCCGTCGCCCACGAACCGAGAAAGACGCCGAGCATCGCGGCCGGCTGCCAGGCGACCCAGATCGCCAGCGCCGCGCCGAGGTAATACCAGCGCTTATCCGGCTCCTCTGCCCGTCCTTCGTCGAAGCGGGTGATGGTCGCCGCGTAGGCCTGGTCGGTGAGGAGGTAAGAGATCAGTACCTCCCATCCCGCGGGGAGACGCCGGAAGTGGGGCGCCAGAGAGGCGCTGTAGAGGGCCATGCGCAGGTTGATGACGAGGACGGTCAGGACGATAACGGCCACCGAAGCGCCGGCCGAGATCAGCGGGACCATCGCCAGCTGCGCGGCGCCCGCGAAGACGAACACCGACATGGCGAGCGTCTCTAGGGTCGAGAGCCCGCCGCCCGCCGCCATCGTGCCGAAGGCCAACGCGAATGGGATCAGGGCGAGCAGGACGGGCGCTACGGCCTTCACGCCCGAGACGAACGCCGCCGCCCTAGAGGATGCCGCTTTCGGCTCCTCCTCGATAGCCCCGTCGAGGTCACGGGCGATGCTCCTTGTCCGGATCTCGCGATCCCGGCTTCCGGAGCAACCCCTGTCCCGGACCGGCCTTCGGAGAAGGTTTCGTCTGCTGGAATTGTGAGTGGTGGTTGTCATCGATGTCTCTTTT
>CADCUZ010000113.1 GCA_902806015.1 uncultured Rubrobacteraceae bacterium
GTTCTCTCGCACAGGGCCATCCGGCTCCACCCGGTTCTGACGATGGCGATGCGTCTCGGGACCTGGATGCTCACCAGCATCTCGCCCAGGGAGTGGGTCGCCGTACATCGCAAGCACCACAACTTCAGCGACGTCGAGGGCGACCCGCACAGCCCCCACATCGAGGGGTACTGGCAGATCATGATCGGCAACGTCTACTACTACCGCCGCGAGGCTAACAACGACGACACGATGGAGAAGTACGCCGCCGACCTCCCCTTCGACCGCCTGGACGAAGCGCTGTTGCGCCGCGGCACCCTGGGCTTCTCCCTGACCGGCGTGGTGCTCGTGGTTCTCTTCGGGATCTTCGGCCCCGGTTGGGGCATCGGCCCCGGCCTCGTGGCCCTCGCCACCCTCGCAGTCGTCTACCTGCTCCTGAACGCCGCCATCAACGGCGCCGGCCACACCTTCGGCTACAAGAGCTTCGAAAACGACGCGACGAACCTCAAGCTGCTTGCGCTAATCACCTTCGGCGAGGGTCTGCACAACAACCACCACGCCCGGCCCGCCTCGGCCAAGCTCGCGGCGTTCAAGGACGAGTTCGACCCCGCGTGGCCCGTGATCCGTCTGCTCGAGAAGCTCCGGCTCGCCGAGGTCCTCACCAAAGTGGACGAGGGCTGGGACGACCATCGCCGTCGCATCCCGCGCACCACGGTAAGCCCGCTGGGCAACACCACCGTCCAGGACTGATCCCGAAAGAAATCTTCGGCCCCAAAGTGCCCAAATTCCTCCATCGGGCCAAAGATTCGGGACGGGTCGCGCGACTATATAGTGCGGCCCGTATCCGGTATCTACGGAGGAAGATCCCAAATGGAAGCACCAACCCGGGACCAACCCGGGCGGCAGGCCGCCTTCTCCACCAGGAGCACGACCGCATCCCCATCCCCGAAGACGTGCCCGCGCTCGGCGTCCGGAAAGGGGACGAGGGCGTGATCCGCAGGCTCACCTACCTGCGCAACACCGTCTTCGCCTTCGCGATGGTCACATACTCCACCGGACAGCTCAGGGCCTGGGTCGTCGTGGAAGTCAAACCGGAATGGAAGGTCCGCTCCTACACGACGGCTACGAGCTAGCGAAGGCTACGTACGCGGTAGGGGGACGATCGCGAACTGCCCTATGGACACCAAGACGTCAGCCCAGCAACAGGTAGAGCAACGCCTTCTGCGCGTGCAGCCGGTTCTCCGCCTGATCGAAGACGCGGCTCGACGGCCCGTCTATCACCCGGGCCGTGACCTCCTCGCCCCGGTGCGCCGGCAGGCAGTGCAGGAAGATGGCGTGCTCAGCGGCGAGGTTCATGAGGCCTTCGTTGACCTGGAAGGGGACAAACTTCTCCTTGCGTTCTTCGGCCTGGGCCTCCTGGCCCATGCTGGCCCAGACGTCGGTGTAGACTACCCTGGCTCCGGAGACGGCCTCCTTGGGGTCTTCGGTTAGAGTTGGCGCCTCCCCAAATTTTCCGGCCGTCTCCACGACCTTCGGGTCCGGGCCGTGACCCTTGGGGTGGGCGACGCGGAGCTCCGCCCCGGTGAGGGCGCAGGCTATGGCAAGGGAGTGGGCGACGTTGTTGCCGTCCCCGACGTACGCAATCTTCACGCCCTCCAGCGTGCGGAACTCCTCGCGCACGGTGAGGAGGTCTGCGAGGGCCTGGCAGGGGTGGTGGGCGTCCGAGAGACCGTTTATGACGGGCACGTCGGCAGCTCCTGCGAGCTCTTCGAGGTCCTCGTGGTCGAAGGTGCGGACCATGATGGCATCGATGTAGCGGGCGAGGACGCGGCCGGTGTCCGACGGGGTCTCGCGCTTGCCCATCTGTATCTCCTGCGGGGAGAGCGAGAGCGCGTGCCCGCCGAGCTGGTACATCCCCACCTCGAAAGAGACGCGGGTGCGGTTTGAGGGCTTTTGGAAGACCATCGCGAGCGTCCTGCCGCGCAGGGGCCGGTAGGGCATGCGGCTCTTTTGCATCGCCTTGATCTTGACGGCCTCGTCCAGGATAAGGGCGAACTCCTCTGGCGAGAACTCGGCAAGCGTCAGGCAGTCGCGCCCGGAGAGGGGGGAGGGCTTCGGCGCTACGTCGTCTAGCTGCGGGATCACGGCCATGGCCTCTACGCCACCGCGGCTTCGGGCACGGCCACGCTCATCGCGGCCAGCACGCCGCCTCGAAAGGTGTCGAGCGCGGCCCGAACCTCCGTCCTGCTCACGGTGAGCGGCGGCGCCATCCTGATGGTCGTGCCCCCTACCAGATTTACGAGCAGGCCCGCTTCGAGGCAGTGCTCGAAGACCGACCGCGCTAGGTCGGGGTCCTTCAAGTCGAAGCCGACCAGCAGCCCCTCCCCCCGAACCTCGGCCCCGGGCACCCGGTCGGCCAACGCCGCAAGCGCGTTCTTGAGGACGGTTCCCTTGAACCGGACCTCCTCCAAAAACACCTCGTCGTTTACCACCCCGAGCACGGCCTTCACCGCGGCCATCGCAAGCGGGTTACCCCCGAAAGTCGAACCGTGGTTCCCCGGCCCGAGAGCCGCGAACTCCTCCCTGGCCAGCAACGCCCCGACCGGAAAACCGCCGCCAAGGCCCTTCGCGCTCGTTAGGACATCGGGGACGACGCCGACGCCCTGGTAAGCGTACAGATGTCCGGTGCGTCCGGCGCCGGTCTGCACCTCGTCGAAGATGAGCACCGCGCCGATCCGATCGCATAGTTCGCGCAGGCCTTGCAGGAAGCCCTCGGGGGCGACGTTCACGCCGCCCTCTCCCTGGATTGGCTCGACGAAGATGGCGGCGGTCTGGGGGCCGGAGAGGCGTTCCGCGGCCTCGAGGTCGCCGTAGGGGGCGTAGACCATGCCGGGGAGCATGGGGCCGAACCCGGTCTGGAGGGCGGGCTGGGCGGTGGCGGAGAGGCCGCCGTAGGTGCGGCCGTGGAAGGACTTCGAGAAGGTCAGGATCTCGTGTTTCTCGGGGCCGTGGTTCTCGTGGGCGTGCTTGCGGGCGAGCTTGATCGCCGCCTCCACGCTCTCGGTGCCCGAGTTGCAAAAAAATACCCTGTCGAAATCCGTGGCGGCGGCGAGCATCGCGGCGACCTCGGCCTGGATCGGGATCTCGTACAGGTTGGAGCAGTGTATGAGTTTCTCCGCCTGGTCTTTTATCGCGCCGACGAGCGCCGGGTGCCCGTGCCCCAGAGAGTTGGTGGCTATCCCCCCTATAAAGTCCAGGTAGCGACCGCCCCCTTCGTCGAAGAGCCAGCTCCCCCGCCCGCTCGTCGGCGCGATCTCCAACCGTTTGTAGGTCTCCATTACTGCCTGCATGAGGTCTCTCCTTGGAATATGAGTGTCCCTGTTTCCTCGCCAGAGAGGGCCCCGGCGAGCGCGCCTCCCTTGTTGCCGTTCAGTACCCTGGCCCGCACCCCGCCGCGAGCCGCCCGCGCCGCCGCCCGCAGCTTGGGGACCATCCCGCCGGCGACGAGCCCGCTGTTGACGAAGGCCTCGGATTCCTCCGGCTCGAGCGAGGCCACCGCCTCGCCGTCCTTGAGCAGGCCGTCTACATCGGTGAGCAGGAAGAGGTGACCCGCGCCAAGGCCCGTTGCGAGGGCCGCCGCGGCGGAATCGGCGTTCACGTTGTATGCTCCCTCCGGGCCGAGACCCAAAGGGGCCACGACCGGCACGAAGCCGCCCCGCCAAAGCGCCCGGATGAGCCCCGGCTCGACGGAGGAGACCTCCCCTACCCGGCCGAGCTCCGGTACGGGGTCGACCAGGATCGTCGGCCCGTCGGTGCCGGAGATGCCCGCAGCGGGGACGCCGATGGCGTTAAGCTTGCGCACGAGGCCCTTGTTGACGCCCCCGGCGAAGACCATCTCGGCCACCTCGAGCGTCGCCTCGTCCGTGACGCGCAGGCCCTCGTGGAAGGTGCTCTCGATGCCTAAAGAGTCGAGCATCCGGGTGAGCTGCGGCCCGCCGCCATGGACGAGGACGACGGACGTTCCGCCGTCCAGGATACCAGGCAGGTCCTCCAGGGCGCCGCCCCGCAGGGCGCCGCCGCCGACCTTTACCACGATGGGCTTGCCAGGGCTCACGTGCGGTAGCTCCCGTTGATCCTGACGTACTCGTAGCTCAGGTCGCAGCCCCACGCGCTTGCCGACGCCTTGCCAGCGTTCAACCGCGCCGTGATCCTGACCTCGCCCGACGCGAGCGCCGCGTTTGCCTCGGCGGTTTCGTGCGGTACGGGCGCCCCCTCAAAGACCTTGACCGGGCCGAACCAGAGCTCCAGGCCGTCCGGGTCGAAGGGGACGCCGGCGTAGCCTATCGCCGTCAGCACCCGGCCCCAGTTGGCGTCCTCGCCGAAGACCGCCGCCTTGACCAGGCTGCTGCCAACCACGCTTTTCGCGAGAGCAGCCGCGGTCTTCTCGTCCGCGGCCCCCTCGACGACCACCTCGACCAGCCGCGTCGCGCCCTCGCCGTCGCGCGCGATGTCTTTGGCTAGCCGTCGCGCCACGGCCTCTACCGCCCCGGCGAAGGCCGGGTAGTCCGGCGAGTCGAGCCTCAGCGGCCGGTTTCCGGCGGCGCCGTTTGCGAGGAGCAGGGCCATGTCGCTGGGCGAAGTGTCGCCGTCCACGGTGACACGGTTGAAGGTGCGGTCCGTGGCCCGTCTCAGGGTCTCCTGAAGGCATGCGGGCCGGACGGCGGCGTCGGTGGTCAGGAAGGCGAGCATCGTGCCCATGTTTGGGTGGATCATGCCGCTCCCCTTGGCCGTCCCGCCGACGGTGAGCGTCCTGCCCCCGACCCCCACCTTCACCGCAGCCTCCTTGATCCGGGTGTCGGTAGTCAGGATGGCCTCGGCGAAAGGAGTTCCGTCCTCTGAGAGCTTGCCTGCGGCGTCCTCTATCCCGGCCCGGATGTTGTCCATCGGGAGGTGCTCCCCGATCACACCGGTAGAAGCCACCGCCACTTGCCCGGCCCCGACCCCCAACGCCTCCGCCCCCGCCCCCTGCATCGCGTAAGCGTCCCCAACGCCCCGCGCACCCGTGGCCGCGTTGGCGTTGCCGCTGTTCGCGACCACGCCCCGCAGGCCGCCCTCCGAGACCGCCTCGCGCGTCACGGCCAGCGGCGCCCCCTTGAACGCGTTGCGCGTGAAGACCGCCGCCGCGTCGCACGAACGCGCCGAGAAGAGCAGCCCCAGGTCCCGCGTCCCGGAACCCCGCACCCCGCACGCGACCCCACCCGCCAAGAATCCCGCAGGGGCCGTAGCCCCGTCGGCCAGGGTCATTATTCTGATTGTTGAATCTTTATTCATGATCAGCCCGTATTGTCGCAGCCGTGCGTAGGGGCGTCAACGGAAATATCCAAAAACTTGAATAAATATCCCGTAGGTGCTCTACTAAGGCCATGAGCTTGAAAGTCGGGGTTTATGGCGGCGGCGGGTTTGCGGGGGCGGAGCTGGTACGGCTTCTGGGCGGCCACCCGAAAGTCGGAGGCCTTAGGGTCTCTTCGCGGGGGTACGCGGGGCGTCCGATCGGGGAGGTCTATCCGCAGCTCGCGGCGGGCGGGGAGTTCGTGGGGCCCGAGGAGATGGGGGCCACTGGGCTCGACGTTGCTTTCGTGGCCTACGGGCACGGGGAGAGCGCTGAGACCGTCGCGGCATTGCTGGAGGCTGGGGTAGGGCTCGTGGTGGACCTCTCGGCGGACTTCAGGCTGCCCGAGGTCCGCATGTACGAGGAGTGGTACGGGGCACACCCCGCGCCGGGGCTGCTGAAGGAAGCCCATTACGGGCTGCCGGAGGTCTTCGGGGGGGTGGAGGGTAGGCTCGTGGCCAACCCGGGGTGTTACCCGACGGCGGCCGTGCTCGCGCTCGCGCCGGTGGTGCGGCGGGTGGGCGGGGGGATCAGATCCGTCACGATCAACGCTTTGTCCGGTGTGAGCGGGGCGGGGGCGAAGCCGAGCGTGAAGACGCACTTCGTGAGCGTAAACGAGAGCGCGAACGCCTACGGCGCCCCGCGCCACCGCCACACGCCGGAGATAGAGACCGTGCTCGGGCGGGTGGGGGAGACGCCGGCCGTCACGTTCGTGCCGCACCTCATACCGGTAACGCGCGGAGAGCTGGAGACGATAGTGGTGGACCTGGCGGATGTGCCTGGGGCGGGGGAGGTTCTCGGGTGGTACGCGGAGGACTACGAAGGTTGGGATTTCGTCGAGGCGCGGGAGGAGTACCCGCACGTCGCGCACGTCGCGAACACCAACCGGTGCAGGCTCTCGGCCGCGGTAGACGCCAGGGCGGGGAAACTGCTGCTGTTCTCGGCGGTGGACAACCTGCTCAAGGGCGCCTCTGGGGCCGCGGTGCAGAACATGAACCTGGCGCTTGGCTACGAGGAGGACCTCGGGCTCGGGCACCTCAAATAGGACCTAAAGTAGGGGGCACAGAAGCTGTGGAAGCGACGGGCGAAGCCGCAAGCAGGGCCACGAGCGCGCCGGTGGACAAGACGACGAGGCAGGACCTGATCCTGCGCCTGATCTCCGAGCGAGACCTCGGCACCCAGCAGGGCGTCGTCGTCGCGCTCGCCGACGAGGGCGTCGAGGTGGCGCAGGCTACCGTGAGCCGGGACCTCGCCGAGCTTGGGGTCCTCAAGGTCGGCCATCGCTACCTGGCGTTGCCGCACGAGCCCGGGTCCGCCGGCATCGAGGTCCTGCCGAGCTTCGTCCTCGGCCTCACCCCGGCCCAGAACCAGGTCGTCATACACACCCGCGACGGGACGGCCGGGGCCGTTTCTAGCGTCCTCGACCGGGTGAGAGGGCTGAAGGTCCTCGGCACAATCGCGGGCCAGGACACCGTGCTCGCCATAGCCCCGAACAACACCGCCGCCGTGGAGGTAGCAGGCCTTATCGCCGACGTCTGCCGCGCCAAGACCAGGCCCGCCGGGAACGTCGAGTAGTTGACGCCGACGAGCGAGAAAATTATGCTCATCCTGACCCTGCTCGAAGAGCGCTTGGCCGTCTGTCGCCTCGACGCCGCAGCAGAGGTTCCGGATTGGGCGACGGCCGGGTCTCTCTTCTCCGTGACCCGCACTGCCCACGAGCTCTCGGTCGTCTGTCCGGCGGAGTTCGTGCCCGCCGGGGTAAAGTGCGAGAAGGGCTGGCGCGTCTTCGACCTGGGGGGACCGTTCGAGTTCTCCGAGGTCGGCATCCTGTCGGCAGTGACTGCGCCACTGGCCGAAGCTGGGGTCGGCATCTTCGTCGTCTCCACCTTTGATACGGATTACGTTCTCGTCAAAGGGGAACGGGTGGATGTTGCCGCCGGCGCGCTGCGCGGGTGGGGACACGAGGTCCGTAACCTTGCGGCGAAGGAGGGGTGAGCGCGGGATGCGGGTAAGGTTCATACGCCTCGCGACGTTCGTGTTCGAGGCTGGCGGCGCGGGGGTGATGTTCGACCCTATGCTGGGGCATGCAGGCACCGCCGAACCCGTAACGAACACGCCCAACCAGCGGCGCAACCCGCTCGTGGATCTGCCGTTAAGTGATGAAGAGACGACCGCTCTGCTGCAAGAGATCAACGTGGTGCTGGTCACGTACACCCACGTCGACCACTGGAACCCGAGGGCAGAGGACCTCATCTTCAAAGACGCCCCGATCCTGT
>CADCUZ010000114.1:0-1790 GCA_902806015.1 uncultured Rubrobacteraceae bacterium
AAAAAGAACGAGCCAGAGTGGATGCTGGAGTACCGGCTAAAGGCGCTCGAGTCGTTCATCCAGAGGCCGACCCCGCGGTGGGGCGGCGACCTCTCCCATTTGGACTTCGACGAGATCTACTACTACATCCGCCCGATGGAGAACCAGGGCCGCTCTTGGGACGACGTGCCGGACGACATCAAGAACACGTTCGAGAAGCTTGGCATCCCTCAGGCTGAGCGCGAGTCGCTCGCCGGCGTGGGCGCCCAGTACGAGTCCGAGGTCGTCTACCACTCCTTGAAGGAGGAGTGGGACAAGGCCGGCGTCGTCTTTATGGACATGGACTCGGGGCTGCGCGAGCACGAGGACCTGGTGCGCGGTCTGGTCGGGCGGCTCGTTCGTGTACGTCCCGCCGGGGGTCCACATCGACATCCCGCTGCAGGCGTACTTCCGCATCAACGCGGAGAACATGGGCCAGTTCGAGCGGACGCTCATCATCGCCGACGAGGGCTCCTACGTACACTACATCGAGGGCTGCACCGCCCCGACGTACACGACCAACTCGCTCCACTCCGCCGTCGTCGAGCTTATAGCCAAGCCGAACGCCAGGATCCGGTACTCGACCATCCAGAACTGGTCGCACAACACCTACAACCTGGTGACCAAACGGGCGGTCGCCGAGGAGAACGCCACCGTCGAGTGGGTGGACGGCAACCTCGGCTCCAAGCTCACCATGAAGTACCCCGCGGTCTACCTGACCGGCGAGGGCGCGCGTGGTGAGATCCTCTCGGTCGCCTACGCCGGCGACGGGCAGCACCAGGACGCCGGCGGCAAGGTGGTCCACGCGGCGCCGAACACTTCCAGCCTCATCACCTCCAAGTCCATCTCCAAGGGGACGGGCAGGAGCACGTACCGCGGGCTCCTGAAGGTGCACGAAGGCGCGGTCGGCTCCAAGAGCCGGGTCGAGTGCGACGCGCTGCTTCTCGACGAGAACGCGCGGACGGACACCTATCCGTACATCGAGATCGAGGAGAAGAAGGTCAACACCGAGCACGAGGCCACGGTCTCCAAGGTCGGGGAGGACCAGCTTTTCTACCTGATGAGCCGTGGGCTCTCGGAGGAGGCCGCGATGGCGATGGTCGTGAACGGGTTTATCGAGCCGATCGCCAAGGAGCTCCCGCTCGAGTACGCGATCGAGCTGAACCGCCTGATCCAGCTCGAGATGGAAGGCTCGGTCGGTTAAGCACCGCCGCCTGTAGCAACACAACGTTTGGGGCGGACTCCTCTGTGGGTCCGCCCCGTTTTTCGGACACGGAAGAGGCAGGTCGTATGCAGCAGAAGGAAGCGCCGGACGTTCTGAGGTCCAAGGGCATCACCGAAGGGACGGTGAAGGCCCTCTCCTCGTACAAGGACGAGCCTGAATGGCTCGCGGAGAAGCGCCTCTCGGCGTGGCGGGCATTCGAGGCATTGCCGATGCCCACCCTTCGCGACGAGGCGTGGCGCTACACGGACATCTCCGACGTGCGCATCGAGGACTTCCTCCCCTACGCCCCGAGTCCTGACGCCGAGAGCGAGGGCGACCTTCCCGAGGCCGTTCAGAAGCTCATTGAGGAGGGCGAGGAGAACAGCGCCCTGCTCGTGCAGCACAACTCCGAGACGGCCTACAGCCGCGTGGACGACGAGGTTAGCGCCAAGGGCGTCGTCTTTACGGACCTGCACACGGCGCTGCGGGAGCACGAGGAGATCGTCAAGGAGAAGCTCTTCGGGCTCGTGCCGGAGGACTACGACAAGTTCGCGGCGCTGTGCGCCGG
>CADCUZ010000114.1:1800-28511 GCA_902806015.1 uncultured Rubrobacteraceae bacterium
GCTTCGCGGGCGGGTCTTTCCTCTACGTGCCGCGCGGGGTTAGCGTGGAGGTGCCGATCCAGAGCTACCGCTGGCTCGACGTGGTCGGCTCGATCATGCCGCGCACCCTCGTCGTGGTCGAGGAGGGCGCGAGCGTCACGTACATAGACGAGTACGCGAGCGCGAGTGCGGAGGACCCGGCATTCTCCAACGGGGCCGTCGAGCTGTACGTCGGCGAGGGGGCGAACCTGCGCTACGTCTCGTTGCAGAACTGGGAGCGCAACGTGCTCCACTTCAACACCATCCGCTCCGAGGCCGGCAAGGACTCGACCATCAACAGCCTCGTCGTCGCCCTCGGCTCGCAGCTCTCCCGCACGAACGTCGAGGCGGGCCTGACGGCTCCAGGGAGCGACTCGGAGATGCTCGGCCTGTACTTCGCCGACCAGAACCAGCTCCTCGACCACCACACCCTCCAGGACCACATCTCCCCCAACGCCCACTCCGACCTCCTGTACAAGGGCGCGCTTCGCGACGAGTCCGTGGCCGTGTTCTCTGGTCTCATCCGGGTCGAGCCGGGGGCGCAGAAGACCGACGCGTACCAGACCAACAGGAACCTCATCCTGGGCACCGACGACGCGTTCGCGGTCTCGTTGCCGAACCTGGAGATCATGGCCGACGACGTGAGGTGCTCCCACGGCTCGACGACCGGGCAGGTCGACGACGTCGAGCTCTTCTACCTGATGAGCCGCGGCATCCCGCGCGCCGAGGCCGAGAAACTCGTGGTCTTCGGGTTTTTCGGCGAGGTGACGAGCCGCATCCCGCTCAGGGGCCTCAAGGAAAAGCTCGATCGGGCCATAGAGGGCAAGATCGGGCTCGGCTTCGAGGAGCGGGCCGCGTAGTGGCGGAGTTCCACAAGGTCGCCTCCACCGACGAGGTAGCACCCGGCACGGTCAAGCAGTACCGGGTCGAGGACCGGACGGTGGCCCTGTGCAACGTGGACGGCGAGTTTCACGCCTTCGAGGACGTCTGCACCCACGCCTTCGCCTACCTGAGCGAGGGCGGGATGGAGGGAGACAGGATCAAGTGCCCCCTCCACGGCGCCCTGTTCGACGTGAAGACCGGACAGCCCAAGAGCCTCCCCGCCGTCAAACCCGTGCCCAAGCACGAGGTCAAGGTCGAGGACGGCAGCGTCTACGTCGCCATGAACCCCAAGCGCGTCAAGGTGGGTGGCCGGAGACGCCCTTGAGGCGAGCGGCGCGGCGCATCGCGCTGCTTACCCTACTCCTGATCCTGGCCGCGACCTCGATCTCCTGTTCCGAAATAGAGAGTGTCCTCAAGGAGAGCGGCGCGACTGGGGACCGTAATACCCGGGTCAGCCCTGGCGCGGCGGGGAAGGCGCTCAAGAACCTGGAGGTCTCGCCCCCCGGCTCCATGGCCGGGTACGATCGCGAGGACTTTCCGCACTGGTCCGACGCGCGAGAGTTCGGGTGGGACGTTTCGGACGGTTCCTGCGACGTACGGGAGGCCGCCCTGATCCGGGACGGCGAGGACGTGGTCGTCGGCGAGGGCTGCGACTTCGAGTCGGGGCGGTGGCTGGATCCCTACACCACGCGTACTTACACGGACCCTCTGGACATAGACATTGACCACCTCGTCCCGCTCGCGAACGCGTACAGAAGCGGCGCCTCCGGTTGGGACGAACCGCTCCGCGAGCGCTACGCCAACGACCCGAACAACCTCCTCTCCGTCGAGGACAACGCCAATCAGGAGAAGGGGGACAAGGGCCCCGAGGCGTGGAAGCCGCCCAACCGGGCGATATGGTGCTCCTACGCGAAGCGTTGGATCTCCGTCAAGTCCGACTACGACCTGACCGTCAACCCGCAGGAGAAAGCAGCCCTCAAACAGATGCTCGCAACCTGCAAGAAGGGATGACGTCCCCTCCCGCAGAAGAGTTCCGCGCGGCCTTTGCCTCCTCCGCGGGCGGCGTGATGACCGAAGAAGCGGGCGCCATCACCGGCGAGCTGGAACTCCTCTGCCGTCCCGAAGCCGGCCGGCTGCAAGTCGCGGTGCGCTACGCCGGCACGGACGATTGGTACACGGTATCCGGCGGCCCGCTCCGGGTGCGGGACGCCCCCGGCAGCGTGGAGGGACGGATCTTGCAACACTTGCGCACGCCCGGCCCTGTGGTGGATGGAAACGAAGAGGCGATCACCCTCGAAAGGTTCCCCGAGGCCTGAGCCCCACGCCCGCTTTACCGGCGAGCCGAGGCGGGTAAACAGTTCCCCGGGACGTCGAGATAGTGCGGAGGTGGTGGGCACCGTGTTGCTAGAAGGGTCGTGTCACTGCGGGGCGGTCCGGTTCCGGGTTGAGTCCGACACGCCCTACCCTTACCAGGCCTGCTACTGCTCCATCTGCCGCAAGACGGCCGGGGGCGGGGGCTACGCCATCAACCTCGGTGCCGACGCGGGCACGCTGGAGGTCGAGGGCGCGGAGAACCTCTCCGTCTACGCCGCGAGCAGCCAGGACCGCGGCGCGCCCGAGCGGAACTTCTGCCGGCGCTGCGGCAGCTTCCTGTGGCTCTTCAACCCGATGTGGCCTGATCTTGTCCACCCCTTCGCCTCCGCCGTAGACACCCCGCTCTCGAAGCCCCCCGAGCGCGTCCGCATCATGCTCGACTACGCGGCGCCCTGGTGCGAGGTCCCTACCGGCGAGGGCGAAAAGCACTTCCCGGAATATCCGGAAGAATCTCTAGAAGAGTGGCACCGCCGCCACGGGCTTCCGTAAGCCGAGGCTTCCGGCTCTCCTGCTACAATTCTCCCAGGATGATGCAGGAGCTCTACAAAGAGATCATTCTCGACCACTTCCGGCGCCCGCGTCACAGGCACGAGATCGAGAGCGCGGAGATAGAAGAGCGCCTGAATAACCCGCTCTGCGGCGACGAGGTGACGGTCTACGCCAACCTCCGGGACGACGCTTTGGACGTCAGCTTTACCGGGCGTGGTTGCGCCATCTCTCAGGCATCCGCCTCGATGCTCGCCGAGCGGCTCGCGGGCAAGAGCCGCGAGGAGGCGCAGGAGGAGGTCTCGGCCTTCTTGCAGATGATGCGCACGGAGCCCAACGAGGGCCTCGGCGACCTCGTCGCCCTAAAGAAGGTCGTCCAGACCCCCAACCGCATCCGCTGCGCCACCCTCGCCTGGGACGCGCTGAAACGCGGGACGGAACGCCGCTGACGGGCCCGTCCAGTGGACTACCTTATAGACGTTCTGCGGCGGTCAGTGGCCCTTCCCATTGCCGTTCTCGGCCTCCAAGGACTCCAGCACACCGCGTAGCACGCCGGGGGCGAGCTCGTCGCCGCCGGGGCTTATGACCCAGTTCAGGCCGCTCCCGCCCGGGATGTTGGGGCACTTGACCCTGGCGCAGAGCACGTAGGTCTCGAGCTCCGCCTCTTCCGGGTAGAAGTTGGTCAGGTGGTTTGCCAGCGTTGTCACCGAGTTATTGAATAGGGATAGCTCTATCGCCATGCGCCTCTCCGTTCGAATCCTCGTAGTACCGTCCCTGAAACATGCTACCCTTCATCGCCGCTTCTCACTCGGCCCCGCGTTTGTCCGCCACGCCGCAGGGTAACCTTGCGGGGACGTTCCGCGAACCTCTGGAGGAGGCTGGCATGAGCCCTGTAGCCATAGTGACGGCATCAGACTCGGGTATAGGACAGGAATGCGCGAAGGAGCTGGCCGAGAACGGCTTCGACGTCGGCATCACGTACCGCTCCGACGAGGCGGGCGCGAAGGAGACGCTCGCCGCGGTCGAGGCGGCGGGGCGCAGGGGCGAGGTGCGGCGCCTCGACCTCACCGAGCTGCCGGGTGCCGCGGACGTGATCGACGACCTCGCGGACTCCCTCGGCGGCGTGGACGTGCTGGTCAACAACGCAGGAACCGGCGATCCGACCGGCGATTTCCTCGCGCTCCCCTACGAGGAGTGGCGCCAGGTCATAGACACGAACCTCTCCGGGGCGTTCCTCTGCGCCCAGCGGGCCGCCCAGCGGATGGTCGAGGCCGGGAACGGCGGCAGGGTTATAAACATCACCTCCGTGCACGAGCACGTCCCCCGCATAGGGGCGTCGGCCTACTGCGCCTCTAAGGGCGGCCTCGGGCTGCTTACCAAGGTCATGGCCATGGAGCTCGGGGAGCACGGCATCACCGTAAACTCCGTCGGCCCCGGCGAGATAGCCACCCCCATGACCGGCGCCGAGGACACCGACCCTTCGACAATAGAGCGCCCGAACATCCCGCTCGGCAGGCCGGGGCACGCGCGCGAGATCTCGCACTTCGTAGCCTTCCTCGCCTCCGACAAGAGCTCCTACGCCACCGGCTCCTCCATCATCGTGGACGGCGGCCTCACGCTGATAGGCGCGCAGATGGGGGCCGGTTGAGGACCTAGAAGAGCTTCTTGCCGGGTCCCCCTTCGAGCTCTTCCAGTTCGTAGCCCAGGTCCGCGACGACGGTCTCGAAGAAGGCGCGGTTGTGGTAGGCGAAGTCCAGCCAACGACCGTAGCGGCCGTAGGCCTCCTCGGGGTCGGGGGGGTCCTCCAGGTGCACGAGGTCGCGCATAAAGGCGTTCATCGATAAGAACCGCCCGAGCCAGTAGTCCGCGGGCTCCTTGCCGCGTAGGAGGGCGGCCTCGAAGGTCTCGAAGGGGACGGGGGCGGGCGGTTCGCCGAGCGGCATGGAGAGGAAGCGCTCCTCCAGGTAGTCGGTGATCGTGTCGAGGCCGGTGAGCAGGGTGGGGAGCCAGGGCGTCTGGCTGCCCGGATGGTCCTCGGGAAGCCCCCAGCGCAAGGCCCCGGCCATCCCACCGACCATGCGGAAGACGAAGGGGAGCGAGCGGTAGGCGCGGCGGCTGTGGTAGTAGTAGACGATGGGGTACTGGCGGATGCCCTCGTAGATCTCCACGAGTCCCTGGTGAAGATACATCAGGTGCGTCTCGAGGCCCCGGTGCTGGCCGCCCGGGAAGTGCGGGGCGAGGATGCTCCAGGGATCGCTCGTGTCCTGGGCCTGGTGGTAGAGCCCGGCGGAGACCACGCCGAGTTGCTGCAAGACGTTGTAGACCCCGAGGACGTAGGTGATCGCGAGCGTCAGGATGCCGAACCCTATAAGCGCCTCGGAGACCGCCAGGGCTTGGTAGAAGGTGTTAGTGGGGGTGATGTCGCCGAAACCGACGGTGGAGACGGACGTCCCACTGAAGTACAGCGCCTCCAGGAAGGAGGGCTCGAGGGTCCGGCCCGGGAGGGAGAAGAACTCCTCGTCCATGCCGGAGTAGTAGATCAGGGCGTAGCCCAAGGCGACGAGGGAGATCCAGACCGTTATCGTGACCGGCACCATGAGCGGGGCCGCCATCGAGAGCCCCAGGGCGCGGTAGGTGCGGGGCAGCGGGCGGGTGACGAGGCGCACGGCGTTGAAGAGCTTGTTGTAGAGGCGGCTGCTGAGGAACCCGAAGCCGTCGTAGTGGAGCACCGTGAAGAAGACGTCCAGGATCCCTACGAGGATCAAAGCGACGCCGGCGGGCACTAATATCCAGTCCATGCGGGCAGACGTACCCCTTGAGCGCCGCTGTTAGGCTTGGCGCAAGACCCAGGTATCCTTCGCCACGCCGCCGCTGGAGACGTTGACGAGCCTGCTGCCGGGGGCGGCCACCCTCGTCATGGCGCCGGGAACCACCCAGACGGTCTCCTTATCCGGTGCTAAGGCGTGGATGCGGTAGTCGGCGTAGGAATCCTGCAGCAGGAAACCTTCGTCTTCCGTCTCGCAGAGGACGTGGGTGGAGAAGTCTATGGGCTCCTGGGCGACGAACTCGACGGGGTTCTCTTCGACCCCGGCGCGGAACTCCGCGATGGTCTCTTCGGAGGCCTCGGGGGCGATGAAGACGCTCTTGCCGCCCCAGCCGCTGCGGCTCTTTACCACCAGCTCGTCGAAATGGTCCATGACATAGTGGCGATCTTCCTCGAGCGCGAGGGAGTAGGTGCGGAGGTTCTGGAGGACGGGCTCCTCGCCGAGGTAGGTCCGGATCATCTCGGGCACGAACGGGCAGACGCCCTTGTCGTCGGCGACGCCGAGGTTCGGGGCGAAGACGGCCTCGACCTTGCCGGCGGCCTGGCTCTCGATCAGGCCTGGCAAATCGTCGTAGATCCTGCCGTCCTCGATGCGCTCGTAGATCACGTCGATCCTGCGCCCGCTCTCTTTGTGCACGAGGAACCCGCCCCGGTCCAGCTCGACGTCGCGACGGCCGGCGAGGATGGCCCCGTGCTCCCTGGCGAAGACGTTGTGGTCGAGAAAGTACTGGTCCTCGTAGCCGATGGTCAGAACCGCGATGGTCGGATCGGGGTTCGGCGAGGCGGCCCGCAAGACCTCGCCGAAGCGCCCCATCAGGTCGTCGAGCGGCCTGACGCCGAGCGCGGCGTAGGACCCCGGCAACACCTCGGCCGTCCGCGCTCGCAGCAGGTGCATGGGCTCGATGCCGACGGGCATCTTGGCGTTGTCCTCGATGATGAGGTACTCCCAGCCCCCGCCGGACCCCACGGCCACCACATCGAAGCCCATCTGCCGGTTGGGCACGCCCCCGAACCGCGTCGGGATGGACCCGTCGTAGAGGACGCTGCTCGACAGCACCTCTCGCGGCACGACCTCGTCCTTGCCCGTCTCCAGACGCCTCAGCCACTCGTTTATGGCGAGCATCCGCTGGGTCAGCCCGCGCTCCAGGACCTCCCAGTCCGCGGCCGACACGAGCCGGGGCACGTAGTCCGTTGGGTAGGTCTTGTCCTCCCCGTCAGGGATGCCGAGGCCCCGCTGCACGTCCAGCAACCGCTCGTGGGCGAGGCCCACCCTGCGCCCCCACTCGCCGGGACCCATGCGGCCCATCTCTTCGAGGACGGGCTCGTAGCCGGAGCGGGGCGCCTCATCATCCCCGAACACCTCGTTGGGACCGGACAACCCGCGCCTGAACTCTATGGAGCTTTCAGCCATCAGCTTTCAGCCACAAGCTTTTCGTCGAGCGCCGTCAACCTTACCGAAAATACGGGTTTCATTTAGAGGATAGTAGCGGTTCCGCTGGTTGGTTGCTCTCTTCCGGCTCCGCTGACTGCTGAAAGCTGACCGCTCTTACCCGAAGACGCCGACGAGGGCGCAGGGCAGGCCGAGTACAAAGGAGATGGAGAAGGTAATGGCGAAGAACACGTTGTGCTCGGAGACGTAGGAGTAGAGGCGCTTGTAGTGGAGCATGAGGAGGGCGGAGGGGATCGCGATGCCGGACATCAACACCGCCATCACGCGGACGGTGTTGAGCGGCCCCAAGCGCTCGCTCACCCCTTCCGAGTTGAGCAGGAGGAGCCCGAACCAGTCTGCGGTGAGCATGAGGGAGACGCAGAAGACCGCGAGCAGCCCTACGAACACGGGACGCGGGAAGAGCGGTCCGCGAACCGGCGCTTCGATGCCCCCGTCGTCATCGAGTAAACGTTTCGCGGGTCCGCCGAAAGGCTTTGGCCACTTCTTCGTGTTCTTCATGGTCCGGGTAATGGTAGCGCACGGTGCCCGAAACGTCCCCCCCCTTTTTGCGCCGAGCCGGGGATTGCCGCTCACGTGCGGAGGAAGCCGCCCTCGGAGTGGATGGTCTGGCCCGTGATCCAGGCCGCCTCGGCGCCGGCCAAGAACGCCACGAGCCTCGCCGCGTCCTCGGGCTGCCCGATCCTACCGGGCGGAAACTTGGGCAGCAGCTCGCGCTCGAGGTCCTCGGTCATCCAGCCGGTGTCCGTGGGCCCGGGGTTGACGGCGTTGACGGTTATCCCCTTGTGCCCCACGCCGGCCGCGAGGGATCTGGTGAACGCCTCGATGGCACCTTTGGTGCAGATGTAAGCGAGCTCGTCCGGCATCGGCCCGAGCGACTGCCCCGAGCTGAAGTTGACGATCCTGCCACCCGGGCCGCCGGGATAGCGCCGCGCGAAGAGCGCGCTTAGGAGCGCCATCGCCCGCACGTTGACGGCGTAGTGGGCGTTGAGGCCCGCTGCGTCGAGCCCCTCGTAGCCGTCGTGCTCGGAGTGGGCGGCGGCGTTGACGAGGACCGAGGGGACCCCCAGCCTCTCCCCCGCGGCGTCGAGAAGCTCCTTCGGGGACCCAGACAGGGAGAGATCCACCTCGACGGCCTCGGCCCTGACACCGGAAGCGCGCAGCTCTCGGACAAGCTTCGCCGGCTCGTCTTCATCGGCGTCCCACGGCATCCCGCGGTCGTAGGCCTTCCAGTAGGAGAGCGCGACGTCGGCGCCCCGGGCGGCGAGCGCCCGGCAGACGGCCGACCCTATCCCCCGACGCCTTCCGACGCCGGTGACGACGGCCACGCGTCCGCGCAGCTCCTCCGAGCGGGTGAACGGTTCGAGTACGTCATGCGTGGGGTGTCCCTGGTAGCGGTCTCGGGATTGCGGCATGGCTTGCTCCTCGTGGTAGCGCCCGCACGGCGGGCCAGGATGGGTCCGCGGGCGCGGACCTTTCGCGTATGGGAGAACCTATGCCAACGTGTCGCCCATGCGCGCAAAGCTAGCACGTCCCGGAGAGCGGAACAAGCCCAATCCCCACCGCCCGAACCCCGCATCGCTCGCGCAACCGGCCCCCGTGGGAGACCCCGGGTTATGTGCCGCCGTCTCTTTCGGAGGTCCCGGCCCTAGGCGGTCTCGGCCGCGGGGACCCTCGTGGCGCGGTGGGAGGCTTCGCGGAGGGCCTGCCTGGACTCGTCCGGGGTCATGCCGGAGGCACACAGCAGGTCCACGGCGGTGGACTGGACCTGGCCGACCAGCATGCTGGTCTGAAGGTTGTTGTGCTTCCGGAGCACGGCCGTCGCCCCTTCGGCGGCCTCGATGGCGAACCGGCGGGTGTCGACCGGGTGATCCGGCCGGTCTATGTAGTCGGAGAGGGTCTCGACGGCATGGGCGAGGTCGAGGATGGTCCCCGAGAGCTTTTCGGGCACGGCCTCGCCTTCGCGCACCATGGAGACGGCGGCCCGCGCCAGCACCCTGGTGTTGCGGACGGCGAGGTCGAGCTGGTCGGCGGCCGTGGCGTAGAACCCGAGCTGCCCGAGCGCCCGGCGCCGGGGCGGCGAGAGCTTCGCCGTGTCGTAGCCGGCGCCGAGGGCCTCCTTCAGGCCGGCCACGCGCGCGTCCGTCTCCCGCGCCTTTTGCAGGGCGTGCTCGGCCATCCCGAGGTCCCCGACCCGCAGGGCCTCGGCCGTCTCCTTCAGGGCGGCGTCGAGGTCGGCGAAGATCGGGCGCGCGGCCCGCTCGACGATCTCGCGCGGGTCGCTCGGGAAGACGGCCCGCACCCCGAGCGCCACGCCGGCGCCGAGCAGCGCGTCCACGAAACGGTCGGGCGACCACCCCGAGGTCGTGGGATCCAGCATCACCGTGAAGAGCGCCGTAACACCCGCCTCAGAGACGAGCATCGGCCCACCGCCGAACAGCCACGCCACGGCCATCGCTAGCGCTATGACCACCCCGATCTGGACGGTCCCCGTCCCGATGAGCCTCACTACCACATCGGCCACCGCGAGCCCGCAAGCGACCCCGAAGACGAGCTCGAGCACCCGCCTCCCCTCCTGCCCGACCACCACGCCGAGCGAGATCACCGCCGCTATCGCCGCGAAGAAGGGGCGCTCGTGCCCGAGCACGACCGACGCGAGAAACCACGCCAGACTCGCCGCCACCGCCGTCTGCGCGATGGGCAATGCCCCAGCCCGCAGCCGCGATACCGCCTCTCCCAACGGACCGCGTAACGCCAATACCTTCTCCTCGAAATTCACCCTCGTGAGCACGCCCAGACCCATGGCCGAACACCTCCTTTCAAAAGCAGCGCCGCGCGGCTCTCTCGCCGCGCGGCGCGTTTACAACGTTCCCTCGTGGCAACTATCTGCCACGAACACACAACCCGAAGTTATCACGCCACTGCTACCGATCAAGGCGTTTAACGGTCCTTTTAACAAACTGTTACCAGACTGTTGCTAAGAGTTGCGAGAGGGGTTGCCCGATGGGGCGGTGTCCCGTGCCTAACCCCCGGGTTCGAGGACCATCTCGACGTCGTGGAACTCGTGCCCGAGGTAGACGTCCGTGACCTCGCCGGTCGTGCGGAAGCCGCGGTCCTCGTAGAAACGTCGCGCCTTCGGGTTGTCTCGCTCGACGTGCAGGACGAACCTGGTGTTGGCCGGGAACCTGGTCAGGCCGGCCTCGAGCAGGCGGTAGCCGAGGCCCTCTCCCTGCGCCTCCGGCAGAACGTAGATCGCCGCGAGCTCCACCTCGGCACTCGAAGCGGTTCGGAAGTCCGCGAAACCGAATATCTCGTCGTCCCGCGCGCAGACCAGGAAGACGTCGTTCTCTATACGTTGCAGAAGCGACTCGTCCGAGTAGCCCCGCCGCACGAACTCCGTCCGCACGGTTTCGGGCACGCTCTCGCGGTAGGTGTGGTCCCACGTGATCCTGGCGACCCGCCTGATGGAGCGGGCGTCGGCGGGCCGCGCATCACGGACCCGAGGCGCACCCATCTCCCCGTTCACACGAGTTCCCCCCTCGCCACCAACTGCACCTTGCCGCCGACGGAGACGCCGATCCCGTCTTCTTCCCTTTCGGCCCGCAGGTAGAGGAGCGACGGGCGCCCTATCTCGTATCCCTGCTCGACCCGCACCTCCAGGGGATCCGCGCCGAAGTAGCGGTGCTCGACGAGGTAGCCGGCGAGGCAGCCGGCGGCGCTACCGGTGGCGGGGTCCTCGGGGATGCCGAGATCGTCGGTGAACATGCGGGCGGAGATGTCTCCTGGTTCGCCCTCGTGCGGCTCAGGGCAGAACACGTAGAGGTTCTTGCCCGCGGCGGCCGTCTCACGGTAGAGATCCCAGTTTACCCTGCAGCGCTGCAGGGCGGCGAGGTCCTTTAGCGGGATCACGACGGCCGGCAACCCGGTCGAGACCTCCTGGACCGGGTGGCGATCGTCGAGGTCGCCCTCTTCGAGACCGAGGACCCGGGACATCTGGTTCCGATCCAACTCCGGGCCGAAGGTCGGGGGGAGTTGGCGCATCCTGAGGACTTCGCCGAAGGTTACGGGGATCTTCCCGGCCCTTAGGTTCAGGACGAGTTGCTCGACTGGTTCGGTGAGGATATGGTGCCGGATCACGTACGCCGTCCCGAGCGTCGGGTGCCCCGCGAAGGGGACCTCCCCGCCCGGCGTGAAGATACGAACGTCGTAGCCCCCGTCGCGCTCCTCCTCGGAGAGGATAAAGGTCGTCTCGGAGTAGTTCATCTCCAGCGTTATCTTCTGAAGCACCTCATCGGGCAGATCCGACGCACCCCGCACGACGGCGAGTTGATTGCCCGCGTATTTCTCTTCGGCGAAGACGTCCACGATGGTGAAGGTCGGGTTCATCTGGCCTCCTAACCGTAGTCCGGGTCGCTCGTCGCCATCCGCATGACGCCTATAAACATCTTGAAGGCCGTCTCGTAGGCCTCGTGGGTCCACGAAACGCGCCTGTCGTCCACCCTCTCCAGCTGCGGGAAGAACATGACGCTCGCGGCCGTGCTCGCGGTGGCGAACTCGGCGGTGAAAGTGTAGGGGGGCTCCGGCGCGTAGGGGACGAGGTCCCCCGCGCCCTCCGTCGCCCCCCGCGCGGCCTCGCGGATTCGCCCCAGCGCCGCTCCCGGGGTCAGGCATCGGGCCGTGTAGCGGTCGACGGCGGTCTTGACCTGGGCGGTCTTCACGCCGGTGTAGAGCGACCCGGCCTCCACGCACGTCAGGTCGTCGCCGGTGACGAGCCCGACGGGGATGCCTGAGAGGCCGGCAAGCGCTGCGTTCATGCGCGCCTCGCTGCACGTCTCGCCGTTCAACTCGACGCCCGTGACCACGGCAGGGCTATTGAAGGTGTGGCTCAGGACGCCCTCGGCGCCGGCGCGGGCGTGGTAGCCGACAAAAAACGCGACGTCCGAGCCCCCAAAGCCCTGCATCATCGATAGGGGCTTCTTCGAGCCGACTATGAGATCAGCCCGCCCGTCCAGGTCCTCGAGGAGAACGTTGCGCATACCGTCGTGGGCCTCGTTTACGAGGAACTCCGTCGCGCCGCCCTGCGCCGCGCCCTCTATCGCCGCGTTCACGTCGGCCGTGAGAAAGCGGCGGAAGCGTTCGTACTGGGGGCGGCCCGGGATCACGTCCTGCGGGTGCGTAACCCCCGTGACACCCTCCATGTCCGCCGAGATAAAGACCCTCAACGTGCCCCCCGTCCGTGTGCGGTCCAGGTCAAAAACCAGTGTACAATCTATGCATGAACGTGTTTCGCTACGGGCGGGAGCACTTCGAGGAAGGCGAGTACGTTCGCCGCACGGACGCCACCCCCGGCGACAACCTCGACCCCGTCGTACGCATCGTGGAGGACCTTGGGACCGTCGAGACCCCCTGCGGCAAGGTGGACTGCCTGAGCAACTGCCTCGAATACACCGTCCGCTCCTCTCAAGAAGCCGACGAATACGCCCTCGCGGACTGCAAACTGTCCGCGCTGGTAAGCATCATTTAGCCGGCGCGGCCGGTGTGCAACCTAGTAATCGTACTGGTCGTAGGTCCTCTGCTGGGGGGGCCGTCCGGCCTCGTAGAGGCGCTGGAGGGTGCCGCCCAGCAGGGGCGCTAGGAAGAGGGCGGCAAGGCCCGCGGGCAGGAGGTCGCGCGCGATGGTCCAGGCTATGAGGAGGCCGACACCGGGGGCGGAATGGGCGGAGTTGCGGACCAGCTTGAGCGGGTCGAGGACGCCGCCGGGGGGTAGGACGCCGTAGGCGTAGACGAGCAGGGTGAGGACGCCGGAGATAGTGCCGATCAGCAGCGCCAGGGCGAGGCTGAGGACGAGCCGGGAGCCGCTGCGCCCCTCCTCGTTCGGGCCGCGCCTCAGGAGCAGGGCGGTGCCGAAGATGGGGGCGGCCACGAGGCCGGAGATCAGGCCGACCCCCATGTAGACCAGGGCAAGCGTGGTCAGGTCGCCCTCGCTGCTGCCGCCGCCCTGCAGGATCAGAAGCACGAAAGGCTCCGGGAACAGCGACTTCACGAACGTGAAGCCGAGCCCGTAGGCGAGCCCTATACCTAGCAGGCGCAGCAGCATCCCGGCCTCCCCGCTCCGCCTCGCCGGCTGTCGATTGTCGTATTCACCTAGCCCAGAATCTACCGCCCGTTTGCCCCAAAGTCAGCAAGAGCTTTCACCTGGATGTTTTTCTTACTCGGCCGCCGCGGTGCCTGCGCCCTCCTCGCTGTCGTCCACCCACACCGTCTTCGGGTTCATGAACTCGTGGATGCCGAAGTGGGAGAGCTCGCGGCCGTAGCCAGAGTTTTTGGCGCCGCCGAAGGGGATCTCGGGCGTGGACTCGGTCATGCGGTTTATGTAGGTCATGCCGGTCTCGAGCTCGTCGACGAACCGCTCCTGCTCGGCGGGGTCGTTCGTCCAGGCGGAGGAGCTCAGGCCGAAGTCTGAGTCGTTGGCGAGGGCTATGGCCTCTTCTATGTCGCGCACCCGGAACAGGGAGGCCACGGGGCCGAAGATCTCCTCCCGGTAAGCCGGAGACTCTCTGGGGATGTCCGTCAGGACAGTCGGCGGGTAGTAGTTGCCAGGGCCGTCCGGCGCCTCGCCCCCGGTGAGCACCCGCGCCCCTGCCTCGACGCTCTTCACCACCTGTCCGGAGACGTCCTCGAGGATCTGGGGCGTGGCGAGGGGGCCCATATCCGTGTTTTCATCCATGGGGTCGCCGACGTTGAGGGCGGCCATGCCATCGACGTAGCGGCGCTCGAACTCTTCGGCCACCTCCTCGTGGACGATGATGCGCTTAGCGTTGATGCACGACTGGCCGTTGTTGAGCGTGCGAGACGTGACGGCCGTGCTTATAGCCTTGTCGAGGTCGGCCGAGGGCATCACGATAAACGGGTCGCTGCCGCCGAGCTCCAGCACGGTCTTCTTTATGTTGCCGCCGGCCTCGCTGGCTACCTGCCGGCCCGCCGGCTCGCTGCCGGTGAGCGTCGCCGCACGCACGCGCGGGTCGTCGATAACGGCCTGGACCTGGGAGGAGGAGATCAGGAGCGTCTGGAAAGCCCCCTCCGGAAAACCGGCCCGGCGGATTATGTCTTCTATAGCGAGCGCGCACTGCGGCACGTTGGAGGCGTGCTTTAGGAGCCCCACGTTCCCGGCCATGAGCGCGGGTGCTGCGAACCGGAACACCTGCCAAAACGGGAAGTTCCACGGCATCACGGCCAGCACCGGCCCTATGGGCTGGTAGCGGACAAACGTCCTGGCGCCCTCCATCTCTATTCTCTCGTCGGCGAGCATTCCCTCGGCTTTCTCCGCGTAGTAGCGGCACCCGCGGACGCACTTGTTGGCCTCGGCCACCGCGGAGGCGAGGGTCTTGCCCATCTCCAGCGTCATGATGCGGCCGAGCTCCCCGGCCTCTTCTTCCAGGATCTCCGCCGCCCGCGTGAGCCACCGGGACCGCTCCTCGAAGGTGGTTTTTCTGTACTCGCGGAAGGTCTCCGCCGCGAGCTGCAGCTTCTGGTCTATTTCGTCCTCGCTCAGGGCGTCGAAGGTCTTGACCTCTTCCCCCGTCGCCGGGTTTACCGTAGATATAGCCACAACCGTCTCCTAGCCAGGTCGCCGACACTTTCCCAGGAAGTATATATATCCACTCGAACCACGCGCGCCACAGGACGACCTAGGACGCGGTTCTCGACGAGCGCCGTCCTCGATTTACGGGTTCGGGGTTACAATCCGAAGGCCTCATGGAACGCGACAAGAACAGCATCGGCCCGACCGAAGCCCGCCGCCTTCTTGAGGAGCGGGCGCGAGAGGCGGGCTTCGACCTCGTCGGGGTGACGCGGGCGGGGCCGCTGCGGGCCGGCGGGGAGAGGTTGCGGGAGTGGCAGGAGGCCGGGATGGCAGCCGACATGGGGTTTATGCACCGTCCGGTGGAGCTACTGGCGAACCCGAAGAAGCTGCAGAAGAGCGCCCGGAGCGTCGTGTCGCTTGGGGTCTCGTACTATCCCGGCGAGCATCCCGAGAACACGGAGGGCGGAGGGCGGGTCGCGCGGTACGCCTGGGGACGGGACTACCACGAGGTCATAAAGGAGCGGTTGTTCCGGCTGCGGAGGCAGTTGGAGGAAGACCTCGGGACGAAGATCAAGGCCCGGGGGTTCACGGACGCGGTGCCGCTGCTGGAGCGCTCGGCGGCCCAGCACGCGGGGCTCGGGTTCTTTGGGCGGAACTCTTGCCTGATAGACGGGGATATCGGATCGTACTTCTTTATCGCCGACCTTATTGTGGACCTGGACCTCAAACCCGACGAGCCGGGCACAGGCACTTGCGGGCGCTGCACCCGCTGCATGGCCCGGTGCCCGACCGGTGCCATCAAGGCCCCGGGGGTGGTGGACGCCAGGCTTTGCATCTCGTACCTTACGATAGAGAACTCGGGCGAGATCCCGCGCGAGCTCCGTCCCAAAGTCGGCGACTGGGCCTTCGGCTGCGACGTCTGCCAGGAGGTCTGCCCGTACAACAAGACGAAGGCGACGAAGAGCCGCTGGCCGGAGTTCTCGGCAAAGAGCGGGGCCGGGCCGTACCTGGGGGTGGAAGAGGCGCTGAGGATCAGGACCGACGAGGAGTTCGAGGGGCGTTTCGCGGGGACGCCGCTCACGCGGCCGGGGCGGGCCGGTCTGTTGCGAAACTGCTGCGTGGCGGCGGGGAACCTGAGATCCGAGGGGGCGATCCCGGCGCTTGAGGAGTGTTTGCGGGAAGATCCGTCGGAGCTCGTGCGGGGGCACGCGGCCTGGGCCCTGGGTGAGATCGGGGGTTCAGAGGGGACGCTTAGGGAGGCGGCAAGGCGGGAGACGGATGGGTGGTGCTTGGGCGAGATCCGGCTCGCGCTGGGGCGCGCGGCTACGGACGCGGGCTTGGGTTAGAATAGGGAAACGATGGCGAAGATTACCAACTATTATGAGGTTCTCGGCGTCCGGCGCGAGGCCTCGCAGGTAGAGATCCGGAACGCATACCGTAACCTCGCGAAGGAGCTCCACCCGGACCATCCCGGCGGGAGCGCCGAGGGATTCTCCCGGTTGCAGGAGGCGAACGACGTCCTCTCGGACCCGGATCGCCGCCGCGAACACGACGAGGCCTTGGACCTCGCTCACGCCGCGGACCAGCTCGCAGGCCTCAACTTCGACTTCGACCAGGCCGACGACGATCTCTCCTCCCGCCGCCGCGCCCGCGAGTCGGTCGGCCCGTCCCTGGGCGAACGCCTGAAGGGCCGTTTCGGCAGGAAGGAAGGCCCCGCTGATAGCGGAGGCGCCGGGAGGGGTGCCGGCGGTAGGACCCGCGGGCGCTACGACATAAGCGAGACGCGCTGGTACGAGCCTCACCGTTTCGACCCCGAGCCCGTAACCCTGAAGTCCGGGGCCGTGTGCTTCGTGGGCGCCTTTTTGGCGTTCATCGCGGCGGGCCAGGTCGGGATCTGGGCAAACGGCGGGAGCCCGGGCATCTTCGAGTTCCTCACGGCCCTCAAACCGTTCATGTTCATCCTCTATACCCTGGTCGGGCTCCTCGCGGGCTACCTCGCCTTCAGGGCCGCCGGGTGGGCGGGGCTCGCCTTGGTCTTCGTCGCCGCGCTTGTGGTCGGCAGCCAGGGCCCCGAGAGCCTGCTGCGGTTCGCGACCGTCGGCATCGTCACGCTGCTCGTGGTGATCTGGCTCGGCAACCGCCGCGAGGTCGCCCGCCGCTGAACCCCGATAGCGAGATAATGACTTTTATCTCCCTTTTCGAGGGGCGAGCGGCCCCCGTCGAGAAGAGGGTGGCCGAGGCCTGGTGGGACCTTGCTGTGACGGGCTCCGAGGAGGCGCAGCAGGAGCTCGTCCGGGCGGGAACCGAGTACAACTGGCTGTTCGCCGACGAGGGGGAGCAGGAGACGGTCGCGGGCTGGTACCGGGAGCGGCGCTCTCTGGACGACGAGCTCTTGCGCCGGCAGGTGGAGGTCCTCTACAGGACGTACGCGGCCCGGCGGGGCGACGCGGAGACCCTGGACAGGATCGAGGAGCTGGAGGCCGAGGCGAACGCGGTCTACGGCAACCACCGGGGCGTCGTCGGTGGCAGGCCTGTGGGGGAGAATGAGGTGCGGGACATCCTGCGCACCTCCCGCGACGAGGGCTTGCGCCGGGAGGCGTGGGAGGCCTCCAAGACGGTGGGACGCGAGGTGGAGGGCACCGTCCGCGAGCTCGCCCGCCTGAGGAACAGGCTCGCCCGGGAGGCCGGCCACAGGGACCACTACCACCGTTCCCTCGACTTGCAAGAGATGGACGTCGCGGAGCTCGAAGGGCTTATGGCGGATCTCAAGGCTGCGACGGACGCCCCCTTCGGGGAGCTCAAGGGACGCATCGACGGACGGATGGGGGAAAGGTTCGGGGTCCAGACCGTGATGCCCTGGCACCTCTCGGACCCGTTCTTCCAGGAGCCCCCAAAGGACGGGACCCTCGACACTGACGGTTTTTTCGAGGGCAAGGACCTCGAAGCCCTCACCCGCAAGACCTACGACGCTCTGGGACTGGACGTGCGCGGCGTCGTGGCGAAGAGCGACCTGTACGCCCGTCCCGGCAAGAACCAGCACGCCTTCTGCCTACCGGTCGGGCGGGACTACCCTTACGACGTGCGGGTGCTGGCGAACCTGCGGGCCGGCAGGCCCGACGCCTACTGGATGAACACGATGCTCCACGAGTTCGGCCATGCCGTCTACGACCGCCACATAAACCCGAAGCTTCCCTACCTCCTGCGCGGCGTCTCCCACATCGCCACGACCGAGGCCATCGCCCTGATGATGGGCGCCCTGGCCGAAGAACTCGGCTGGCTGCGCGGCGTGGCGGGCGTGCCGGAGGAAGAGCTCGCGCCCGAGCGGGGACGGCTCGCCGCGCGTCGCCGGGAGGAGCTGCTCGTCTTTACGCGGTGGGCGCTCGTGGTGTTCCGGTTCGAGAAGGAGCTCTACGCCGACCCGGACCGCGAGGACCTCAACGGGGCCTGGTGGGACCTCGTCGAGAAGCTGCAGCTCGTCGGGCGTCCGCCGGGGCGCGACGAGCCGGACTGGGCGGCCAAGATCCACGTCGCGACCGCCCCCGTCTACTACCACAACTACGTGCTGGGGAACCTGATTTCCGCCCAGCTAAGAGCCTACCTGGAGGAGAACATAACCCTGGGCCCCTTCTACGAGAACGAGGTCGCCGGCCGCTACCTCCTCGAATCCTTCTTCGGTCCCGGCGCCCGCGAGAACTGGCGCGACACCGTCCTGCGCGCCACCGGGGAGCCGCTCGACCCCCGGCACTTCGTCCGGTCCCTCGGCTGATCGGCCGGCAGGCTAACCTTCCCTAACCGGGATCTCGATCCCTTCAAAGAGCTCTCACCGGCGCTCGCGGCCCCGACCCGCAGGAGGCCCGTACCACAGAGAACGGCGGCAGGTCCAGGATCGCCTCGAAGTATCCCTAGGTGCGGCTCCGGTCGTTCCCCGTGACGGTCTTGCGGACCCGCCCTCCCCCTGGCGTCTTGAGGATTATGGTGTCGGAGGCCCCGAAGTTGCAGGAGTAGCCGCCGACGGCGAGGGGATCGGAGACCTCGTCCCCGGGGCGAGGCTCGACGAGCACGGTCTCCTCGCGCGGCCGGCGGGGGCTTATACGGGGACGGACCCGCGCGCTCGAGATCCACCACGAGGTGCGCCGGGTCGGCGAGGGCCAGCGCCCTGTAGCGGAAAGCCCGCCGGGCGGTGAAGTCGACGAACATGGCGCCCTTTGGGGCGCGCACGACGTGAAAGCTCACCGCGGGGCCCTCGCCGAACTCCCCGTCCGAGACGCTGGTGGCGCTCGCGGAGGGGAGGTTGATCCTCAGCGGGCCGTCGCCCTGCGGGCTGGCGAGGGTCCAGTGGAGCACCCCCGGCGGGCACCCCCGGTCGGCTCTTCCCCGACGCCCAGGGCAAGGACTATCCGCTCGTAGCCTTGGTGCTCGCCATGTCGGACGGCGAGCACGGTATCCGCTTTGAAGCCCGAACAACCGTCCGCGAACGGTTCCGGTGACGGCGTGTCCGGCCCGTCGTCTGGCACGGCGACGGGGGAGGCTGCACCGACGGTCGTATCGGGCACGACCTGGGCGCCCGGCGCCGCGACGACCACCTCCGCAGGGTGCTACGAGTCAGCGTTGGCGTCCGGGCCTCTTCGAGCGGCGCGGCACCAGAGCACCCCACGTTAAGAGGGGTCGGCAGGACCGGCGCCAGGACGCCCAGCCGCCAGAGCATGGCTCGTACATCCGAAGGTGCGCCCATAAGCCCCGAGCGTTATAGGGAGGGATGTTTGCGGGACGCTTGAGGCGATGTTTCGCCTTTGTTACGCGTTTCTGCCCCTAAACTATAATGAACTATCGGTTCCAGAGGAGGAGGGCGGACATGATCCGCGCTGAACATGTCGCGGCGGCGCAGCGGAGGTTGCGAGGGGTGGCATTCCGCACCCCCCTGATCCCCTGCCCCGACGGCGACGGGGGGCGTCGCCTTCTCTTCAAGCCCGAGAGCCTTCAGCCGACCGGGGCCTTCAAGCTGCGCGGGGCGTACAACAAGATCTCCTCCTTGGGCCCGGAAGAAAGCGCCCGGGGAGTGGTGGCCCATTCAAGCGGGAACCACGCGCGGGCCGTCGCCTACGCGGCGCGCGCCTTGGGCGTGCGCGCCACCATAGTCATGCCGCGCGGCGCCCCGAAAGGAAAACTCGACGCCACGGCGGCGCTAGGGCCGGAGATGGTGCTCGTCGGGCCGGACAGCGGGGAGCGCGCCAGAAGGGCGGAGGAGCTTGCGGCGGAGCACGGCTACGTGCCCGTCCCGCCCTACGACGACGAGACCCTCATCGCGGGCCAGGGGACCGTCGGGGCGGAAATCCTGGACGACCTGCCGGACGTGGAGACGGTGCTCGTGCCGGTCAGCGGCGGCGGGCTCATAAGCGGCGTCGCCGCGGCGATCAAGCTTACCCGGCCGGGCGTGCAAGTGATCGGTGTGGAGCCGGAGCTCGCGGCCGACGCCAGGGAGAGCCTGCGCAGCGGACGCCTGGTCGAGTTTTCGGCGGAGAAGGTGAGCCTGACGGTCGCCGACGGCCTGCGCGTCCGGAAGTTGGGCGACGCGCCTTTCGAGCACGTCCTGGCCCTCGTGGACGATGTCGTCGCCGTCACGGAAGAGGAAATTCTGGCCGCCATGCGCCGCTTGGCCCTCCGGGTTCGCCTCGTCGCCGAGCCGAGCGGCGCCGTCACGTTCGCCGCCCACCTCTTCCACCGGCACGAGCTCCCCAACACCCGCCAGAACGTCGCAATCATAAGCGGCGGCAACGTGGAACCGGACCTTCTAGCGAAAGTCCTCGCCGGCGGCCCTAGCGTGGCGTGACCTCGACGGGGTCTCCGATGCGCACGGCGCCGAGGGAGGTGTGGATCAGGTTCCGCCCGAACCAGATTTCCCCACCGGACCTGCGATAGGTAGCCAGAGTGCGAAGCGGTTCCTTGCTCCGTCGGCCAGTCTCCTGGTCCACGGTCGTTACGGCGCACCGCGAGCACGGTTCAGCGACCCGGAAGGCCGCGCCGCCGATCCGGGCCTCTCCCCATCCGTCCTCTGCGTAGGGGCCGCAACCCCTGACGACTAGGTTCGGCCGGAAGCGGTTCATGGGGACGGGCCGTTCGAGCCGGCCGTTCAGGTCTTCGAGGGAGGCCTCGGAGATCACAAGCAGCGAGAAGGCGTCCGCGAAGCTCGTCTGATCTCCCTCCCTAGCGTAAACGGAGCCAACGGGCCGGACGTCGTCGTCGGGCTTGCGAACGAGCCGGCGAGGAACGTCAAGGAACCCGCTGAACCAGCGGTCGGCCTCCTCGCTGACGGCCGCACCGCGCTGCCTATCCCCCCAAACCTCGACGTCTACCCGTTCCCCATCTTCCCTTTCCAGGGGCACCTCGAGGTCTGGCATGCCAGGGGCGGAGACGATGAGGCCCTCAGGGGTGAGGCGGGTGGAGACCAGGGCCATCCTCGGATGCCGGCGCTGGGACACGAACCCGCCCGCCCCGTCCACGAGCATCCAGCGCCGGTCGTGGCGCAGACCGGTCGCGACGAGGTCGGCGCGCTTCAGGGAGATGCCGCCGCAGGACTTTATGGGGTAGACGTAGAGCCCGCTCAGAACGGGAACTCCGTTGTCCGGTCCCGCGGTCACACCCGACCCATCCTGCGCCCGAGGCGCACCGCGAGCGGGGCCTTCTCCCCTTCCGGTATTTTCAGCGCCCCAGCGGTCTCCAGCATGACGGCGGCGAACTGCTCTTCCCCGTAGGGCGTACCGGGCGGCAGGGGCAAGCCGTGCCAGCGAACGTGGGCGTTGCCCCCGTTGGAGCCCAGCGAAAGAGTGTAGATCCTCTCCGCCCCGACCTCCTCGCGAACCACCTCCGCGACCCGATGGACCACCCGCTGCAGGTCCAGACAGTCCTCGACCGTGAAGACCTCCGTTGCCTGCTCCCTGTGCTCCTCCGGGGCCACGAGCGTGTAGCCGCACCGTGTCGACCACCTGTTGAAGAAGGCGATGGCATCCTCGTCCTCGTAGACGATGTGGTGCGCGGCGAGATCCGGATCCCGCGACACGACCCCGCGGACGAAACACGGCCCGCTCCTCGCCCGCTCGTGGTAGGCATCCAGGTCCGGCGTGTATCGCTCGAAGGGGTGCACGCCCCCATCATCTCCATAAACGCCGGCCCATTCAAGCCCACGCTCATCGACGCCCGCAGCACAAAACTCCCTCCTAGGGACGGGTCTTGAACCGACCGGCGCACGGTACCCCGTCGTTGCCGGCCCCAGTCAGGTCCGCGAGTTCGGCTTCGAGCTCGAAGAGCCTCTTCCGCACCACGGGGACGACCTCCGAATGGGCACTACCCGACCGTCTTTCTCTCGCCGGAGCTTCACTTCGACGCCGCCGTTCTTCAGGGAGCGAGGGGTGAGGGTCAGGCGGAGGGGAGCACCGATGAGATCGGCGTCCTTGAACTTCGTCCCAAAGCTCTCCCTCCTGTCATCGTAGAGCACCTCGACGTCAGCCGACAGTAAAGCCCCGCGGCCACCCCATCGTCCGAGGCGACCAGGTGGACGTGGTAGGGCGCGACGGACACCGGCCAGATGAGCCCCCATCCTCGTCGTGGTGCTCCTCGGCGATGCAGGCGAGCAGCCGCCCCACGCCGATGCCGTAGGAGCCCATCACGATGGGCCTGCGCCTGCCGTCACTGTCCAGGGAGTAGGCGCCGAAGGCCTCGGCGTAGCGGGTGCCGAGCTTGAAGATGTTGCCTACCTCGACGCCACGTTCGGCCCGCATCGGGGCGCCGCACTCGGGGCGGGCCGAGCCCCCTCCGCCGCCAGCCAAGTCGGCGACGATGTCGGCTTCGAAGTCCCTGCCGTGGTTGACGTTGAGGAGGTGGAAAACCTCCTGGTTCGCGCCGGCGACCAAGTTGGGCGAGGCGACCACGGCGTCGTCAGCAACCACGAGCACGTCCCGCAGGCCTACCGGGGAGGCGTACCCGGGCTCGGCGCCAACGGCCCGGATCTCGTCCTTCCGCGCCGGCCGCAGCGCGCCCCACACCGCGTTCGCCAGCTTCGTCTCGTTCAGCTCCATGTCCCCCCGCACCACGGCGAACACGAACCGCTCCTCCTCGCCCATCGTCGCGACCACGAAGACCGGCTTGGCAATACCGGACCTCGGTATCCCCAGCAGCCGGGTAAGCTCCCCTATCGTGTGCGTCCTCGAGGTGGCTACCCCCCGCGACGGGTCGCGGCGGTTCCTCCGGGTCCGTGGATGGCTTGCGGAATTGCGCCACCTAGCGGTTGGCCATATAGCCGCACCGGTCGCAGAGGAGGATGGTGTCCTCCCTGACGGGCGAGAGGTACATGAGCTCGTGGGCCAGGCTCCCGCCCATGATGCCGACGTCCGCGCCCACGGAAGCCACGGGCAAGCCGCAGCGGCCGACGATTCCGAAGTACGCGCTGTGGATCGCCCGGTACTGCCTCCAGCCCCCCCTCATCCACATCGAGGCTGTAGGCGTCCTTCATGGTGAACTCCCTGGCACGGATCAGACCGGCCCTCGGACGCGCGTCGTCTCGGAACTTCGTCTGGATCTGGAACACGAGCCGCGGCAACGGCTGGTAGGCGTTCACCTCCCTCGCGACCAGCCCGGCCACGATCTCCTCGTGCGTCATCACCAGCACCATCGCCCGGTCCCTCCGGTCTCGCAGCCGCATCAGCTCGGGTCCGATCTCTTCGTACCGCCCCGCCTCTCCCACGTCTCCGCCGGATGCACGACGGGCATCGACACCTCCTACCCCCCGCAAGCCCCCAGCTCTTTCCAGGGACCGCTTCGCCAGGGGCAGGTAGCTAAGGAGCCCCGCCGCCAACGGGCGCACGAACCCCGCTCGCAACAACAGGCCGTGCCCCGCAACCTCCGTCCCCGAAGGAACCTCCGCAAAGTCCGACCGAACGACTCACCCATGCGTATAAGGGTCTCCCCTCATCCAGGCTGACCAGTCGAAGATCGCCGCAGGGCGGCGTGCCGAAAGCGGAGGGGTCGGCCGGAACGTGCTGACAGCTAGGTCGCCATGTACGGCGTCGTGCCATAATGGACGAGCCCCGCCGGCTGGTCGTCCGTCACCTCGCCCAGCTCCATCCTGAGGCGATCTTTGCGGCCTTCAAAGCCGAACTCCAGCAGCAGGGCGTGGGCGGGGTGCTCTTCGAGGCCGGGAACGACGACGCGCACGGGCCGGCGGCCAGTCTCGCCGAGGGCGAGGGTGAGCAGGAGCCGGGCGACGTCCGGGGTCGCCGCGACGAAGGGACCGAGGTGGATCGCATCCCCCCCGGCGCTCCGGACGAGGTAGCCTTTGATCCTCCCTGACGAGTCCCGCGCCACGAGACCGTTACCGGGGTGTAGCCGCAAGGTCGCGAAGATAAGATGCGACCTGTCGGCGCCGTAGCTCCAGCGGTCCACGCCGTAGAGCTCGGGCAGGTCGGAGAAGGTCAGGGTCCCGACCTCATGCCCGCCGGCCCGACTGGGCGGGCGCGGCCTGGACGACGCCTCTTCTAATGCGTAGACGGTGCGCGCCGCCGACGCCACGAAACCGAGGGATCGGTAGAGGCCTTCGGCCTGCCTCGTGGAGTAGAGACGGGCGGTCTTCGCGCCACGGCTCTTCAGGTACGCGATGGCCCAAGACGAGAGCCCTGCTCCTAGGCCCAGGCCCCGGTATCCCTCCTGTACCGCGAGATGGCAGAGGACGCCGATGTCCCCCAGCGGCACCGCGCCCACCATGCCTACCAGAACCCCGCCGGGGGATTCGGCCACCGCCCAGCGGGCGTCTCGCACGCCGCGCAGCAGGCTGAATGCCCTGGGGTCCGCCGCCCAGCGCACCACGCTCCTCAGCTTCAGGATGCGCCCGAGGTCCGCGTCATCCATCTGCCGGATGCGTACGCCGGAGTCCGGCCCGGCCGCGTGGGGCGGTCCGCTTCGGACGTTTGTTCCGTCTACCTTTACATCTTCCCTCGTGGCGAAGAGCGGCATGTTTCCCTCGATCTCTGATGTGTGGGTGGAGACCATTCCGCGCGGAGGACCCGTAAGAACCGGAGAGACGCGGACGCCCCGAGCGCGATCCTTAGAGGATCGGTCGGGGCAGGGATGGTCGCGGAAGCCATCCGATGGAACAGCTTTTGCCGAGAAGCCCCGCGCAGTCCCGTTTCACGCCCACCATGCTACAACACCGCGCCCCTCTAGTGAAGGGTGCACCGTTCGGGCCTAGCCGCGACGGACCACGCCGTCAATGATGTCGTCTATCTTATGCAGCGCGTCGGGCGGCAGCGTCACGCCGGAGGCGGCAGTGTTGTCCTCGACCTGCTCTGGCCTCGAAGCTCCGATGATGGCGCTGCTGACGTTCCTCTGCCGCAAGACCCACGCGAGGGCGAGCTGGGACATGGTGAGGCCGGCCTCCCGGGCGACGGCGCGCAGCCCGTCGACCGCGGAGAGGACCTCCTCGTTCATGAGCTGTTGCATGAAGCGGTTGGACTCGGGGTCGGCGGCGCGGGTGCCCTGCTGGGGCGCCTCGCCCGGTCGATACTTGCCGGTGAGCACGCCCTGGGCGAGCGGCGAGAAGACTACCTGGCCCACGCCCTCGCGCGCGGAGAGTGGGACCACCTCGGCCTCTATCTGGCGTTGGATCATGTTGTAGCGCGGCTGGTTGGAGACGATCGTGTCCAGGTTCATCTCCTTGGCGACCCGCAATGCGTCGCCTATCTGGTCCGCCGTCCATTCGGAGACGCCTACGTACAGGACCTTCCCCTGCCTGACGAGGTCGTCAAGCGCTCGCAGCGTCTCTTCGAGCGGCGTCCCCTCGTCGTAGCGGTGGCACTGGTAGAGGTCCACGTAGTCGGTCCCGAGCCGCCTCAGCGAGGCGTGGCACTGCTCCGTGATGTGCTTGCGCGAGAGGCCCCGGTCGTTCGGCCCCTCCCCCATCGGGAAGTAGACCTTTGTCGCCAGAAAGTACGAGTCCCGGTCGAAGCCTCCCAGGGCGTTGCCCACTATCTCCTCCGCGGCTCCGCGCATGTAGACGTTGGCGGTGTCGAAAAAGTTGATGCCGAGGTCGTAGGCCTTGTGGACGCATGACGTCGCCTGCTCCTCGGCGACGCTGCCGCCGTAAGTCAGCCAGCTTCCGAGGGAGATCTCGCTGACCTTTACCCCGCTCCCGCCCAGACGTCGGTACTCCATCGAAGCCCACCCTTCTCCCGAAACAGGACCCCCATGTTACACGGAACGCCGCCTCTCCCACCTTCCCTGTAGGCCTCCATCTTCGAGGGTACCGCCTCGAAGGCGTCCGGGCCCACGCGCACGAGGCCGTCGAAGGGGTAATCGAGGGCGCGGATGGTGTAGAGGATCAGGCCAGCACGAGGGTGTAAGCGACGATCATAGCGGCGTGGTGCAGCTCGGTTCTCACCCCCAGCAGGCCCGTGAGGGCCACCGTAACGGCGCCACCGAAGATCGGGGCACCACCCACAGGATGGACGGGATGCCCTCGTGGACCTCTAACAACCGCTGCTCCCGGCTCGGGCCGAGTTTCCCCCCTAGCGTGAGGACCCGCGCGCCCAGGGCGTCCTCCCTCTCCGTGCCCAGCTCAAAGGCCACGACGACGCCCCGCCGGAGCTCATCGGCCGTCGCCCCTGCCAGCGCGCTGGTCCGATCCTCCCGCCTGAGGGGCACCCCTCGTCGAGCACGGTCCGGGCGTAGGACTCGGCCAGGTCCTGCACCTCCCGCCGCTCCGTTCCCGGGAAGCTTCCGCCAAGCGGTGGATCTCCGCCACGCTTCCGGCCTCGTCCTGCGCAGACTTCTGCGCTGTGTCGTACGGATAGGCGACGAAGTAGGTCGAGAAACCGACGATCAGGCCGTACATCACGTAGAGCGCCCCGAACATCACGGCGGTGTTCGCGTTGTGCGCCTCTCGCAAGCCGACAGGGACCAGCCGCCGCGCCACCGCGAAGCGCCCGAGCACCAGCGCCACCGAGACGGCCACGGTCAAAACGCCCCAAAAGTCCGTCCCCAAGCCCGCCCCCGCTCCTCACCCAACCCCTCCGATGTGAAGGGGCAAACAGAAAAAAACCGGACCCACGCCTCTT
>CADCUZ010000115.1 GCA_902806015.1 uncultured Rubrobacteraceae bacterium
CGAATGGCCCCGCTGACAAATTGGCCACTAGCTCCGGTGCGAAACCTCGCGCTCCGCGCCCATGTTTTGCGCCCCCTTCAAAATGAAGCGTAAAAAGCCCGCGCGCGTGCGTGCGCGTATCGCCCTCCAAAAAATGAAAAATATGGGGAGAAAACGCCCCCTAGCGATCCAGATAATGCCAACAATGAATGGGGCCCTAAATCCTCATGACCTCCTCCTTGCCCCGTGCCAGCCATGCTTCCCCGGCCAGTAAGAAGCCCCCCAGCTTCGCTAGCCGGGGGGCGATACCTAGACGTCGAAGCGTCGCGGCTGCACGTAACGCAACTGGCCATGCTGGTCCGTACTGAGCACCTTGAATCGGCCAGTCTCTTCTATGGCGGGCTCAAGGGCGTCGGGCTTCCACAGTCGGGTGGGCTCGGCAACGCGGCCAGCAGGTGCCACTATCCCGACGGCCTGCATGGCCCTTACGCGCATGCCTTCGGGCAGCTTGGCGCCGGAGAGGGTTCCTATCCCCCGGCCGGCACGGTGGCGATGCTGATCGCGGTTCCGAGGCCAAGAAACGACAGTATACAGGGTCTGCGTCGACCCGGTGCGCCGCCCAGCCTGGCAGGCACTCGGCACGTCCCAGAGATCGCTCGCGGACAAAACGGGGACGGGCTCTCTGTATAATCCGCTCTGTCATGGCGGGTTTCGCGGGAGTCTGAGTTTTGGATCTCTACGAGTATCAGGGCAAAGAACTGTTGAGGAGTTACGGCTTGGAGACGCTTCCTGGCATCGTGGCCGGAACGCCGGAGGAGGCGGCGCGGGCGGCGGAGACGCTCGGCGGAACGGTCGCCGTCAAGGCGCAGGTTCTTATCGGGGGAAGGGGCAAGGCCGGCGGGATCAAGGTGGTTCAGGGCGCCCGGGAGGCCGGGGAGGCCGCGAGTAAGATCCTCGGGATGGACATTAGGGGGCACACGGTCCGGCGGGTCTACGTCGAGGGTGGGGCCGAGATCGAGAAGGAGTTCTACCTCTCCATCACGGTGGACCGGGCGGCGAAGAAGCCCCTGATCCTGTTCTCGACCGAGGGCGGCGTGGACATCGAGGAGGTCGCCAAGACCAAGCCGGAGGCCATCGTGCGGATACACGTCGACCCCTTGCTCGGACTCCTGCCCTACCAGGTGCGCGAGATCCTGTTCGCCGCCGAGTTGAGCGGCGACGCCGCGAAGGGCGTGGGGAGAACCTTGACGAACCTCTACGAGGCCTTCAAAGGGTTGGACGCGAGCCTCGTGGAGATCAACCCGCTCGTGCTGACGAAGGACGGGCGGGTCCTGACGCTGGACTCGAAGGTGACGGTGGACAACTCGAGCCTGTACCGCCACCAAGACATCGCAGAGCTGCACGATGTCGAGGCGGCCGACCCGCAGGAGCAGCGGGCGCAGGAGGTGGGTCTCCAGTACGTGAAGCTCGACGGCAACGTGGGAATCTTGGGTAACGGGGCCGGTCTCGTGATGAGCACACTCGACGTGGTGGCCCAGGCTGGCGGCGAACCGGCCAACTTCTGCGACGTCGGCGGCGGGGCCGACGCGGAGAAGATCTCGATGGCGCTCGACATCGTGACGTCCAACGAGCAGGTAGAGAGCGTCCTGTTCAACATCTTCGGCGGGATCACGCGCGGCGACGAGGTGGCTCGCGGCCTGCTCTCCGCCATCGAGGGGACGGGGATCGGGCTGCCCATCGTGGTCCGCCTGGATGGGACGAACGCAGAGGAGGGGCGCCGCATCCTGGCGGAAAACACGCCGGAAAACGTACACACCGAAGAGACGATGCTCGATGCGGCCCGCCGCGCCGTGGAGCTCGCGCGCGACGGAGGGCGGTAAAGCATGGCGATACTGGTAGACGACGGCACCCGCCTGGTGGTACAGGGCATCACGGGGCGCGAGGGCGCCTTCCACACTGGCAGGATGCTCGAGAGCGGCACGAACGTGGTGGCGGGCGTCACGCCTGGCAAGGGCGGCCAGGAACACGACGGGGTGCCCATCTACAACACCGTGCGGGAGGCGGCCGAGGAGGCCGGCGCGAACGCCAGCGTAATCTTCGTGCCGCCGCCGTTCGCCGCGGACGCCGTTTTCGAGTCTTTGGATGCCGGCATGGGCACGATCTGCTGCATCACGGAGGGCATCCCCGTACACGACATGATGCGGGTGGCGGACTACATCGGGACGAAGGAAGCGACGCTCATCGGACCGAACTGTCCCGGCGTGCTCTCGCCGGGCAAGGCGAACGTCTCGATCATGCCGCGCGACATCTTCTCCCCCGGCAAGGTCGGGGTGGTGAGCCGCAGCGGTACGCTCACGTACCAGATCGTCAACGAGCTCACCCAGAGGGGCATCGGTCAGAGCACGGCCGTCGGCATCGGGGGCGACCCGATCATCGGCACGAACTTTATCGAGATCCTGGGCAAGTTCGAGGAGGATCCCGAGACCGACTGCGTCGTGATGATCGGGGAGATCGGGGGCAACGCCGAGCAGCTCGCCGCGGAGTACGTCCGGGGACAAATGCAAACCCCCGTCGTCGCCTACATAGCGGGCTTTACGGCGCCGGAGGGCAAGACCATGGGCCACGCTGGCGCGATCGTCTCCGGCGGCGAGAGCACGGCGCAGGCCAAGAGCGAGGCCCTGCGGGGCGCCGGCATCCGGGCGGCGACGAACCCTTCCGAGGTCGCGGAGCTTGTGGCAGAGGCGCTCGGCGGTTAGGGGTCCTCGATAAGATCCGGCGGATCGAGCTGCAAGCCCGGCAGCCGACGGAAGCGCCGTCGGGGAAGCGGTGCGCGGTCTTGAGGAGGGCGGAGCCCGAAGCTTTGCCCCGGCCCGCGATCCACGTCGGTGACCGATGAGCCGCCAGTTCGCGGTCGTCGGTCTCGGGCGGCTCGGCATCTCCATGGTCGTCACCTTGAACTCTTTGGGCCACGACGTCCTGGCCATAGACACGAAGGAAGAACTCATCCAAAACCTCGCGGACGATCTGCCCAACGTCCACCTAGTCGCGGCCGACGCGACCGACGAGGACGTCCTGCGGGGTCTGAACGTGCAGGAGTTCGACGCGGCGGCGGTCGTGATCGGGGAGAACCACGTCGAGGCAGGCATCCTGGCAACTGCCAACCTCAAGGAGCTCGGGGTTTCGACGATCGTGGCGCGGGCGACGAGCAAGCTGCACGCTAGGGTGCTCGAGAGGGTCGGCGCCGACCGGATCATACAGCCGGAGCGGGAGATGGGGGAACAGGTGGCCCGGGTCCTGGCCTCTCCGGCCTTGCTAGACTACGTAGACCTCGGGGAGAATGAGGCCCTGATCGAGGCGCGCGTCCCCGAAGAGTGGACTGGCAAGTCCCTGGCGGAGCTGGCGCTCTCGCGCAACCTGGGCCTGACGGTCGTGGCGCTCAAGCCCCAGAATGGCGCGGGTAAGCTGCCGCGCGGCGACACGGTTCTGCAGGAGGGCGACGTCATCGTGGTCGGGGGAACGAAGAAGCGGCTGGACGCGTCGCCGCTCGCCGGTCCATCGGCCGGTAGGAGGTAGCAAGCCGTGCGCACGGTCATCATCGGGGCCGGGGAGGTCGGGTTCAACACGGCCCGGATGCTCTCCCAGGAGGGCCAGGACGTGGTCCTCATCGAGAGCAACGAGGCCCTCGTCGAGCGGGCGACTGAGCAGCTCGACGCCCTGGTTGTCCACGGCAACGGCGCGAGCCCACGGGTGCTGGCGGAGGCCGGTGTAAAGAGGTCGGACCTGCTGATCGCCGCCAGCAGCTCGGACGAGGTGAACATCATCGCCTGCCTGGCGGCCAAGGCCCAGGGCGTGTCGCGCACGGTCGCCCGCATCCACAACCCCGACTACTACGACACAGTTGACCCTTTCGCGAGGGACATGCTGGGCATAGACTTCGTCATCCACACCGAGCAGATGGCGGCGCGGGAGATCAAGGCCGCCCTACTGGTGCCAGGCGCGATAAACGTGGACACCTTCGCCGACGACAGAATAGAGGTCGCCGAGGTGGTCCTGGCGGAGGGTTCCCCCGCCCTGGGTCAGGCGCTAAAGGACGTCAAACTGCCTGAGCAAAGCCTGATAGTCGGGGTGGTCAGGCGCGGCGAAGCGCTCGTGCCGCGGGGCGACACGGTCCTGGAAGGCAGGGACCACGTCCTGCTCATCAGCGGGGGGCGAGACATCGCCAAGGTCGTGGGGACCGTCGCAACCAACACCGCGCCGGTGCGGGATGTGACGATCTACGGTGGCGGCCGGATCGGGCTCAAGCTCGCCCTCGCCCTCGAGGAGGTCGGCATGTCCGTGCGGGTCATAGAGCGGGACGAGCAACGGGCCCGCTACGTCGCCTCCCAGCTCAGGAAGGGCTTCGTGCTGCACGACGAAGGGATCTCCCGGGACTTCCTCCTTCAGGAGCGGGTAGACCGCACGGACGCGTTCGTGGCCGTCACGGGAGACGACCGGGCGAACCTCCTTGCCGCCATGTACGCCCGCCAGCTCGGCGCCAGGAACACCATCGCGGGGGTTAGCCGCGGTGAATTCGCCCCGCTCGCCGACGCCCTCGGGGTAGACCTTACGATCTCGCCGCGCACGCTCGCGGCGGAGGCGATCCTGCGCTTTGTTCGCAAGGGAGATGTCATCAACGTGGCCTTGCTGGAGAGCGGGGCCGAGATGATCGAGCTTCGCGTCCCGGAGGGGTGCAGGGTCGCCGGGAGGCCGCTCTCGGAGGTGGGGTTCCCGCGTGGCGCCATTGTCGGCGCGCTCCTGCGCGACGACGCCGTCGTTATCCCCTCCGGACGCGAGACGCTCCGGCCCGGGGACGACGCTGTCGTCTTCACCGTCGAGAGCGCCGTGGACGACGTCGAGCGCCTCTTTGCACCCTAGGGTGATCTCGAACGCCCGGGGGACGGCCGTGGTTGCCAGCGGGAGGACGATGCTGGTGCCCGCCTTCTCGCTCTCCACGGGAGACGCCAACGCCCTGACCTTCGCCATCCCGAGCTCGCCGCGCTGCTCCTCGACGCGGCCGCGTTCCTCGCCACCCGGGGCGAAGCCCGTAGTTGTCGGGCAGGGAGGTTGTCGTGGTCGTCGTCTTGGGGTGGGGTGGGCGTCGCGAGCGTGGGCTCCGCGCTTCTTGTCCTCACTGGCCTGATGGGGCCGGCGGACTCGTTCTCGAGTCCATGGCCGGCTTCACGACCACCGGTGCCTCGTCGGTCCGGTACCGGAGGAGGTCGCGCCGTCGCTGCTGTTCTGGCGCAGCCTGGACCAGTGGCGGGCGGGTTAGGCATCTTGCTCATCTTCGTGGCCGTCGCCCCGCTGGTTGGCTTTGGGGCGGCACAGCTCTACTCGGCCGAAGTCGCGAGCCCGTTGGTCAAGTGGCTTTCCCCCGCGTTCAGGACACGGCCAAGATCCTGGTCTACGTCTACGGCGCCCTGACGCTCGGCGGTGTCGTTGCCCCGTCGCTGGCCGGGATGGGGCCCTTCGACGCGGTGAACCACGCCCCGCCAGTATGCTCTTGGGGCGGCTGGAGATTTTCACCGCCCTGGCCCTCCTCTCCTCAGCCTTTTGGCGCAGGTGACTTACACGAAGGGTTGTCAGCCGACCCACAAGGCCGGGATCCAGTGGCCGAAGGCGCGTCCTCTCTCTAGCGTGGCAGGTCTATGATGCGGCGTCCCATGAGGCTTTCGACGAGCTCGACGGCGAGGGCCGCAGTGCCGTTCCTGACGTCGAGGATGGGGTTGACCTCCACGACGTCCAGAGAGGTAACCACCTCGACCTCGTTTATCAGCTCCATGACGAGGTGGGCCTCGCGGTAGGTCAGGCCGCCGCGCACCGGCGTCCCGACGCCCGGGGCGACCTCCGGGTCGAGCACGTCGAGGTCGAAGGAGAGGTGGACCCGGTCCACGTGGGCGAGGTCCTTCATGGCCTGGCGAACAACCGTAGCCACACCGTAGGCGTCTATCTCTTTCATCGTGTACGCACGCATGCCGGCCTCGCGCAGCAGGTTGCGCTCTTCGAGGTCGACAGAGCGCAGCCCGATGAGGACGACGTCCTCCGTCCTGACGCTCGCACTGGGGCCACCGATCTCGACGAGGCCACTCGCCCCCCTGCCGGTCAGGGTGGCGAGGGGCATCCCGTGGATGTTCCCCGAAGGCGAGGTCTCCGGGAGGTTGAAGTCCGCGTGGGCGTCGAGCCAGATCACGCCGGTCCGGCCGCCGGAGGAGGCCGCGACCCCGGCGACGGTACCGATGGCGATGGAGTGGTCCCCCCCGAGGAAGATCGGGAACAGCCCCCCCGAGACGACCTCCGCGGCCCGCTCGGCAACCGCCTCGCAGACGCCGCGCACGGCCTCAAGGTGCCGGACGGGCTCGTCGCTCTCGACGAGTTCGGGAAGCGGTACCGCGGCGTTTCCGAGGTCGGTTACGGGGTGCCCTAGCTCTCCGATGGCCGCCTCCAGGCGGGCGTACCGGATGGCGCTCGGGCCCATGTCCACGCCGCGGCGGCTCTGCCCGAGGTCCATCGGTACCCCGAAGATTCCGACCGGCTGGCGGGGGTTACGGGGCAAAAGAGACTCCTCCCGAACGGCGGGGGTCGGCCGCCGCCTCGAACTCGCCCTCCCTGGTGAGCCTGACGGCGTTTACCCCGCCGAAGTACATGTTCGGCCCCTCGTAGGGAAGCACGCGGTCAAAGCGCTCCGGGTCCGGGACGAGGGACCCGGCCTCGAACGCGAAGAGGTCACCCTCCGCGTGGAAGCGCGGCGCGAGAACGGCCTCCTCGACCGTCATCCCGAAGTCGAGGATGTTTACGAGCGTCTGCAGGATCGCGGTCGGGATGCGCGATGCCCCCGGCGACCCGAGCGCGACCACCCCGCCCTGGACGGACGAGACGACGGTCGGGCTCATGCTCGAGACGAGGCGCTCACCGGGTCCCAGAGCGTGGAAGCCCTTCGGGTTCAGCTCCGGCTCGCCTAGGCTGTTGTTGAGCGGGATGCCGGTGCCGGGGACCACGAGCCCGGACCCGTAGCCCATGCTCGCGGTTATGGAGACGGCCAACCCCTCGGCGTCCACGCAGGAGAGGTGCGTGGTGTGCGGGGAGCCGAAACCCTCGAAGATACGCCGGCGCTGGCTTTTGGCGTACTCCTCGCCGGTCAGGCGGGCGGCGACGCCCTCATTCTGCGGGCCGTCGAGGTACTGCGTCTCCCTGTCTTGGAGCGCGAGCTTCATAGCGCCGGTCATCACGGCGACGTACTCCTCGTCGGGCATGGTGGTCAGGTCGTAAGCCGAGACGACGCGAAGCATTTGGGCGAGCGTCGGGCCGCCTGCGGAGGGCGGTCCGTTAGTGTACATCTCCCCCCCCCCGTAGCGCACGCTCATCGGGTTGCGTACGACCGGCCGGTACTCCGCTAGATCCCTCTCGGTCAGGATGCCCCCCATCTCGAGGACGTAGGCCGAGACTTTGCGCCCAAGCTCCCCCTCATAGAAGAGGTCCGCGCCGGACTCCCCCACCGCCTGCAGCGTGTCCGCGAGCTCGGAGAAGCGCAC
>CADCUZ010000116.1 GCA_902806015.1 uncultured Rubrobacteraceae bacterium
TAAGGGCATAAGGAAGGGCCGTGGGGCATTGCGCCTCGACCCTTACTAGGTTCTGGTTGAGAACTGCGCCGTCTACTACGGTGCTCGCCGCCGCGATCGCGCTCCTGGCGCGTCATTCCTCCATGGGGAAGGCGAGCCCATGCTCTTCACAAAGGCGCTCCACGCTCTCGTAATCGGCCTCGATGCCGTAGCGGGCATCGAGCGCTAAGCCCGCCTCACCAGCCATTGCCTCGGGATCTTCGGCCATCTCCTTGAACAGATGCTCGAATCCTCCAGGGGAGATGATCTCAAGGAGCCTGCATGGCTCGTCGCCGGCGTTCCAAAAGGTGTGCCACTGGTTGCGGGGTTTGAAGACGAGATCCCCCTTCTCCGCGTACACGACCTCATCTCCGAGCCGCGCCCCCATGCGTCCCTCTAGGACGTAGCTGTACTCGTCCTCGTTTGCGTGCCGGTGAAGCGGGGCGACGAGCGTCCGCGGAGGGATCGGGTGCTCAACGAGGGAGAACCCCCCGCCGGATTCCCCGCTCCAAACCATAAACCTAACCCCAAAAGATCCGAAGTCGAGAGCTTCCCCGTCGTTGGGCCCGAGGATGCGCGGGCCCTCGGAGGCCTCGAAGCGATGAGGGGCCGCGTCGAGGATGCCCTCCCTCGGGGCCTGGTCTTCTGTTGCCGCCATGGTGTCCTTCTCCTTTCCCTACACAACAGTGTGCAGAGAACAATGACAGACTACGGCTCGGCTGTCAAGGTTAAATGCACATCTTTGTGTAATAATTTCTTTCATGCCACGAAAATACGAGATGAAGCGCAGGGCCGAGCGCGTGCAGGAGACACGCCGGAGGATCACCGAGGCCGCCGTGGAGCTGCACCAGACCGTGGGACCTGCGCGGACAACCGTGAGCGCCGTAGCCGAGAAGGCTGGGGTGCAGAGGCACACCTACTACGCCCACTTCCCCGAGCTCAAGAATCTCTACCAAGCCTGCATGGGCCACTACTCGGAGCGAAACCCCGTGCCAGAGCCCTCCTCCTGGACCGACATCGCAGACGCCGAGGAGCGCCTTAGAGTAGCGCTCTCTGAAGTCTACGCCTACTACTCTGGCAACGAGGCTATGGTGTCAAACGTACTTCGCGACGCGGCGCTAGATCCCATAGTCCAAGAGATCATGGTGCCTTTCGACCAGTACTGGGAGACAGTGAGGGATGTCATTGCGGGTGCGTTCGAGGCAAGCGGCGATCGGCAAGAGGAGCTACTCGGGGCTGTAGCCCTAGCCCAGGACTTCCAGACGTGGCGCACACTGGTACGCCAGCAGGAGCTGAGCCAAGATCGGGCCGTGGAGTTGATGGTAGGGATGGTGCGCTGCCTGATGCGCACCTAGCTCCACAACTTCCGAGAACTGCGTACCTGCGAAGTTCCGAGAATACTCCTTCCACGCACTCGGTTGAATAAGGGGCCAAGGTGGTCGCCACGCTCCGGCCGTCGTTCGACCTCACGGTAGCTGCCGCCACCCCTCTCCAGGGCACCAGCATGAGATCCGGCCGCACGGCCGGATCTCATGGCAGAGTATCTCGCACTCACGGGAAGTCGTTGACGGTGCGGTGCAGCGGTAACCGGTCGCGCTGCTTGCCCGACTGCTTTGGCGAGATCTTCGCCTTTGCGCCGCTCAGGAAGGCGTCGTAGTTGGTCAGGACACCCCTAGTGTAAAACGAGTCGATCTCGAAGGGCACGGCGCCCGAAGTGAGCGGCTCCTTCCCGTCGATGACCATGAAGTGCAGGTGGGGGGCGTCGGTGTTGCCGGTGTTGCCTAGCTTGCCGATGACCTGTCCCTTGCGGACCCGATCGCCGGGCTCGACCAGGACTCCCTTGGTCCCCTTCTGCAGGTGGGCGTAGTAGGCGTAGCGCCCATCGCCGATATCGACGACCACGTAGTTGCCGCCGAAGTCGTTTAGGGCAAGGCCGTTCGGGAACTGGCCAGGGGTCTGCTCGGGCTGGTCGTCGCGCGTTCCGACCACGCGGCCTGCGGCCACCGAGCGGATGTTCGCCCCGTAGTACGGATAGCTGGAGAGCTCGTCCTTGGGCCCATCATAGAGCCTGCCGTTCTGGCCCACTCGCACCCAGTCTATGGCGAAGCGTTCGGGCGCGTGGAAGGTCCCGTCGATCGGGAAGATGGCCCCGCGGTGGGAGGTGATGGTGTCGCAGCACCCCTCGCCCGTCAGCCACCTCTTCCCGAAGAGCGGCGCTCCGATCTGGGCAGGGGCTTCTTGGCCAACGCGCGTCGGACCCGCCCGGAATTTGTTGTCCAGCCCGGTGGGCTTGCTGGTCGAGACCTCGAAGCGGTACTCGAGCCTGTCCGGCAGCCTCGCGCCGCTGCGGTAGGTGACATCCATTATCAGGAACCCTGCCACGCCCGGTCCGAAGCGCTTGTCGAGAGCGTTGCCGAAGACGATGAGCCTCGAGGCGAGCTCGTCCCCCGAGAGCTCGTCGACCACCCGGTTGCCGCGGCTCGGGTCGAGCACCCGCACACGCTCTACAGTAAGGTTGGCGGCCGTGATGTTGGTAAGGCGCAGCTCGTATGCTAGGTGTGTCCGGTCGTCGGTGCCAACCACGGGCTCGACCCTCCCGTCGAAGGTGCCGACCGCGAGCGGCGTGACCTGACCCGGAGCCTGATCAGGCTCCGACGTCGTATCTGGCGCATTCTGGGCCAACGCCATGGTCGCCCCGACCATCGAGATCACCACTGCCAGCACCAAAACTACCCACCGCCACGACTTACGCTCCATCGGTGCCCTCCTTGCTTGACGCTTGCCCGGCGTCTGCATGATGCCAGCCGCACGTGTTCGGCGCGAACTTCTGAGAATTCCTCTTCTCGGCAGCTCGTTGAATAAGATCCTTAAGGAGCCTATCTCTTAGGGCTTACCTCCAGGGTTTCGTCGAGCCAGTCGAAGGTACGCTGGTGGAAGAGCGTGCGGGCGTCCATCTCGCAGTGGTCGCCGGCGCCCTCGTCGTTGTGGAAACGTACCAGCGTCTTCGGACAGGTGAGGGCTTCGTAAAGTTTTTCGGCGTAGCCCGCGATAGGGTCGTTCTGCGCCCAGGTAATAAGGGTAGGGCACCGTATCCCGTCGACGCGGTCAGACAGGCTGTATTGGGGGGTGATCCGAAGCCAGTCCATGATCGAGTCAACCCCGTGGACCCAGAGGGCGCGCTGCTTGAACGTCCAGGTCAGCTGAGGCGAATTGTCGACCGCCTCGAAGAACGGTTCCAAGGCTTTCGGGTCCACGTCGGGGAGGCTATCGACGACCTCTTTGGACATGCCGAACTGGGCGAACATCCCCTTCAACGCCTCGAGCATGTCCCACTGGCCGGGGTCAGCTATGCAGGCGGCCAGACGACGTTCGCCCGAGGCCGCGCGCGGCGCCAGGTAACCGCCGAAGCTCCAGCCGACCAGCGCGACGCGTTCCGGATCGACCTCGGGGCGGGAGAGCGCGTAATCCACCACCGGCGCGACGACATTCTCCCAATCCGGGCGCATGTGGAGGTTTTCCTTGATCAACGCTCGTCCTTGCCCCGGTCCGTCGAAGGTCAGGCAGTTGTAGCCTCGGCGCACGGCGGCGACGGCGTGGGCGAAGTGCGACTCCTGGATAGTCGAATCGTAGCCGCTGCCCCCGATCAAAGTAGGACGCTGCTCGCTCGAGTCGTCGACGCGGTAGAAGTAACCAGGCAGCGTCGTACCCTCGTAGGGGATCTCGACGGGTTCTACCGGCGGGTCGAAGAGCGCGGCGCCTCGCCGGAACGCGGCGGTCTCTTTGTCGAACGCCTCGACGAGGCGCGAGTCCAGCGGTGCACCGTAGAAAAACGGGTAGGAGGTCCGGTAGTAGTTCGAGGCGCGCAGGTAGGCTTCGCGTGCGCTGACCTTGTGGCCTTTCGCCTCGCTCGACTCGGCGATCTTATAGACCCGGTCGGCCGTCTCGTTCCACTCCCGGCACCAGCTGTCGGCGTCGCCTATCGCGACCCGTCCCGAGGTGGTCCTACATTCGCCGAAGTCGGCGCCGCCGTATATGGCGTGGGCAAGGGCCCGGCTTGTCCATTCGCCGGCCATCGCTTTGTCGAACGCGGTTTTCACGGCTTCTCCCTTCGTTTGAACGACGGTCGGATAGCATAAAACATACCCGTCGGCCGTTGTCTGCCCTTCGAGTTTTTAACCTTCCACGCACTCCTCGGGTGAATAAGGGCATCGGAAGGGAAGGGCCGGGGCAAGCGGCCCGGCGCCTGTACCGACCTTCCTCAGCCGGCAATGCTGCGTGCCTTACGCGCGGCCCGCGACGTAGGAGCCGTGGGAGAAGTGAGTGGCGTTTGTCCCAGGGTCGGGGCGGGTGGCCCGGCGCAAGCACGGCGGCTATCTCCTCGAAGACCATCTGGCCGCCGTTGAGCCCCACCTCGGCCTCCTTATCTAGCGTCGCCGAGGCGGCGATCGCCAGGTCCTTCTCGGGCAGGTACGCGTGCAGGGCGCCCCAGCCGTAGAACGACGGCCTCTGCAGTATCCACCCGCCGAGCATGGCGGTACCGATGCCGTAGTGGAAGCCCGAGGTTTGCTGCACGCACACGCCCTCGGGGCAGGTTTTGGTGGGACCGCCGAGGCCGACGAGCGACGAGCCCACCTGCTCCTTGTGGGACTTCTCCGAGACCAGCTTGCCCGTGCCGATGGCGCGGGCCGAGGTGGCCATGTCGTAGATGTCGGTTATCATCACCGACCCCTTCGCCAGCGTCCACGAGGGGTTCCAGAAGGTGCTCTCCTCGTAGGTGCCGCGCTCTTTGGTGTAGGCGTGCAGCACCGGTTCGGGTATCTCGGCCGTCTGGTGGCTCTGCGTGCCTTTCATGCCCAGTGGCTCGACTATGCGCTCGCGGATGAGCTCCTCAATCGGCTTGCCCGTGATGGCCGAGAGCGCCTGGCCCAGCCACACGAAGTTGGTGTGCGCGTAGCTCCAGTTCGTTCCCGGCTCGTACAACAGCGGCTTGCCCGCGACGTAGGCGAGCTGCTCCTCGGTGGTCCACGCCCGGAACGGGTCCTTCTCGGTGGCGGCGCCGAAAGATTTCACCTGCACGAAGTCGGCGTAGCCGGAGGTGCAGTTTGCGAGCATGCGCAGCGTCACCTTGTCGGAGGCGGGAGCCTTGGGCAGCCACCGATCGATGGTGTCGTCTAGGCCGACCGTGCCCTCGTCTACGAGCTGGAGCAGCACGGTGCCCAGGTAGGAGATGGCCACGGCGCCGTTTCGGAAGTGCATCTCCTCGGTGGCTGGCACGCCGGTCATCGACTCGCCCATCGCCACCGTCGCCAACTCCTCGGTGTCCTTGGTGACCCGCGCCAGGACCGCCTTCAGGTGGTACTTCTCCATCGCGCGCTTGGCCGCCGCCACCTCCTCAACCTCGGGCCCTTGCTTGGACGTCGAACCCTTCTTGCCGACCGTGGTATCGTCCGTAGAGGTGCCGGAGGGCTGGCCGGAGCCTGAGGAGCTCCCCTTGGCCTGATCTGTATTGCCACCGCAGCCCGCCAGGGCCAAGGATGCCACCGCAGCGGTACCCGCACCCATCAACTTCAGGGCCTGTTTGCGGGATATGGTGCCATCGGCGAGCGTCTTGGCCGACGCATCGAGGGGAGGGCTTGTTGGTGGAGCGTCTTTGCCGGAGGGGATACCGAGGAGGTCTTGCCCTTCTGTGTCCATTGCGCCCTAGCCCTTTCTCCAGCGTTCGTCGGCGGGGTCTCTCGCTGGAAGTATCTGGGAAAGCGGAACCAGAATCGCTTGAGTTCTTGTTGTTTCGGACAGGTTTTTGTTCTTTTCCGAGGACCGAAGAACGCGCTAGAGCGAGGCGACTCGGCGCACTGCTTCACGGGATGCGCGATAGGCGAGGTGCTGGGGGTGGTGATCGGGACCGCCCTCGGCTGGGACAACTTCGCCACGATAGCGCTGGCTATCGTGCTGGCGTTCTTCTTCGGCTACCTGCTGACGATGCTGCCGCTGTTGAGGTGCGGGCTCGCCCCCGACGTGCCAGAGCCCCTCGGGCCGAAGGAACGGCGCCGGCTCTACGGCATCCTCGGGCTGAAGGTGTTCGTCGAGGACGGCCTGGCTTGGGCGGAGATGCCGATAAGCCTGCCGACGACGCTAGAGGGGACGACGGTTATCGAAACGAGGTCATGTCGAGACGTGCACCCCAAAGTGGAAGACCTCCCGACCTGTACTTCCGTGCCTTGCTGACCGAGGGTAGTGATCCAAGAGTGCAACGTCACAGAGCCTGAAGTTCGTCTGTGGTGTGTTCTGCGAACTTCGCCATAACGGAGTTCTCGGAAGTTCGCGTACCTCCCTCAGTACATGCCAAATGGACAATACCTTCGCCATCTACCTCTTCCCTAGGCTACCTCCTAGCGGGGCGCCTCTGGTGGGGGTAGAGCCAGCCGCTTAGGAGCCGCGTCAGCTGGGGCATGAGCAAGTAAGTCATCAGGCTGAGAAGCACGACAGGAAGCACCGCGGCTCGCACCAGCAGCGGCCACCCCTCCAACGATGGCAGGACGAAGGCAGAGAGCAAAACTACCGGCGGGTAGGCCCCCATTAGGGTGACCAGGAGCATCTTCCAGCGCGGAGGCGGGACGATGGCCCTCTCGCTGGGCAGGACGAACCAGGTCTCCAGGCCGGTGGCCCGCTGGACGTCCGGCGTGGAGAATTTCCTGGCCTCCTGCACCAGTCGGTCGCGCTCCTCCGATGCCTCCCAGGCCCCCAACGCTTCCTCATTAGCGAAGTGCAGGACAAAAAACCCGACGTGCGGGCGTAGCGGCATCCGGCGTGATGATGGTGTCGGTGGCGCCATAGCGAGCCGTCGCGGAGACGAGACGATGTGCCCATTGCTCGAATTCATGTTCGCGTCCCGGCACGATGTCGCGAGTAATGACCTCGGTAACCGAGCCGCCGGGAGGATTTTTGTGTTCTGCGATCGCGCTCCATGCTCTGGCATCACCTCGCTGGTCGACATTCCACCAGCTTACACCCGAGCCTTGGCCTTGGGAGTCGGTCTTTCTAGGTGTCGCGGTGGCCCTATTCACCGGAGTGCTTAGAAGGGGTATTCTCGGAAGTTGCGCCAGCTCTCAGAATCCTACATACTTGGCCGCGTTAGCTGGCCCAGGGCGGGGCTTCCCCTAGTAGTGTCCCGTCCCTCTTACGGAAGGAGGGATAGAGAGAAGTGGTGTTGAGTAGAAAAGTGTCGGTCCTCCTGGTGGCGCTGGTGGCGCTGGTGGTGGCGCTGGGCATCGGGTTGTCGGGAGCGGTAGGCTCCGCCTCCCCTAAGGACAACGACGACGACAACGACGACAAAGGGCGTAGCACCCTAACCGTCTTGACCAAAAATCGCGAGATCAAGGTCGTAGAGCTGGGACCCCAAGGGCCCTCCCACGGCGACCTGCGCGTCATCAACGCCCCGCTCTTCGACCAGAGCGGAAAGGAGAAAGTCGGGCGCCTCGACGTGTTCTGCGCCATTACCGACCCCGGCCAGAAGGCTCACATGGCGCAGTGTACGGGTACGTTCAGCCTGCAGGACGGGGAAATCAGCGTACAAGGCGTGGTGCCCGTCCCTAATGCCTCTAATCCCGCGGCTGGGAACGTCGATGCCATCACGGGCGGCACGGGCAAGTACGCCGGGGTGCGAGGCGAACATCGCTTCCAAACGCCTGGAACCAAGGGGATACATACCTTCCACTTCATCGACTAGCCTCGCAGCGGCGTCGTAAGCTGGACGAGGAAGGGCCGGAGCTTATACCGGCCCTTCCTCGTCTTCTTGACCTTATTCACTAGAGTGCGTGTACATTAGTTTATCCTGATGCTACATCCTTTTTCGCTGTTGGGCTATGGGGGTTTCATGAGGACAAGACACTAGCTGGGCTTCGCAAGCTGAAAGCGTTTGATGGTGAATTTGCACGACTTGCGCTTGAGAACGGTTACCGTCGGTATATCCAAAGTGAGTTGTCCTCTGGTGTGGAGCTCTACGAGCAATACTTCGGCCAAGATACCTATACTCGTTTCCACGAGCTAAAATTGCGTCAAGATCCTAAATTGCTTTTCAACCGCGGATCGGTATTCAGCGCTGTCTGACACTTCCCCTTGATCTCCTCATTCGCCAGCAGGTCAGCGCACACCCGCGGAAGGCATCGCGGCTTCGGGCTCATTGAGCCCCAGATCTTCCCAAGCAGGTTTCATGTAGACCTCTGGCCGCACGGACGCCCGATCGTCAAGCGTGTGGCGCCCTGCTGCGTTAATCCACGCGGCTCTAATAAAAGCGGTTCTTCGGGCCAGCCGACTGATTAGGCTTTTCCGTGAAGACGAAGCGGGCCGGCGTAGATGCGGGCCCGCAATAGGAATTACCTGGTTTGTGACGTACCCGGGTCTCGCCTAGTCGTCTTCCAGAAGGGTCTGGCCAAGGTTCATGATCGTCGGCGCCCAGAGGCCGACGAAAATAGCCGACTCGCGCCTGCCCGAGAAGTATAGAGCCAGCGAGATCACGATGGATAACAGCGTCCCACCGACGTAGATTCCCTTGCCACCGTTCATACCTACCTCCGTTTAGCCTACGTACGCAATATACCCGGCGAGGGGTTCTGTAAACTGTAGGAACGATCATAGGCCGGGAGGACCGATAAGCCTTGTTCAAGAGCGAAGGCGGAGCGGAGAGAAGGTTCGCGCGTCGTCCGGACCGTGGGGGCCGCTCGACGGTCTTCGGGACCAGGGGGGCCGTGGCCTGCGAGCATCCGGCCGCGGCCGCGGCGGGCCTGCGCGTGCTGGACGAGGGGGGGACCGCCGCCGATGCGTGCGTCGCGATGGCCGCCGCGATGGCCATCGTCGCACCGATGGCGACCGGCATGGGGGGCGACGCCTTTCTGCTTTTCTACGAGGCCGAGACGGGCCGCGTCCTCGGCGCGAACGGCTCCGGCGCGGCCCCCCGGTCGGCCACCATCCAGAAGCTGCGGGACGCGGGCCTCAAGGAGATGCCCGCGCGCGGGGGGACGACGATCACGGTCCCCGGTGCGGTCCGTCTCTGGGAGGACGCGGCGAACTCTTTGGGCAACCTGCCGTTCGCGCGCCTGCTGGAACCTGCCTGGGAGCTCGCCGAGAACGGCTTCCCCGTCTCGGAGGTCTTCGCCCGCTACTGGGAGTTGGCTGAGGACCTGCTCCGCGAGAACGGGGCCGCCGCGCAGGCGCTTCTGGTAGAAGGACGGGCCCCGCGCCCCGGGGAGGTCTTCTCCCAGGAGGACCTTGCGAACACACTCTCGACCGTCGCGGAGGGCGGGGCCGACGCCTTCTACAACGGCCACATCGCGCGCAGCATGGCGGGGGCCGCCCGGGGGTCGGGCGGGTATCTGGTGGAGGAGGACCTCGCCGCCCACCAGACGCTGTGGGTAGAGCCCATCTCCACGGACTACCGGGGCATCCGGGTCTACGAGATCCCGCCTCCCGGCCAGGGCATCGCGGCGCTCGAGATGCTCAACTTGCTCGAAGGCTTCGACCTCGCCGCCCTCGGCGCTGGGGGCGCGGACCGCGTTCACCTTGAGGTCGAGGCCAAAAAGCTTGCCTACGGGGACCTTTACGCTGAGATCGGCGACCCCGAGTTCTGGCGCGACCCGCCCGTCCCGACGGAGCGCCTGATCTCGAAGGAGTACGCGGCCTCCCTTCGGCAGACCATCTCGCCCGACCGCGCCTCGGGCCGCGCGGCGGAGGCGCCGCTCGGCGAGGACACCACCTACCTCTGTGCCGTGGACGCGGAGGGCAACGGCTGCTCTTTTATCAATAGCCTGTATATGGGCTTCGGCAGCGGTGTGGTGGGCCCAGGGACCGGCGTCTGCCTCCAGAACCGGGGCAGCTCGTTCCGGCTCGACCCGGGCCACCCGAACGGGTTCGCCCCCGGCAAGCGCCCGATGCACACCATCATTCCCGGCCTCGCCACGAGCTCCGCCACCGGCGCCCTCTGGGCGGTCTTCGGGAACACGGGCGGCCCGATGCAGCCCCAGGGCCACGCCCAAGTGCTCTCGAACCTCATCGACCACGGCATGACGCCCCAGGAGGCCGTAGACCACCCGCGTCACCTGCACCTCGAAGACACCCTATTCGTCGAGGGCCGCCTGCCCCGGCGGGAGGTGGAGCGGCTCAGGAGCAAGGGCCACGTCGTCGAGGTGGGCGAGGACTACATCGTCCCGGTGGGCGGGGCGCAGGTGATCCGGGTCCAGGAAGACGGCATCCGCGCCTGCGGCAGCGACCCCCGCAAGGATGGCTGCGCCCTGGCCCAGGGCCCGAGGTCATCAGGCAACGAGGACCGATGACGCCTTGGCGGGACTCCGCCAAGCAAGGGCCCGCCCGGCGGGTCGCGGTGGCCGGGGTGGTGGGGTCACTCTACGTCGTCCTTAGCCTCCTGGTGGGAGCCTTCGCCTTCGGGCCCGTCCAGTTCCGGCTCGGGGAGGTTCTGAAGCCGCTAGTCATAAAGTACCCCGCCACCATCCCTGCCTTCGCCGTTGGAGTAGGGCTCGTCAATCTCTTCAGCCCGGTGGCCGGCGGGCTGGAGCTCGTCCTCATGCCGGTGGTTAACTTGGTGGGTGGCGTGGTGTGCTGGTCTGTTGCCCGGCGCGCCGGGGGAACGGTCGGGACGTACGTTGCCAGCGCGCTTTTCGCCCTGATCGTCGCCGCCGGGGTGGCGACGGTGCTCCACTTCGCCGCCGGGCTGCCCTACCTAGTCGCCTTCGGCTCGGTGGCGATCTCTGAGCTGATACTCCTGCTCTTGGGCAACGCCGTGCTCGTGCGGAGGTTCTAAGCAGGACCGTGCCGGAAGGGGCCGCGAACCATGGGTTAACATAACCCGCAGAGGACGCAACCGGGGCTAGGAGGCCTGGATGCAGCAGGGAGACGAGAAGGTACTGGGACGCGGCGTTAGGGGGCCTATTGGGTCGGGGCAGATCGACACGGTCCCCTGGTCCCACGGTGGCACCGACGCCGTGGTCCAGTTCACTACCAACGAGCTGACCGCGATCTGCCCGGTAACGGACCAGCCGGACTTCTACGAGCTAAAGTTGATCTACCGTCCCCGGGAGCGCCTCCTGGAGTCGAAGGCCATGAAACTCTACCTCTGGGGTTTCCGAGGCAGGGGGGTCTTCGCCGAAAACCTCGCCGCGACGCTTCTCGAAGACCTCGTCGCCGCCTGCGACCCGGTCGAGATGACCGTGGACCTGACGCAGCAGGTCAGGGGAGGACTCCAGATCCGAACCGTCGTCCGCCACGCCCCCTAGAAGCACGACAGCAGGCCGCCCCCTGCAGGCCGTGATCCCCGGTCCCCCGATTTGTACCCGCGTCGTCATTATCGTGTAAGGTGGCTTTGGGCAAGGGCGCGGTCTTTAGCAGGGAGTTCCATGCCCGATGTTCGTTCCTCGCCGTAACGCTCCTCTGGCTCCTGAACCTCCGCGTCCCGCGCGAGTTCCGCAGCGCCCTGCTCTCGAACCTGGTCCTCGGCGTCTCCCTGCTGATCTTCCTCTACGTGGGCCAGGAGATGCTGGGCGCCCCCGGAGGGTAACGCCCCGATTCGTAGCGGCGATCCATCGCGTTACCCTGGCTACACTCGCCAGTCCAAGTGGGTGGCGGAGAAACTCGTGCGCGAAGCCGCGGAGCGCGGCCTGCCGGCCTGCGTCTACCGGCCGGCTTTATCTCGGGCCACTCCAAGACCGGCGCCTCGAATCCGCGCGACCTTCTCGGCGCGATCCTCTCGGAATCCCTGCGACTGGGTGCCGCCCCGGAGATCGAAGGTTGGCTCACCGAGATGACGCCCGTGGACTTCGTTGCCGCGGCGATCCTCGATATAGCATCCAAAATCGACGCCGTCGGCGCCAACTACCACCTCGCCAATCCGGACCTCGTGCCCGCCGGTACGGTCTTCGACTGGCTGGAGGACGGAGGGTGCACGCTGGGGCGTGTCTCCCACGAGGAGTGGTCGCGCCGGCTGGGGGCCACCCCGCCCGGCGACGAGGGCGGACCCGGCGGCGTCCTACGCGGTGCCTTACCCGGCCCCGAAGGCTTGACGGACGGCAACGTCTGCGACGTTGGTAATACCCGGCGGGTTCTGGGCGAAGGCGGTTCCCGCCGCCCCGAGCTGGACGGAGACCTCATCCGGACGTACGCCCGGTGCTTCGCGGCGCAGGGTTGGGCCCCGGCCCCGGCCGCCCTGCAAAACGCTGACCGCCGCGGTTAGGCAGTCAGGCTGGGCGATCAGCCGCTTTGGCGGGCGGGACCGGGTTCGGCAACGACCGCAGCGCCCGGCCAGGTCGGGCGCCGGAATGACGCTCTCCGGCGATCAGAAGCCGAAGGCTGAAGGCCCGGTACGCGCAAAGCCCGCCAACCGTCTAACCCACATCGACGTCGGTGGTGTCCACCTCGCGGACTTCGGTTAGGCTGGCGATCTCGTCGACGCTCCCTATCAGGTCTTCTTCGGAGGCGGCCGCCCCCGTTAGCTCCACGACGCCGTCCTTGACGGAGCGGACCCTGAGGCCCGTGCCATCGATCAGACGGGCGACCTCGTCGCCCACGCCGACGCCCTCGTTTAGCGCGGGATCAACCTCTTCCTCGCCCGTGTCAGGGTCGATGTAGGCGTCGGTGCGAGGGTAGCCGGAGTCCACGGTGGTGCTGTCCTCGTCCTGCCAGCCGCCCGCCTCGTCGGCTTCCGTGGAAACCTGCTGGTCGAGGGAGGCCGCCTCGTTCGGGTCCGTCGGCGCGGTGACGAATTGCCCCTCGTGCCCGCTGTCGTCCACGTCGGACTCCGAAGGGGCGTAGCCCTGGGGTGCCTCTTCGTCCCCGACGTGGTCCCCGGGCTCGTCGTCTGAGCGGTCGGCGTGGAAGGTGGCGAAATCGACTTCACGGTCTAGCGAGATGGCGGTGATCGGGACCTCCAACCGCTGCCCCTCTTGCTCCACGACGACGTGCGTTACCGCACCGTCTTCGTCCTCCACCACTTCGGAGATCCGGCCGATCTCCTCGCCCCCCGGCGTCCTAGCCTCCAAGCCAACCAGACCCCGCTCGTCCATCCCCAAACCTCCTGAACGCCTCCAACCGCAGGCCCCCTTCTTACCACGCGCGCTCCTTCGCCATGCTGCCTTGACCTATCAACGTGCGGTAATAAAATATGAGCGTTGCGGACTAAGATTTAGTCTGCTAGCTTTCTCCCGTGTGGGGGGAAGAGGACGACAGGGTTTCATCCAACGGGAGGCATCGACCACATGATATGCGAGAACTGCGGGGTGCGACCGGCGAGCGTGCAGGTCTTCAAGCAGCAGGGCAACCAGCGGGGTGCGAGTTACCTTTGCACGCAGTGCGCGCGGCGGCTCGGCATGATCGGGGGCGGCGGACAGCAGGACCCGTTCGGGATGCTCCAGAATCTCATACAGCAGCAAAACCTGAACCCGGGGAGCCTCTTCGACTCGCTCTCGGGCGAGGCGCAGCAGGCCGTGATGCGTGCCCGCGAGGCGTCTGCGGGGACGACCCGCACGGCGGCCATCGGCACGGATCATTTGCTCGCTGGCATCGTGACCGGAGGGAACGTGGCGACGGAGGCCCTCGGACGGGCCGGCGCGGACGTGGAGGGCATGCGCTCGCGCTTTCGGGAGTACCGGGGTGACCCGGGCGAGGAGGTCTACACCTTCACGCCGAGCGCCAAGAGGGCGTTGCAGCTCTCCTTCGCCGCCGCGCGCCAGATGGGCGCGGGCCAGGTCGGGAGTGAGCACTTGCTGCTCGGGCTGCTCGGCGAGGGTGACGGGAACGCGTACCGGATCTTGCAGCAGCACGGGGCCAGCGACGCGGAGGCTCTCCGGCGTGAGATCCTGCGCCTCATGCAGCAGCGTGGCCAGCAGATGGGTCAGCAGGGCGGTATGCCTGGCGCGGCTGCCGGTGGTCCCGGCATGGGTGGCGGGCAGCAGGGGCCGCCCAGCAGCACGCCTACCCTCGATCAGATCAGCAGGGACCTCACGCAGGCGGCCCGCGAGGGCGAGCTCGACCCGGTCATAGGCAGGGCTGAAGAGATAGCCCGCGTCGTGCGCATCCTCTCCAGACGCACCAAGAACAACCCGGTCCTTATCGGCGAGGCCGGCGTCGGCAAGACCGCCGTGGCGGAGGGCCTGGCCCAGCGCGTCGTCTCCGATGACATCCCCGAATCCTTGAAGGGCAAGCGCGTTCTCGCGCTCGACGTGGGCGGGCTCGTGGCCGGCACCCGCTTTCGTGGGGACTTCGAGGAGCGGATGCAGCAGATGCTCAAGGAGCTCCAGCAGGAAGAGAAGAACATCGTCCTGTTTATAGACGAGCTCCACACCATCGTCGGGGCCGGCGGGGCCGAGGGCGCGGTCAACGCGTCCAACATGCTCAAGCCCGCGCTCGCCCGGGGCGAGCTGCAGGTCGTCGGCGCTACCACACTCGACGAGTACCGCAAGCACGTCGAGAAGGACCCGGCGCTCGAGCGCCGCTTTCAGCCCGTGCTCGTGAACGAGCCGACCGTGGAAGAGACAGTCTCCATCCTCTTCGGCCTCCGCGACCGTTACGAGGCGCACCATCGGGTGCGCGTTTCCGATGAGGCGGTCGTGGCCGCCGCGCAGCTCGGCGACCGCTACATAACCGACCGCTTCCTGCCGGACAAGGCCATCGACCTGCTCGACGAGGCGGCGGCCGAGGTCAGGCTCCGCTCGACGGTGCCGCCCGTCGACGTCAAGCGCATAGAGGAGGAGATCTCCTCCCTGGAGCGCGAGAAGGACGACGCGGTGAGGGCCGAGGACTACGAGAAGGCCGCCGGTCTCAAGCAGCGCCAGGAGCAGCTCAGGGCGGAGCTGCGCGAGCAGCACGAGGGCTGGGCCGAAGGCCGCGAGACGAACGCCCCCGAGGTCACACGCGAGGACATCGCCCGCATACTCGAGGAGTGGACCGGCGTGCCGGCCACCAACATCGTCCAGGAGGAGGTCGAGAGGCTGCTGAACCTTGAGGGCGTGCTGCACGAGAGGGTGGTGGGCCAGGAGCAGGCCGTGGGCGTCGTCGCGGAGGCGATCCGCCGGGCGCGGGCCGGCATCAAGGACCCGAAGCGGCCCGTTGGCTCCTTTATCTTCCTAGGGCCCACCGGTGTCGGCAAGACCGAGCTCGCGCGGACGCTCGCCGAGTACCTCTTCGGCGAGGATGACGCCATGATCCGGATAGACATGTCCGAGTACCAGGAGAAGCACACGGTCTCCAGGCTTGTCGGCGCCCCTCCCGGCTACGTCGGCTACGACGAGGCCGGGCAGCTCACGGAGAAGGTCAGGCGACGTCCGTACTCGGTCGTCCTGTTTGACGAGATCGAGAAGGCCCACCCGGACGTCTTCAACACCCTCTTGCAGGTGCTCGACGACGGGCGCCTCACGGACGCGCAGGGTCGGACGGTCAGCTTCGAGAACACGGTGATCATCATGACGAGCAACGTGGGCAGCCAGCACTTGGTGTCCACCAAACAGTTCGGCTTCACCTCCAACGACGGGGTGGACTTCCGGGAGACCGAGCGGCGGGCGCGAGAGGCGCTAGAGCGGGCCTTCAGGCCGGAGTTCCTCAACAGGGTCGACGAGATCATCGTCTTCCAGCCCCTGAGCAAGGAGGATGTGCTCCGGATCGTGGACATCATGCTTGCGCGGCTGAACAAGCACCTCGAAAGCCAGCGCGCCCAGGTCGAGGTCACCCCCGCCGCCAAGGAGTTCCTCGCCGAGGAGGGCTACGACCCCAAGTTCGGCGGGCGACCGCTCGCCAGGGCCATAAGGCGGTTCATAGAGAACCCGCTCTCCAGCCGCATAATCGGTGGCGAGTTCGACCCCGACGACACCATCGTAGTGGACCGCCCGGACGACGGTCGCGACGGACTCACCTTCGAGACGAAGGTGCCCGCGGCGCAGCGGTAGGTCAGGCCTATCGACCGACACCCAAGGGCCCCCGGATCCGGGGGCCCTTCCCGTTTTTTCTCCCCGGCCCGGCCGTGGGGGCGGGGTGAGGTTTCAGGACCCGTTCGGGTGCCCGGGTCGGACGGCGGCGGCGCGGAGCGGCGGGTTCTCGGGATTTACCGGGCCTTGGGCGGTTACGTAGCGGCGTCTCCCGGCGCGATGTTAGGCTTTTCGCCATGGATGGGTTTCGGAAGGATTTCTCGGGCGGAGCGCGGCCGTGCTTGGTGGCGCGGTCGCGGAGCTCATGTCCGCGTGCGAGGGGGTTGACGGCGGGGCCGTGGGCACGAGCGTCGAGCACGTTTCCGAACGTCCGGTGCGAGCTGAACCTCGAGGCCTTGCGAGGGACTTACGTTGTGGGATCCGGCTAGAAGACCCGCCCCCGCCGGGTTGGCCCGAAGGGCTGAGGGTTCCGACCTTCGTCCCCGGGCGGGCGATCTGCGCAGGGTAGAAGACGCTTTCTGGGACGCGTGGGACGTCCGCGCGGCAACTTCGAACGGTTCGTCGGGATTACGGAGAACGAAAACTCCGATCCCTCGCTGTGGTTCCTGGCGGCGGACGGTGAGGAGATCGCGACCACCGTACTCCGCAAGACGGTGGCCGGGGAGGGGTGGATGGATGTCGTGGACGTTAGGCGCTCGTGGCGGGGTTGGAGATTGGAGCCCGCGCTGTCGTTGCGGCACGCTTTTGGCGAGTACCGTCGACGCGGAGTCCCTAAGGTGGGGCTCGGTGTGGACGCCCGGAGCACGACGGGGCCTCGCGGCCCTACGGGCGGGCCGGGATGCACGTCGCGAGCAGCTACGTCGTCTACCAGATGCAGCTGCGGCCGGGGGGCGCCGGTTTTACGGTGGAATAGGGGCCGTTACGGCCTTTCCGAGCGGTTTGGGGGCTGTTAACATCCGGCCTGTGTGTCGTGGGTCCTTCGGGGCGCATCCGACCGTGGCTTCGAGGCTGGGAAGGGTTGTTGAGCGGTGAGCGAGGCGTTGTCCATCAGGGGTGCGTCCCCCGCGGCGTCGCGTGAGTGCTTCCGTCGGGGGATCTGAGATGCGCGGTGCCGGTCTCGGCCGTTTGCTGGGGCACCTGCGGCGGGGGGCGGCAGCGTACGGGGTGTTGCTGATCTCGCTCCTGCTCACGGCGCTCGCCTGGTACTACGTGCGCGACACGGTCGAGGCGCATAACCGCGTGCGCTTCAACGAGACGGTGAGGGCCACCCAGGCGGCGGTGGGCCGCCGCACCGACGACTACCTGGACGCGATGTTCGGCGCTCGCGGCCTTGTCCTCGCCAGCGACTCGGTCGACCCCCGTGAGTGGGAGGAGTACGTGAAGGGCGTCGAGCCGGGGAGCCGCCTCGGGGGCCTTCAGGCGCTCGCCTTCGCGGAGCGCGTGGAGCCCTCCGAGCGGGAGGCCTTCGTCCGGAGCATGAAAGAAGAAGGGCTGCCGGGGCTGTGGCCCGACCTCGACCCTGGCGGGGAGCGCGACGTCTACTTCCCGGTAAGCCTCACCGCGCCCGTCAACGAGGCGAACCGCGAGATGTTCGGGCGCGACGATTACCCTTACACCGTCTACCGGGCCGCCATGGACCGGGCACGGGACGCCGGCTCGCCGCAGGCGACGGAGACCACTTACGTGCTCACGGAGAACCCGCCGGGGGCGAACGCCGATCTCGCCCGGCTGCAGGGCTTTTTCGTGTACCTGCCGGTCTACGAGGCGGGCGAGCCCGCCGGGACCGTCGCCGAGCGTCGGCAGGCCCTGCAAGGGTTCGTCGTCGGGGTTTTCAGGAGGGACGGCCTGCTCGACGCCGTCTTCGAGGCCGGTTTCGACCCGGCCATAGACTTCGAGGTATACGACGGGCCGGACGTGGAGTCGAGCTCCCTGCTGTACGACGCGGACGGGATAAAGCGGGTCAGTGCGGGGGGGGACGAGCTGTTCACCTCGCAGCGCCGGATCGCGGTTGCCGGGCGCGACTGGAGCCTGTACTTCGCCACTTTGCCGCGCTTCGAGAAAGGCGCCCAGAGCAACCTGCCCCTCTTGGTCCTGGCGGCGGGTTTGGGGGTGAGCCTGCTGCTCTTCGGCATCTCCTGGATGCTCGTGCGCAGCCGCCTGCGCGCGGAGAGGGCGAGCGAGGACCTCGAGGACGTCAACCGGGAGCTCGAAGGGACCAACCGGGAGCTAGAGGCCTTCTCGTACTCCGTCTCCCACGACCTGCGGGCGCCGCTGCGCACGGTAGACGGCTTCTCCCAGATCCTCGCCGAGGACTATGGCGACAGGCTCGACGATGAGGGCTTGGACTACCTGGCGCGGGTGCGGACGGCGAGCCGGCACATGGCGGAGCTCATAGACGACTTGCTCGACCTCTCGAGGGTCGGCCGGAGGCCCCTACGGCGCGAGACCGTGGACCTGAGCGCGCTCGCGTTCGGCATCGCGGAGGACCTGAAAAGGGCCGAGCCGGAGCGGGAGGTGGATTTCGTGGTCGAGGGCGGCGTCACGGCCAGGGGCGACGTGGGCCTGCTCAAGGCGGCGCTGGAGAACCTGCTCGGGAACGCCTGGAAGTTCACCTCCAGGGAGCCGCGGGCCACCATCCGCTTCGGCGCCTCGGGGGGGGCCTACTACGTCTCCGACGACGGGGCGGGCTTCGACGAAGCCTACAAGGACAAGCTTTTCGGGGCCTTCCAGCGGCTGCACAGGCCGGAGGAGTTCGAGGGGACGGGGATAGGCCTGGCGACGGTGGCGAGGATCGTGCACCGCCACGGCGGCGAGGTGTGGGCCGAGGGGGCGGTGGGGGAGGGCGCCACCTTCTTCTTCACGCTCGGCGGCAGGGACCGGCCGTCTGACGAGGCCTCCGTCAAGAAGAGGGAGCCGGCGTGACGGTAGCGGGTGTCCCCGTGCGCTCGCTGCTCGTCGAGGACTGCGGGAACGATGCCATGCTCCTGCTGGGTGAACTAAGGCGGGGTGGCTACGGGCCCGTCCACGAGCGAGCGGGTCTTTACACGCCGGAGAGCATGGAGCGGGCGCTTGGAGAGGCCTCGGCCCGCGGGAATCCTTCGAGGTGGTCGTCTCGGGCTACTACATGTCCCGCTCCTACGGCTTCAGGTCTCAGGCCTTGTGGCAGGGAGCGTGCCTGTTGGCGCGGCCCGAGTCTACGGGCAGGTTCAGAAATTTCCGGGGCGGAAGGACGCTTTCCGGTAGTGGCGCTAGGCGGCAGGGGTTGAGGCCTCTAGGTCCCGTCGGTGCTGGAAACGGCCGCTCACGACCCCTGGCGCCTCCTAGGCCACGAACCGCCAGCTCACGAAGAGGGCGCAGAAGACCAGTGAGAGGGCGGTGCTGAGGGCGAGGCCGGTGACGAAGACGGGCCGGTTTCTCGCGAGGAGGCCCAGCACTATGAAGAGCGGAAAGGCGACCAGGACGTAGCGCGGGGCGCCCATTAGGGGGCTCTGGGGCGTGCCGAAGAGAGCGGCAGGGAGGACGAGCAGGAAGGCGTAGAGGGCGAGGTCCGGCGGCAGGTCCCGTAGACCCGCCAGCAGGATCGCGAGGGCGAAGAGGAAGAAGAGGAGATTGTAGAAATTGGAGGCCCCTGCCAGGTGGTCGGCGAGATTCGCCAGGGAGGGGTCGGACCACAACCCCGGGTCGAGCAAACGCCCGACGCCCTCGACCGCCGCTTGCCAGGCCTTGGCGGCGGTGGCGAGGGGCCCGGCCGGCTCCCGGCCCCACTTCTGCTGGTCCGTGTAGAACAAGAGCGGGCCGCCGAATCGCAGCCAGAGGTAGGCGGCGTAGGCGACGAGTCCCGAGGGGGCGAGCGCCAGGTAGAGGCCGCGCCAGCGGTATAGATCCTTGTTACGGAACCACTCGTAGGCTAAAGGGGCGAGCAGGAAGACCCCGACGTTGCGCGTCGCCGTGGCGAGGCCGGCGAGCAGGCAGGCAAGGAAGAGGTCCTTTCTGACACGGGCCGCCCACAAAGCGCCGGCTGAGAGGGCGAGAAAGAGGCTCTCCGTGTAGGCCGCGTTCAGGAAGAAAGCCGTCGGGAAGAAGGCCAGGGCGAGGACTGCCCCCCGGGCCACACCCGCGTCCCAGCCGTCCTCGGCGATGCGGTAGACGAAGAAAAGGGCGAAGGGCAGCGCCATGAGCGAGATCATGGGCCCCCACACCGAGAGGGCGCCCCACGAAACGGGGCCACCGAAGAGTTCTGCGAAAGATCTCATCAGGAGCGGGTAGAGGGGAAAGAAGGCGGGGGAGACCTGCTCAGGCGGCCGCAGGTAACCGCCCGCCGCCAGCGCGACGTAGTGCTCCCCGTCCCAGTGCGACCAGAGGCCCATCCTGCCGAACGGCACGTCCATGGTTACCGTCTGGAAGCGCGAAACCGGCACGACGCTGGCGAACAGGGACCCGGCGACGAGGTAGAGCAGACGGCTAGCGCCCCACACGAGCAGCACGAACAGGAGACCCTCCCGCTTCGTCGTCTCCTCCTTCGGGTACGCCATTTTCCGCCCGGAATCGGTGTTGGAACCTCGGCGGTGGGCCGCCCCGCGCATTATAGCGAGGGTGGCCACCAGCTATCAGCCGTCGGCTTCCGGCTCTGGGAGAACATCATCCTGACCGAAAACCCAGCGCGCTCTGCCGCGGGTAGCGCCTGTGGCGTCGTGCATCGCGGGAACGTTGCCGGGCGGGCTCAGGTGTTGCGGGGCTCGAAGATGATAACGCTCGGGTTCTGGTAGGCCGTCTTGTAGAGGTCTTTTCGTTGGGCGAAGGGGAGCCAGCTCACGCCAGGGTAGCGCTTGTGGAAGACTACGTACCGGACGTCGTTCTCCCGCATGATGCGCCGGGTCTTCTCCCCGTCGGGGTGCCTGAGTACCCACAGGGCGTCCCAGAGGGGGCCGGCACCGAAGGGGGGGAGGTCCCTCGCGCGCCGGATGCGGCTGGCGTCGTAGGACTGCATCTCCGTGTAGCCGCCCATCGCCAGCATCCCGCGGCTCGGGACGTAGTCGAGGTAGGGCGTGGCCACGATGCCGCCGCCGGTGTTGTTCTCGCCGAGCCAGGCACCGGCGGCGGCTACCTCGGGCGTGGCCGGCCTGTCCTTCGGACGCTCGCTCGGGCCGGCCGCCGCTTCCAGGTTGCGCGTCGTCTGGACCACCAGCAGTCCCGCCGAGAGGAGAGCCGCTAGCAGGGTAGCCGCGAGGGTCGTGCGCGACGCCGTGAGGCGCGGCGTCGCGCGCAGGAGCAGCACGAGCGCCGGGGCCGCAAGAAGGGCCAGGGGCGCGCCGAGGTCGCGGTCGAAGCGGTCCGGGAAGCCGCTGTAGCTCGTCTGGCTCCCGACGAAGAGGAGCGCGGCCCAGGCGAGCAGGGTAAGGTGCGCCAGCCTCGCCGGGACGTTGCCGTTCGTGCGGTTCGGGGCCAGCACCAGCGCTCCGAAGAGGCCGAGCCATAAGACGGGCGCCGTGATGGTCACGAGGAGGTACGTAGGGGGGTTGGCCGGCTTGGTGCCTATCGCCATCGCCACCGCCTCGCCGCCCCGACCGGTCTCGGAGTCGCCGAGGAGTCCCGCCACGAGGTCGGGCAGGTCGTAGGTGTCCCAGGCGAAGGCCGCGGCGAGCACGAAGAGGAGGGCGAGCGAGGCCAGCAGCCCCAGCCCGGTCCTGCGGTGGCGCAGAATCAGGTAAGGCAGGAAAAACAGGGTGACCCCGGCGAGCAGCACGGCCATCGCGTAGCCCGCGATCTGGTGGTAGAAGACCGCCGAGGAGCCGAGCAGGGCAAGGAGCACGCCGGCCCGGATCGTCGGGGTGGCGTAGACCCCGATCAGGGCCGCCACCGCTACGATGATGATGATCTGCTCCCCCACGAAGTTCGGGTAACGGGCCTCGACGAAGTGCAGGTAAGCCCCGCCCAGCACGGGCCCGGACAGGAACGCGGCGGCCACGCCGACCGACGGGCCCCACAGCCGCGCCGCGAGCGCGTAGCTCGACAGCGAGGTCAGGGCGAGCAAGGCTGGGGCGAGGGCGGGAAAGAGGGCCATCGGCTCCAGCCCGCTTAGGTTCGAGATCATCGCGGAGAGCGCGTGGAAGCCGGGCGGGTAGAGCATGAACGACTCGGTAGAGCCGTCCCTCGCCATCATGCCAGTCATGATCGCGTGCTCGTAGCGGTCCACCCCCCGTGGGAAGGGCCAGCCGTTGACCAGGGGCCCGAGGTACCCCCGCGCGAGCGCCAGCACGAGCGCCACTGATAGCAAACCGTAAACGATCGCAGGCGACACCTCCTCGCCTGCCTCCAACGGCCCCGCGTCCGTGTCGCCCCTCCGGCGGAGGGAGAGCCAGTAGAGTACGCCCGAGAGGACTACGAGGGCCGCCACCGGGACCATTGCCCAACCCCCGGCCGGAAAACCGAAAAACACGCCGAGTGCCAGCAGCAGCGCCAGGCACAGCGGCACGAGCGTCGCTACGTCCGGTGGCGGGGGAAGCGGGGCCAGGGGACCCGACGATCCCTTCGCCGGCCCGAACAGGAGCCGGGCGGTGAGCCCGGCGCAGAACACAAGGACCACGGAGGTTACGGAGACCGCCGTGGTGACGCCCGTGCCGAAGAGGCTTGCGAGGATGAGGGACGTGGCCGGGACGAGGGTCACGGAGAGGGCAATCGTGTAGGCGAGGCGTTCGGCGAGGTCCTCGGTGGCGGCTAGGCACCTCGCCCAGAAGTAGCCGGGGATGAGACCGACCAGGAGGGCCACGGGGACGCCCCGGATCAGGTCCAGCAGCACCCGACGCCCCCCGCGCTCGCTACCATCTCGGCATCCTGGAAGTGGACTCGCACATCATCAGAATGTATAACAGAGTTTTTGGTTCTGATGGGGGGCGCGGCCGCAAGACGCGTGCGCGAGCGCCCCGAAGGGTACGAGGGCGGTACGTAGGCGGCCACCGGGCCGCGTGATCGGCGGACGATTGGCTTATGACGAGGGTGGATCGGAGAGAGTGTTCTTAAAGGTCGGCCGGGTGGTCCTCCTGCTGGCGCTGGCCTGCGTGCTCGTCTCCTGCCTGCCGACCGCCGAGGGCCAGCCGCAGCCCGAGCAGAAAAACGAAAAGCCGGAACGTCCGAACTTGATCCTGATCCTAACGGACGACCTGGCCTACCGGGACCTCTCCCCGGCCATGCTGGAGCAGATGCCCAACCTCAGGGAAGAGGTGATCGAAGAGGGTACCACCTTCGAGAACTCCTTTGTCACCAATTCCCTGTGCTGCCCCAGCCGGGCGACGACCCTGCGCGGCCAGTACGTCCACAACCACCAGGTCTTGAGCAACGAACCGCCGCGCGGCGGATTCCAGAAGTTCCGCTTCCTGGGCCACGAGAACTCCACGATGGCGACCTGGTTGCAAGAAGACGGTTACCGGACTAGTTTCTTCGGTAAGTACCTGAACGGATACGGAGGGACCTATATCCCGCTGGGCTGGGACGAGTGGCACGGCCTGTCCGGCAACTTCCTGACCAACAGCATCAACGAGAACGGCGCCGTCATCGATTACGACCCCGACCGCTACCACCTCGACGACGTGCTCTCCAACAAGGCCTCCGACTACGTGGAGCGGACCGCGGGGGCCGACCCGCCCTTCTTCACCACAGACCGCCCCTTCCTGATGTGGCTCGGCACGAAGGCCCCCCACCAACCGGCCACGCCAGCCCCCCGCCACAAAGACGCCCTCAAAGACGTGGAGCTTCCGCGCCCGCCCTCCTTCGACGAGGAGGACGTCTCCGACAAGCCCGACTGGGTGCGCGACAACCCGCCCCTCGGCCCGGACCAGGTCGCCTACATGGATGAGCTTCACCGCAAACGCCTCCAGTCCATGCTGGCCGTCCACGACATGGTAGGCGACCTCGTGGACGCCCTGCGCCGCAGCGGCGAGCTCGACGACACCTACATCTTCTTCACGAGCGACAACGGCTTCCACTTGGGCCAGCACCGCTTAGGCGCGGGCAAGTGGACGGCCTACGAGGAGGACATAAGGGTGCCCCTGATGGTGCGGGGCCCAGGCGTGCCGGAGGGAAAGAAGCTCCCCCACACGGTGCTAAACAACGACCTGGCGCCCACCTTCGCGGACCTGGCCGGGGCCGACCCCCCGAAGTTCGTGGACGGGCGCTCGCTGGCGCCCCTGCTGGACGGGACCCCCACGCCCGAGGAGGACTGGCGCCGGAGGTTCCTGGTCGAGGCCGCCACCGAGTTGGGGCCCACCGCGGTCCCGCCGCTCAGCGGCGACCCGCTGCCAGAGGACTGGCGCCGCGCCCCGCGCGAGGACTGGGGTCGTCCCGGGCTCGAGGCCGTGAGGACCGGGGATCACCTCTACGTCGAGTACGGCAACGACGAACGAGAACTCTACGACCTGAGGAAAGACCCTTACCAGCTAAACGATCGGTACGAGGCAGCGCAGCCCGAGCTCGTCCGGCGCCTGCGAGGGCGACTCGGGGCGTTGCGAGGGTGTTCCGGGGACGATTGCCGCGCGGCGGAGAACGGTTACTGAGCCGGAGGCAGGGGCCCGAAATAGCCGGAGGCACGCCGGCGAGGCGATGATAGCGGGAAGACCTTGAACGACGAGAAGCTCGAAAAGGCCAGCTTCGGAGGACGTCCCGGCCACCAACTCCTGGGAAGGCCTCTTTCAGGAGGTTAGGCCGACAGCTGCCGGCTCAGCTCCCTAGCGGCCCCGAGGCCGCGACCCCTCCGGAGAGGCGCCTCCGTCTTCTCTATGAAGGCCAGCAGCTCCCCCACCCCGGTGTGTTTCTTTAGCCCCACCTGCGCAGTCCTCCCACGCGGACCTCCGAGGGCCCGTCCGTCTCGCCTCCGAGGGGGTCACCCACGCCGACCCCAGGCCCACGCCACTGGGCCTGCCGCAGACCTCCAGTTGCGGGTGGAGGCGTCCCTCCTGGAGAGGGCGCGGCCATCGACAGCGCGCACAGGGCGGAGATGAGCCTCCCGAACAGCTCCTCCGGCGGCCGCTCCCGAAAGGGTGTGACAATATGGGGCCGTTGGGGAACCCCGAGGCGACGACAACGGCCACCTCGCGGCGAGGGGCCCGCTGATGATTCGCGCGAGGGATTTTGAGGGGAGGACAGCCTCGATGGAACCACAGCCAACGTGCCTCTCGTGGCCGATTCGCGTGCCGCTCTACGTTGGGTAGGGTCGTAGAGGCGAGCGTCGTGGGGCTTCGGCAAGATCGCTCCTGGTGGAGCTCGTGGTCTTCGGCGCCAGGCGGACCAGTGCCTGCCTGTTCCCGAGGATCTTTATCTCAAGATGGGATTGTCTCGCACAAAGGGAAGCTCGACAGTCGCGTTCTCGACCGCAACTTCCAGGTCGAACCGCAGGGTCAGCAGTCCGTCCCGGTCCACCTCGAACCGCGCCCCAAGACGTCTGTAAGCCGCTCTCCGCTCCTCCGGGGAGTCGTTAAAGAAGAACCCACCGTACCGTCTGAACTCGAAGAATGCCGCCAGCGCGGTGTCTATCTGCTCCCTGGTCGCGGCGGCGTCGCTGGCGAGGGCAAGCTCGGCGGAGACCTTCTCCCGCTCCCTGTCCAGGTTCGTCAGACGTGTCCGAAGCTCATCCAGGGTCATGAGTCCTTCAAGTGTGCCCGCGTCGGGCTCCGCAAAGGCTAATTCTCTCCCCGCCGCCGGTACCTCCTCCGCAGCAGGTACGCAAGAAGGACGAGCACCACGATGGCCACGACGCCCAAACCGAAGGACTTTGCCACGGCGAGCAGCTCGCCCCAGTACTGGCCGAAAACGTAGCCTATCAGGGAGTAGGCCACGGCCCATACGCAGCCGGCGGCCACGTTGTAAGGGATAAATCTGTGGTAGCTCATCCTGGTGACGCCGGCGAAGAGCGGGGTCATGCTGCGCAGGCCCGGCCCGAAGCGGCCTACAAAGACCGTCTTGCCGCCGTGGGACTCGAAGTAGCGCTCGACCTTATCCAGGCTCTTCTCGTTTATGAGGAAGTGGAGGAGCCGGATCTTGAGGATCCGGTGGATCAAAGGACGCCCGCCTATCCTGCCGATCCAGTAAACGGAGTTGTCCGAGACGAGGGCCCCCGCGAACCCGCTGAGCATGACGAGCGGCAGCGCCGCCTGCCCGTTGTTGGCGAAGAACCCCCCCGCGAAGAGGACCACGTCCCCCGAGGAGGGAAGGCCAAAGTTGTCCAGCGCGGCCCCGAGAAAGATGACGAGGTAGCCGTGCTTCAAAAGCAGGCCCGTAACGAAATCTAGCACCCCGCCGGGGGAGTCAGGGATGGACTGGAGGAAGTTGAGGATGCTCTCCATGCGAAGTGCGCTTTATACCACGCCCGGTACCGCCCCGAGGGTACCGGCCCTGGGCGGTTGACGCGTGCGGGGCGTGGGGCTATGCTGCCCGCTTAGTAGACAGGCGGCGGAGGGACACAGGAAGCCGGTTCGAGTCCGGCGCGGTCCCGCCACTGTAACCGGGGAGCGAGCCCGAAGAGGGCCACTGGCGGCCGAAGGGCCGGCGGGAAGGCCGGGGGAGCGAGGATCCGGGAGCCAGGAGACTGGCCTTCCGCCCGCGAAATTCCGACCGGGGCGCGGACCCCGAGATGGAGGCAACGATGGATAAGAGGCTCGTTCGGCCCCCCACGGCGACGCTGCCCCTGTGGGGCTGGTTGGCCCTGGCGCTCCTGCTGGCGATGCTGTTCGTGATCCTCTCCGCCAGCGGGGCCCTGCTCGCGCCACTTTTCGGGCAGGCCGCGGGCGCCTTCGACTACCTGCACGAGTTCGCCCACGACGGGCGACACCTGCTCGCCGCTCCCTGCCACTAGGGCGGGCGTGGTCTCGATCTACCTGCGCCGCGGCATGGCCGCCGGGCTGCTCGCGGGCCTCCTCGCTGGCGTCTTCGCCTTCTTTGTCGGGGAACCCCTACTGGACCGCGCCATCGCCTTCGAGGAGGCCTCCACCGGCGCCCACCACAGGGAGGAAGAGGTCTTCTCCCGCCCGACCCAAAAGGTCGGGCTGTTCTTCGCCACGGGCCTCTTCGGGGTGACGCTCGGCGGGGTCTTCGGCCTCGTCTTCGCGTTCTTTCGCGGAAGGCTGGCCGCGGAGGGCGAGATGAGGCGCAGCCTTTACCTGACGGCGGCCCTCTTTGCCGGGGCGTTCGCGATCCCCTTCTTGAAGTACCCGGCCAACCCGCCCGCCGTCGGCGACCCCTCGACCATCGGCGTCCGCACCGCCGCCTACTTCGCGCTTGTGGCCCTCTCCCTGCTGGCCGTGCTCGCGGCCTGGCTCGCGGCGCGCGGGCTGCGCGAACTGGGAGTTGAGACCCCGCGGCGCCGCGCGGCGGTGGGCGCCGGGCTGCTGCTCGTGGTCTCCGTCCTTTTTTTGACCTTTCCGCCCGCGGCTTCGACCGGGGGGTTCCCGTCTGGGTTGCTATGGAGTTTCCGCCTCTCGTCTTTCGGCACGCAACTCGTCTTCTGGGCCGGGCTCGGTACGCTATTCGGGCTTCTGTGCGAGCGGGCGAGCCGCAGGAGCGGGACCGCTTGAACGGCGCCCTGCTCGTGGCCGGCACCCACTCCGACGCCGGAAAGAGTGTCGTGGTCGCCGGAATCTGCCGCTGGCTCGCGCGGGAAGGCGTGAGCGTCGCACCGTTCAAGGCGCAGAATATGGCGCTCAACTCGTTCGTGACGCGGGAGGGGGCGGAGATCGGGCGCGCCCAGGCCGCCCAGGCCGCGGCCGCGGCGATAGAGCCCGAGGCCGCGATGAACCCCGTCCTCCTGAAGCCCTCCGCCGAACGGATCACCCAGGTAGTTGTGCGCGGCAAGCCGTGGGCCACGGCGAGCGCGAAAAGCTACGGCCCCATGAAGAAGGAGCTGCTGCCCGTGGTCCTCCAATCGCTGGAAGACCTGCGCTCACGGTTCGGGGTCGTGGTCTGCGAGGGGGCGGGGAGCCCGGCGGAGATCAACCTCAGGGAGAACGATCTCGCCAACATGGGGCTCGCGAGGTCGGCAAACCTGCCGGTCCTCCTCGTCGGCGATATCGACCGCGGCGGCCTCTTCGCCTCCCTCTACGGCACCCTCGCCCTTCTCTCGCCGCCCGACCAGGCGCTCCTTTCCGGCTTCCTGGTCAACAAGTTCCGCGGCGACCCGGCCGTGCTCGCGCCGGGCCTGCGCCGGATTACCGCGCTCACGGGCCGTCCCTTCCTCGGCACGGTCCCCTTCGTCCGCGGCCTCGGTCTGGACGGCGAGGACTCGCTCGCACTCGACGCCCCGCGCGCCACGAAGCCCTCGCTCGG
>CADCUZ010000117.1 GCA_902806015.1 uncultured Rubrobacteraceae bacterium
GGGCCGCGGCCTAGTGGAGGGAGGGCATGCCCTCCCTCCAGTCCTTATTCACCCAACCTCGTAGAAGGGGCGTTCCCCGAACTTCATGCTGAGGGGGTTCCCGAAAAACTAGCCCATTCGGGCGATACGCCCCGGGTGTCTAGCCGCTAGGGTTCGCCTCGGAGAGCAGCACGAACAGGAGGAAACCCCATGCAAACCTCGAGTCGAACCCGCTTGCTCGGCTGGGTGTGCGTCGTTTGCGGCGCGTTGGTGGCCATCGCGGGATTCCTGCTGGACTCACAAGCGGCCGGCGCGGTGACGGCCGATACCGCCACCGCTCGGTTCGCGAATGGGCTGTTCGGTGTCGCCGTTTTGGGCCTTATGGGCGGCGTCCTCGGCCTGTGGTCCCTCCGCGTGGGCGGTTCGGGGTGGCTGCCCCGGGCGGCCACGGTGGTCGCCCTTGTGGGCCTGCTCCTGTGGACGGTCGGCGGCCTGTACCTGACCACGGACGCCTCGGCCGACCAGGTCCTCACGCCGGCGGGCGGCCTTGTCTCGTCCATCGGGATGATAGCGCTCGGCATCGCGGTCTTGCGGGCGGGGGTCCTGAGCGGCTGGCGGAGGCTCGTGCCGCTCCTCGTCGGGGCGTGGTTCTTCGTGCAGCTCCCGCTGCAGGTCGCCTTCTTTATCGGCGTTCGGGGTTCCCCCTCTTACGCGGTACTGCTCGGGGTCTTCGGCGCGCTGTGGGCGCTGGTTGGCCACGTCGTCCAGTCGTACGCCAGCGAAAGCGAACACGCCGGGGCGGCGCGACCTTCGCCCTGAGGGGGTTCTCGGAAGTTCACTCGTATCGCAGGATACGAAGCGCCAGGGGGGGCCACCACGGAAGGCATCGTCGAAGCCGCCAAGGAGGACTACGCGGCCCTGCTCCGGGAGCACGCGGGCCCGCTGGGCCTGGAGGCCCAGGCACAACGAAGCGCCTGAGGCCCGAGCGCGGCTTATTCACCGAAGTGCGTGGAAGGGTCGTTCCCCGAAGTCCGCATCCAGCATCCCGCATAACCGTGCCCGGATCAGGGAGAAGCGCGGCTTCAAAGCCCGTGAGGACCGGGGCTCGACCACAACATATGGGCAGCGTGCATGAAGATGCGCCGCGCCGGATGAAGCCGACGTTGCGGTGGAGCTGTTCCCGGAAGCGCCGTCTGCTCTGCTCCGGGGACGCCAAGCGTCTCCTACGAGCCTTACGGGCCAGCTCCTTGTCCATGCGCTTCTTGTCGAAGCCCACGATCCAGCTGCCCCCAATCTCGATAACCGGCACGCCCGTCTGCCCCGTCTTGCGCACGATGTCCCTCGCCGCGTCCGGGTCGCGCTCTATGTTGACCTCCTTGAACAGCACCCGCTGCTCTTTGAAGTAGCGCTTCACACACTTGCGCTCTCGCGAACCGGCTAGCCTTCACCGCCATGCTCGGGGGGCGGTGGTCGGAGCCGAGGGTGGAGGTGGTGCTGGCGTAGACGCCCTCAAGTAATGACCAGCAGCAACCGCATGTCGAAGCTGCGTAGAACCTCGTAGCCCATCTGGCGCAGGTAGACGAGGTGAGCGTTCCCCAGAGGCGGCAGGTCAATCGTGGTGCCGTCCCCGACCGTGATCTGGCTCATGTACATACCTAGAGCCCCGGACGCGGCCAGACGCTCGTAGTTGGGTTCGAGCTTCTCGTCCACGTGTGCGCCGCCGTCTTTGTTGGCCGCCGCTCGCCTTCGGCCTCGTCGAGGCCGCGGGGCAGACGAGGCTGTCCGTAGAAGGGCCTGCAGGCCGGGCGGAAGCTCGTCGCGCGGCTCCGGGAAGAAGACCCCGGCGGACAGGAGGAGATCGTCCTGCCCAACCACCTCGTCGTGCGCGTTCGACGGCGGGGCTCTCGTAGGTCGCGAAGCCGGGCATCGGCCCATCACGCCCGTACCGCGCCGCCCTACTTACTCTAAACTCTGATCAATTCCAATCGTTCGCCAGGGCCATCGGCGGGGATCTGGAGGCGGAACCGGAAGACGCTTTTTACGGGATAGGAATCTGATGACGGACGGATTATACCGGCAAGACCCCCTCCTACCCGCAGAGCGTGAGGAGTTTGAGGAGGACCTCGTCTCGTTCTGCGACCGCGAGCTCGACCTCCTCTGCGAGCTCCACGGCCTCGACGTCCTCTACGCCGGCGGCTCCTCGCTGCTCTGGGTCGAGGGCCTCAGCCAGCGGGTCGGGATGCGGGGTTCCATCACCGCCCTGGACGCGGACGAGAAACGCGTGGAGGCGACGAGGGGAAATCTCTCGAACGCCGACCTTCCTGCCCCGGTCCGGCTCGTCGGCGGGGACGTCTTTCGGCCGCCGTTCGGCCCTTGCTCCTTCGACCTCGTCTACTCGGCGGGCCTCTTTCACGAGCTGGACGCGCGGGAGGGGGACGCCGCGCAGGCGATCTCGGCGCTCGCAGCGGTCGCGCGACCCGGCGGACGGGTCGCGACGGGCGACTTCGTGGACTCCGTTCCCGCCGCGCAACTGGAAGACGAAAGGCTGGACGCGGAGCTGGCCCTCTTGTCATCCGGCAGAGAACTCTTAGGCATAGGGCCGCCGCAGCGGCTTGCAGCCTTGCACAAAGAAGCTGTATCCGACGTGCGGTGGCGTGTCTTGCCGCCGTTTCCGATCCGACACCTGGGCAAGGTGGTGCTCGCGCAGGATGAACCTGCGGAGCTTTTGGGCTTGCCGCCCGAGGCCGCTGAACGGTGGCGCGGGCGCCGCGAGGCGCTGCGGGAGCGCATCCACCGCGAGGGGTACACGCGGCCCGCGACCGTGTACGTCGAGGGGGTGGTCCCCGGTGGCCGAGGCTCGTAAGTCGTCCAAAAGGGTGATGCGCGGGGGACGCTGGGGCGGCATCATTGGCGGCGTGGGCCTGGTGCGGACGGACAATGGGGGGGCGCCTTGACCCTGATCGGGCTGCGGGCCGTGGACAAGTACTATGGCGGACGGGCCGTGTTGCGCGGCCTGAAGATGTGCGTCCCGGAGGGCGCGAGGATCGGGCTGGTGGGCGGCAACGGCGCGGGCAAGTCCACGTTGCTGCGCCTCCTCGCGGGGCTGGAGGAGGCCGACGGGGGAGAGGTGTTCCGCCGGAGGGGCCTGCGCGTCGCCTTTCTGCCCCAGCACGTCGGGGCGGAGGCGCGCTCGCCGCTCGAGGTCATCCGCGAAGCTCGTCCGGAGCTCGCAAGGGTAAGGGCGGAGCTGAAAGCCTGCGAGGAGCGCCTCGGGGCCCCCGAGGTATCCGCCGACCTGCGCAAGATGGAGCGTGTGCTGGAGCACCACGGCCGGCTGCTGGAGCGGTTTACGGAGCTGGGCGGTAACGGGTTCGACGGCGAGGCCAGGGGGTACCTGGCGGACCTGGGCTTTGGGCGGGACGACGCGGGCCGGCCGATGCGCGAGTTGAGCGGGGGCCAGCGCAAGCTCGCGGTGCTGGCCGCCTGCCTCGCGCAACGACCCGACGTGCTGCTCCTCGACGAGCCGGAGGCCCACCTCGACGCCGAACGTAGGGAGCGCCTGGAGGCCCTCGTCCGGTCCTTCGCGGGGGCCGTCGTGGTCGTCTCCCACGACCGCTACCTGCTCGACGAGACGGCGACGGGGATCGCCGAGCTGGAGAACGGGAAGACGAGGCTCTGGCCCGGCAACTACTCTGCCTACGCCCTGGCGCGCGAGCTGGAGCAGAAGCGCCAGCAGCAGCTCTACGTCACCCAGCAAAAAGAGATAGCCCGCCTGGAGGCGGCCATCCAGCGCTTCAAGCAGTGGGCCCACAACACCGAGGACGAGCGTCACGCGCGCCAGGCGCGGGTTAAGCGGCGCCAGATCGAGAGCATGGACAAGGTCGAGAAGCCGGTCCTGGAGCGGCGCAGGATTGGCTTGAGCTTCCGCGAGGGCGTCCGCGGCGGCCAGAAAGTCGTGGAGCTTCGGGACGTGAGCGTCGCCTTTGGGGACGAGCCCGTCCTGATCGGGGCCGACCTGAGCGTCTCGCGCGGCGAGCGCGTCGGCGTCGTCGGCCCGAACGGCGCTGGCAAGAGCGTACTCGCGAAAGTGCTCGCCGGCAAGCTCGCGCCGACCGAGGGGGAGCGTTGGATCGGCCCCTCCATAAACACCGGGTACCTCGCCCAGGACCACGCCCCCGCCGCCGGCGCGACACCTTTGAGCCGCGTGCGCGACACCAAGCCCATCTACGAGGGAGACGCGGTGAGCCTGCTCGGCCGCTTCCTCTTCCGCTACGAGCAGGCCCGGTCCCCCGTGGACTCCCTCAGCGGCGGCGAGCGCACCCGCCTGGAGTTCCTCCTCCTTATGCTCCGCGAACCCAACTTCCTTGTCCTCGACGAGCCGATAAACCACCTCGACATAGCCTCGCTCGAGGTCCTGGAGTCCGAACTCGAACGCTTCCCGGGCACCGTCGTCTTCGTCTCCCACGACCGCTACTTTCTCGAGCGCATCTCGGACACCACCGCGTTGGTCCGCGACGGAGAGCTTCGCCGCCACCAAGGCCAATACAGCGTCTGGCGAGACGCCGCGCGTTAGCACGTTGGCGTTAGTCGGCCTGCCTCTCGAGCAGCATCGTTACGGGACCGTCGTTTACGAGCGAGACGTCCATCATCGCGCCGAAGCGGCCCTTCCGTACGCAACGGACGCCGGCCCCGCGCAGCTTCTCGCAGAAAAGGTCAAAGAGTGGCTCCGCGACCTCCGGCGGCGCGGCTTCTACGAAGCTCGGGCGGCGGCCCTTTCTCGAGTCGCCGAGGAGGGTGAACTGGGAGACGGCGAGGACCTCGCCCCCGGCTTCTAGCACGCTGCGGTTCATCTTGCCCTCGTCGTCGGCCATGATGCGCAGGCCGGCGACCTTCCTCGCGAGCCAGTCCGCTTCGGCCTCGCCGTCCCCGGTGGCGACGCCGACGAGGAGCAAGAGACCCTTTTCTATCTCGGAGATCTTCTCCCGTTCGACCGTGACGGAGGCGCTCGTGACCCTCTGAAGGACGACCTTCACCGGTCCTAGAGGGGTTGGCGGCCGGGGTAGCCGGCCTCGATTTCGTGCCAGAACGCGACGTTCTCTTCGGGCGGGTGCCAGCACAGGAAGACGACCCGCCCTTCCCGCTCGTGGGGAAAATCGAGCAGGCCCGTGTCGAGGTCCTTGAGCAGGACGCCCTCCTCGCGGATGGCCTCTATCGTCAGGTAGAGTAGGTACGCCTCGACGCCGTACTCAGAGCCCACGCGCCCGCCCCCGTTCGCGGCCCCAGCGCGCAGGATGGGCTCCATGTGGGGGGCCTTTTGGCGCAGGGCGTCGCGATGGACGAAGACGTCCGTAAGGAGTTCTTTGAGCTTCGGGAGGAGGGCGTTCGCCTCTTCCACGGTGAAGAGCTTCGAGAAGGCGGGTTGCACGCCCGATCTTTCCGGATCCTAGCGGCCGACGGCGAGGCGGTCGGCCAGCATCTCCGGGAGGCCCGCGGCCCGGATCCTGGTCTGCGCCTTCGGTATGTCGTACTCGACGAAGCGATAGACGATCTGACCCCCGTCCACCAGCACGTAGGAGGCGAAGGTGTCCCCGTCGCGCGGCTGGCCCACGGAGCCCGGGTTGACCAGGTAGGGCCCGCCCGAGCGAAGGTCCAGCGTGTGCCCCCCGTTCATCGCGCCGTTGGGCGAGGGGGCGACGGCCTTGACGTGCGTGTGGCCGTAGAAGCAGACGGGGATGTTCGGGTACTCGCTCGTAAGAATCGCCAGGTTCTCCTCGGCAGAGATGCTGTTGATGATGTACTCGTCGGGGTCGCGCACCGAGCCGTGGACGAAGAGGGCCTCGCGCGTCTGCATCATGCGCGGCCTGGAGCGCAAAAACTCGGCGTTCTCCTCGTTCAACTGCTCACGTGTCCACACCACGGCGGCGGCGGCGACCGGGTTGAACCAGTTAAGGTCGGTGGAGAGGTCGGTCACTGCCAGGTCGTGGTTGCCCGTGATCGTGGGCATCCCCAACTTCCTCACGGCGTCGCAGCACTCGTTCGGGCTGGCCCCGTAACCTATTACGTCCCCCAGGCAGTACACCGTCTCGACAACGCCGGGCATGTCCCGGAGCACGGCCTCCAGTGCCTCGTAGTTCCCGTGGATGTCAGAGATCACCGCGTACATATCGGGTGCGGCGTAGTTTATACATCGCACGCACGATTGCAAACGCCCCCGTTCGTCCCCAAAAGCCCGATTGAAGGGGCGTTGCCGGTGGGGTAACATGCGAGGGCGGTTCTCTTTACGCGGGCCCGTAGCTCAGGGGATAGAGCAACGGTTTCCGGGGCCGTGTGTCGCAGGTTCGAATCCTGCCGGGCCCGCTCCCGAATGCACCGGAAATACGGCAGAATCCGAGTCTCCCCTCGTCGGGTCGTTGGCCCGCTACAGCTTCCTCTACAGTCACGGAGGGAGAAGGATGGCGAAAAGAAGGGGCAACGGCGAGGGTTCGGTCTACCGCCGTAAGGACGGTTTGTGGGTAGGCCAGTACAAGGTCCAGACCTCAAAAGGCATCAAGACCAAGTACATCTACTCCAAGACCCGAAAAGAAGCGGCCTCGAAGCTCGCCGCTGCCATAGCGGAGAGGAACTCCGGCGTTGTCTACGACTCTGAGGGGTTAACGGTGGGGGATTACCTCGTCGAGTGGCTGCAATCGGTGAGGGGTACGGTGAGGGAGAGGACCTGGAAGAGGAGCGAGGAGGTTGTGCGCCTGCACCTTGTGCCCGCGCTCGGTAAGACGAGGCTCGACAAGCTGAACGCGCTTCAAGTCCAGGCCCTGTACCGCTCCAAGCTCGAATCCGGCCTCTCCGCCAGGACCGTGCGGATGGTCCACACGACGCTCCACAAGGCCCTGAAGCAAGCGGTCAGGTGGTCGCTGATTCCGAGGAACGTGGCGGAGGCGGTGGACCCGCCGAGGGAGCGAAACACGGAGGTAAGGCCGCTCGACGAGGGGCAGGTGAAGAGCCTGCTTCGAGCGGCGAGGGGGGAGAGGTTTGAGACGCTCTATATCTTGGCCGTTACCACCGGGATGCGCTCGGGGGAGCTTCTCGGACTCCAATGGGGAGACGTTGATCTTGAAGCCGGAACCCTTCAGGTCAGGCGCACCGTGTTCAACGGCAGGATCGAGGCACCCAAGACCTCGAAGGGCAGGAGAAGCATCAGGCTGACCCAGACCTCCGTAGAGGCGTTGCGGGAGCGTCCGAGGGCCAGCGAGTGGGTATTCTGCACCAGAACAGGTAGGCCCGTGAGCGTCCACAACGTCCACAACCGCTCGTGGAAGCCCCTGCTGAGGAAAGCGGGTCTCCCGCCCGAGACAA
>CADCUZ010000118.1 GCA_902806015.1 uncultured Rubrobacteraceae bacterium
GCCTCGTCTTCGCGTTCTTTCGCGGAAGGCTGGCCGCGGAGGGCGAGATGAGGCGCAGCCTTTACCTGACGGCGGCCCTCTTTGCCGGGGCGTTCGCGATCCCCTTCCTGAAGTACCCGGCCAACCCGCCCGCCGTCGGCGACCCCTCGACCATCGGCGTCCGCACCGCCGCCTACTTCGCGCTTGTGGCCCTCTCCCTGCTGGCCGTGCTGGCGGCCTGGCTCGCGGCGCGCGGGCTGCGCGAACTGGGAGTTGAGACCCCGAGGCGCCGCGCGGCGGTGGGAGCCGGGCTGCTGCTCGTGGTCTCCATCCTTTTCCTGACCTTCCCGCCCGCGGCTTCGACCGGGGGGTTCCCGTCTGGGTTGCTGTGGGGTTTCCGCCTCTCGTCTTTCGGCACGCAACTCGTCTTTTGGGCCGGGCTCGGCACGCTCTTCGGGCTCCTGTGCGAGCGGGCGAACCGCAGAAGCGGGGCCGCTTGAACGGCGCCCTGCTCGTGGCCGGCACCCACTCCGACGCCGGAAAGAGCGTCGTGGTAGCCGGAATCTGCCGCTGGCTCGTGCGAGAAGGCGTTAGCGTCGCACCGTTCAAGGCGCAGAACATGGCGCTCAACTCGTTCGTGACGCGGGAGGGGGCGGAGGTCGGGCGCGCCCAGGCCGCCCAGGCCGCGGCCGCGAGGATAGAGCCCGAGGCCGCCATGAACCCCGTCCTCCTGAAGCCCTCCGCCGAACGGACCACCCAGGTAGTCGTGCGCGGCAAGCCGTGGGCCACGGCGAGCGCGAAAAGCTACGGCCCCATGAAGAAGGAGCTGTTGCCCGTGGTCCTCCAATCCCTGGAAGACCTGCGCTCGCGGTTCGAGGTCGTGGTCTGCGAGGGGGCGGGGAGCCCGGCGGAGATCAACCTCAGGGAGAACGACCTCGCCAACATGGGCCTCGCGAGGTCGGCAAACCTGCCGGTCCTCCTCGTCGGCGATATCGACCGCGGCGGCCTCTTCGCCTCCCTCTACGGAACCCTCGCCCTTCTCTCGCCGCCCGACCAGGCGCTCCTTTCCGGCTTCCTGGTCAACAAGTTCCGCGGCGACCCGGCCGTGCTCGCGCCTGGCCTGCGCCGGATGACCGCGCTCACGGGGCGTCCCTTCCTCGGCACGGTCCCCTTCGTCCGCGGCCTCGGTCTGGACGGCGAGGACTCGCTCGCACTCGACGCCCCGCGCGCCACGAAGCCCTCGCTCGGGCGAGACGTCCTGCGGGTCGCCGTAGCGAGGCTCGGGCGCATAAGCAACTTCACGGACTTCGACGCCCTCGCCCACGAGCCGGGGGTCTCCGTCCGCTTCACCGAGTCCCGCGAAGAACTCCTCGACGCGGACCTCGCCGTCATCCCCGGCACCAAGGCTACCGTCGACGATCTTCGGCTTCTCCGCCTGCGCCGCCTGGACGAGGCCTTCGCGGAGCGGGCGCGGCGCGGCCTACCGTCGCTCGGCATCTGCGGCGGCTACCAGATGCTCGGGGAGAAGATCTTAGACGGCGTCGAGAGCGGGACGCCCGAGGTCCCCGGCCTCGGCCTACTGCCCGTCGAGACCGCTTTCGGCAGGGAGAAGGTCTTGGCCCGTCCGGGGGGGCGGGCGCCGGGCTTCGGCGACGCGCCCGTCGCGGGGTACGAGATCCACCACGGCAGGACCCGCCGCCGTGCCGGGGACCCGCTCTTCCTCACAGAGGCCGGCCCGGAAGGCTGCCGCCTTGGCACGACCCTCGGCACCTCCTGGCACGGCGTCCTCGAATGCGACGCCTTCCGCGGCTCGCTCCTTGCGTGGGTCGCCGCGGAACGCAACCTCGACTGGAGGCCGGGCGGCGAGCCCTTCGCCGCCGCCCGCGAGGCCCAACTCGAGAAGCTCGGCGACCTCGTCGCTGAGAACGTCGACCGCGAGGCGTTGCTGGCGATGATCGAAGCCGGGGCGCCGCGCGCTCTGCCCATCGTTAGCGGTCAGCTATCGGCCGTCGGCGGAGCGCAAACCGCGGCCGACGACCCCGCGCGCTTCGGAACCTCCCCAGAAGAAGGCGAGGTTCCGGCGCGCGAGTCGGCCGCGTTCGCGGCAACGAGTACCGACGACCGACGGAGCAAGAGCTGATGGCTGACGGTCCGAAAGCTGCAAGCGCCAGAGCAGCTACGCTGCTCTTCCTGACCACCGCCGACACCGAGATCCTGGCGGCCGCGAAGGCCGTCGAGCGCCTCCCCGACGGCTTCCCCCTCGTCCGCTGCGCCAACCCGGTCTCGCTGGACGACCCGGGTGCGTTTTTCGGGGGCGAACTCCCGGGCGCGCGGGCCGTGATGGTGCGCCTGCTCGGCGGACGGCGGGCGTGGCCGGAGGGCCTCGGGGCGCTGCGCCGTCGCTGCGAGGAGCTGGGGATACCCCTCCTCCTTTTCGGCGGGGAGGCGGAGCCCGACGCGGAGCTGACCGCCCTCTCGACCGTACCATCGGGGATCGTGCTTGGGGCCTTCGAGTACCTGCGCCTCGGCGGCGTGGGCAACACGGAGAATCTCTTCCGGTTCGTCGCCGACACCGTCCTTATGGAGGGCTACGGCTCTGAGCCTGCGGCGGCCCTGCCGGACGTCGGCGTCTACCATCCCCGCCTCGCGGATGGGGCCCCCGTCGAGGACCTGCTGGCGCTGCACGACCCGGGGCTTCCCACCGTTGGCGTCGTCTTCTACCGGGCGCACTGGATGGGGGGCAACACCGCGTTCGTGGACGCGCTGGTCGGGGCACTGGAGGACGCCGGCGCGAACGCTTTTCCGGTCTTCGGGTACTCGCTGCGGGCGGGGGCCGACGGGTCCGTGCCCGCGCTCGAGCTGCTAAAAGGCCGCGTGGACTGCCTGACCACCACCGTGCTCGCCGGCGGTGGCTCGAACGCCGCCGACGCCCACAAGGCCGGTTCGCCAATGGAGTGGCTGGAGTGGGAGGTGCCGGCGCTCGAGGAGCTCGGGGTACCGGTGGTGCAGGGAATCTGCGCGACGGGCTCGCGCGAGGCGTGGCTCGCCTCAGATGCGGGCCTCTCCCCACTGGATACCGCCTGGCAGGTCGCCATCCCCGAGTTCGACGGGCGCGTCATCGGCGTGCCCTTCTCCTTTAAGGAACGCCTGGCCTCTGACTCGCCCGTCGGAGCCCCGCTCACCCTCTACCGCGCCGACCCAGAACGGACCCGGCGCCTCGCCGGCCTCGCGGCCCGCTTCGCCGTGCTCCGTCGTACCCCTAACGCGGACAAAAAGGTCGCCGTCCTCCTTTCCAACTACCCCACAAAGCACTCCCGCGTCGGCAACGCCGTGGGACTCGATACCCCGGTGAGCGCCATAAGGCTGCTCGCCGCCATGCGCTACGCGGGCTACGGGGTGGACGGCGCCCCGGAGGACGGAGACGAGCTGATCCACTCCCTCATCTCCGCCGGCGGTCACGACCTCGAGTTCCTCACCGGCGAGCAGCTGGAGGGCGCCGCCGGGCGGCTGGACGCGCGGCGCTACGCCGAATGGTTCGCCCGGCTGCCGGAGGACCTGCGGGGCGGGGTCGAGAGGCACTGGGGACCGCCGCCGGGGGACCTGTACGTGGACGGGGGGGATTTCGTGGTCGCGGGGCTCTCCTTCGGTAACGTCTTCGTCGGGATACAGCCGCCGCGGGGTTTCGGGGAGAACCCCATCGCGATCTACCACGACCCCGACCTCCCGCCGACCCACCACTACCTCGCCGCCTACTGGTGGGTCATAGAAGAGTTCGGCGCGGACGCGATAGTCCACCTCGGCAAGCACGGGACCCTAGAGTGGCTACCCGGCAAGTCGCTCGGCCTCTCGCCGGGCTGCGCGCCCGACGCGGCCTTGAGGGACGTCCCGCTCTTCTACCCTTTCGTCGTCAACGACCCGGGGGAGGGGACGCAGGCCAAGCGGCGGGCGCACGCGACGGTGGTGGACCACTTGATCGCCCCGATGACCCGCGCCGAGACCTACGACGACCTGGCGAAGCTCGAGCAACTCCTGGACGAGTACTACCAGGTCGAGACCCTCGACCCCTCCAAGCTCCCCGCAATACGCGTCAGGATATGGGAGACCCTTCGCGACGCCGAACTCCACCGCGACCTCGGCGTCGAAGAACAACCCGAGCAGTTCGGCGACTTCCTCAACCACGTGGACGGCTACCTCTGCGAGATAAAGGACCTCCCTATTAGGGGCGGCCTCCACGTACTCGGAGAGACGCCCCAAGGCGAGGCCTTCCGCCACCTGCTGGCCGCCATCCTCAGGACAGGAAGCGGAGAGACGCCCGGCCTGCGCCGCGCCGTCGGCGCCGCCTACGGCCTCGACGAGCGTGGCCTCGCGGAGAACGGCGGCCTCCGGGCGGAGGCGCCGGCGGCGCTCGCCGAACGGTTCCCCAGGGTCGTGGCGACCTCTTCTGACCTGCTCGACCGGCTGGAGGAGGCGCAGCAGGCGCTGCTGCTCGCGCTGGAGGGACGCGGCTGGGAGGCGGGGGCCGCTGGGGAGGTCTGCGAAGAGACGCTGGGCGTGGCGGACGCGGGGGTGGAGCGCTCGCTGCGGTTCGCGGCGGAGGAGGTCGTGCCGCGCCTGGGGCGGACGCCGGAGGAAATGGGGAACCTGCTCGGCGGCCTCGGGGGCGGTTACGTGCCGGCGGGGCCTTCGGGGTCTCCGACGCGGGGGCTCGTGAACGTGCTGCCGACGGGGAGGAACTTCTACTCGGTGGACCCGAAGGCGTTGCCGAGCGCGCTCTCTTGGGAGGTCGGGCGGGGGCTCGCGGACGACCTTTTGCGGCGTTATCTCGAAGAAGAAGGACGGTACCCTGAGACCGTCGGGATCGTGGTGTGGGGCACGGCGACGATGCGGACACAGGGGGACGACATCGCGGAGATACTGGCGCTGCTCGGCGTCAGGCCCGTGTGGAGCGGGGAGTCGCGGCGGGTGACGGGGCTCGAAGTGATCCCATCAGAGGAGCTTGGGCGGCCGAGGATAGACGTGACGGTCAGGATCAGCGGCTTCTTCAGGGACGCTTTTCCGAACCTGATCTCCTTAATGGACGACGCCTTTACCACCGTCGCGGGCCTCGACGAGCCCGAAGAGATGAACTTCGTCAAAAAGCACGCCGACGAGGAGAGCCATAACGGCGCAGACGAGCGCCGCTCGACCACCCGCATCTTCGGCTCGAGGCCCGGCGCCTACGGGGCTGGGTTGCTGCCGCTCATGGACGCCCGCAACTGGCGCGACGCCGCCGACCTCGCCGAGGTCTACGCCGTGTGGGGCGGCTACGCCTACGGCAAGGGGCTCGACGGCGTCGAGGCGCGGGGGGCGATGGAGGCGAACCTCAGGCGCACCGAGGTCGCCGTCAAGAACGTGGACAACAGGGAGCACGACCTGTTCGACTCCGACGACTACTTCCAGTACCACGGGGGCATGATCGCCGCCGTCCGCGCCCTGACCGGCCGCGACCCTAAGGCGTTTATCGGGGACTCGGCCGACCCGTCCAGGGTAAAGACGCGGACCCTCTCCGAGGAGGCGCGGCGCGTCTTCCGCAGCCGCGTCGCCAACCCCAAGTGGATCGGGGCCATGCGACGCCACGGCTACAAGGGAGCCTTCGAGCTCTCCGCCACCGTGGACTACCTCTTCGGCTACGACGCCACAGCGAACGTCGTAGAAGACTGGATGTACCGCGACCTAACCCGCAAGTACGTCCTCGACGAGGCGGTACGCGACTTTATGCAACGGTCCAACCCATGGGCACTGCGCGCCATAGGCGAGCGCCTCCTCGAAGCGGCCGAGCGCGGCCTGTGGGCCGAGCCTGACCCCGAGGACCTGCAGGCGCTCAAGGCCGCGTACCTGGAGAACGAGGGCATGCTGGAGGAGCGGGGATGAGGACGTTCGACAGGCGGGCGGGTCGCCGGTGAACGCGCCTTACCCCCTCTCCGCCATCGTGGGCCAGGAGGACCTGAAGCTCGCCCTGCTCTTGAACGCGGTATCCCCGGAGGTCGGTGGCGTGCTGGTGCGGGGAGAGAAAGGGACGGCGAAGTCCACGGCGGTGCGAGCGCTGGCGAGGCTCCTGCCCCCGATTTGGCTCGTCGCCGGGTGCCCGTACTCCTGCGACCCCGAGAACCCGAACCCGGAGTGCCCGGCCGGGCCGCACCCGGCGGACGCGCCCGCGGAGGAGCGGCCGGTGCGGTTGGTGGATCTGCCGGTGGGGGCGAGCACGGACCGGCTGGCGGGGACGCTGGACATCGAGAAGGCGTTGTCCGAGGGGCGTAAGGCGTTCGAGCCGGGGCTTCTGGCCGTGGCGCACCGGGGCATCTTGTACGTGGACGAGGTGAACCTGCTCTCGGACCACCTGGTGGACCTGCTGCTGGACGTCGCCGCGATGGGCGTGAACCACGTCGAGCGCGAGGGGGTGGGCGTGCGCCACCCGTCGCGCTTCGTACTCGTAGGCACCATGAACCCGGAGGAGGGGGAGCTCAGGCCGCAGCTCCTGGACCGCTTCGGCGTCACGGTAGAGGTCGCCGGCAGCCCCGACCCCGCAGAACGCGTCGAGGTCGTCCGCCGCCGCCTGCGCTACGAGGCCGACCCGGCGGGGTTCGCCGCGAAGTGGGCCGGCGCCGACGCGGAGCTGGCTCTATTGGTGGAGGCGGCGCGCGGGCGGCTGCCCGCCGTGCGCCTCGGCGAGGAGACGCTCGTCGCGATCTCCACGCTCTGCGCCGACCTCGGGGTGGACGGCCTGCGCGGCGACCTCGTAACCGCGAAGACCGCGCGCACTTTGGCCGCCTGGAATGGCCGCGACGAGGTATTCCTCGAAGACGTGAAGCGGGCCGCCCTGCTCGCCCTCGCGCACCGCCGCCGGCGCGGCCCCTTCGAGCAGCCGGGCGTGGACCCCCAGGAGATCGAGGACGCCCTCTCCGGGCCGAAGCCGCCGGACGACGACCCCGGCGGCGGGATTGCACCACCGAAAAACAAAGGCGACGGGCCGGACGGTGGACGCCCGCAGGGATCCCGAGAGACCCAACCGTCCGAGGCCCGGGCGGGCTCCGGGGAGCGGGACCACGCGGTGGCGGAGCCGTTCCGACCGGTGCGGCTGGGGCGGGAGGACAAGGGTCGCGGCGGTCCGCTCGGACGCCGAAGCCGCTCGGTGGGGGAGACGGGACACCCGGTCGGGGACCGAGAGGGCGCCGGGAGACCGTCGGACGTCGCGCTGGCGGCGACGGTGCGGGCGGCGGCCCCGCATCAGAGGGAACGGGGGCGTGGCGGGCCGGGACTGGTGGTAAGGCCCGAGGACCTGCGGGAGAACGTGCGGGAGGGGAGGGAAGGGAACCTCATCCTCTTCCTCGTGGACGCGAGCGGCTCGATGGCGGCCAGAGCGAGGATGTCCGCGGTCAAGGGCGCCGTCCTCTCTCTGCTAAACGACGCCTACCAGCGGCGGGACAAGGTCGGCCTGGTCTCCTTTCGCGGCGGGGACGCGAAGATACTTCTTCCCCCAACCTCCAGCATAGAGTTGGCCGCCTCCCGCCTCGAAGACCTCCCGACCGGGGGCCGCACGCCGCTGGCCGCGGGCCTCACGAAGGCGGCGGAGGTGCTACAACGGGAGAACAGGCGCGACGGGGAGCGGCGCCCGATCCTGGTCCTGCTCACCGACGGGCGGGCGACGGCGGGGCCGGACCCGCTCGCACCGGCCGCGGGGCTGCGCTCCTGCGGCGCCGCCTCTTTCGTGGTGGACACGGAGGAAGGACACGTGCGGCTCGGGATGGCCGCGGAGGTGGCGGGGGCGATGGGGGCGCGGTGCCTGCGCCTAGAGGAGCTGCGGGCCGAGTCGCTCGTGGATTTGGTCGAGAGGAGGCGGGTGGCGTGAGCGAGGCGGGCGCAACCGGGGGCGGGGTGAGGGAACCGCGGGGGCAGAGGCTCCGGCGCAGGTCGAACAGGGAGCGACCGCTGCTTGTCGTCAACACGGGGCACGGGAAAGGCAAGAGCACGGCGTCCTTCGGGATCATGCTCAGAGGATGGGCCCGCGGCTACCGCGTGGGCGTCTACCAGTTCGTCAAGAGCGGCAAGTGGAACGTCGGCGAGCAGCAGGCCGCCGAGGCTTTGGGCAACATCGACTGGTTCAAGCAGGGCGACGGCTGGACCTGGACGGTCAAAGACCTGGAGCACTCGGCCGACCTCGCCCGCGAGGGCTGGGAGGAGGTCAAGCGCCGCCTCGCCGACGAGACCTACGACATGATCCTTCTAGACGAGTTCACCTACCCTATGAAGTTCGGCTGGGTGGACACGGAGGAGGTCGTCGGAGTTCTAAAGGATCGACCCGGCTTCCAGCACGTGATCGTCACGGGCCGCGACGCCCCGGAGGAGCTCGTCGAGGCGGCGGACCTCGTGAGCGAGGTAAGGAAGGTCAAACACCCCATGGACGAGGGCTACCGCGGCCAGAAGGGCATAGAGTGGTAGGAACCCCGCGCATAGTCGTCGCGGGCACCCACTCCGGGGTCGGCAAGACCACCGTCGCCTCGGGCCTGATGGCCGCCCTCTCCGGCAAGGGGCTGCGCGTCGCCCCCTTCAAGGTCGGCCCGGATTTTATAGACCCCTCCTACCACGCCCTCGCCGCCGGGCAGCCCGGCCGCAACCTCGACGCCTTTCTCTCCGGCCCGGACCTCGTCGCCCCGCTCTTCGCCCACGGCGCCCGGGGTGCCGACGTCGCCGTAATAGAGGGCGTGATGGGCCTCTTCGACGGGAAGAGTGGCGGTGGAGACCTGGCGTCCACGGCCCACGTCGCGAAGCTCCTGGACGCGCCGGTCGTGCTCGTCGTGGACGCCCGGGCGATGGCCCGCTCGGCCGCGGCGATGGTCCACGGCTACGCCACTTTCGACCCGGACCTGCGCCTGGCCGGCGTCGTCCTGAACCGCGTCGGCTCCGCGGCCCACGAGGGGCTGCTCCGCGAGGCCCTCGCCCCGCTCGGCATACCGGTCCTCGGCGCGCTGCGCCGCGACGCCGCCGTTCGGACGCCGGACCGGCATCTCGGCCTCGTCCCCGCCGCCGAGCGCCGCGCGGAGGCCCGGCGATCCCTCGACGCCCTCGGCGGCGGCGTCGCCCGTTCCCTCGACCTGGACGCCGTCGTGCACCTCGCCTCCTCGGCCGGGAAGATCCGCGCGGAGGCCTGGAGCCCGCAAGCTTCCGAAGAGGAGAGGAGGGACTGCGTTCGGGTAGCGGTCGCGGCCGGCCCTTCCTTCAGCTTCCTGTACGAGGAGAACGTGGAGCTGCTGGAGGGGGCGGGGGCCGAGGTCGCCTACTTCGATCCCACCTTCGACGAGGCCCTGCCGGCCGGAACGGACGCCCTCTACCTCGGCGGCGGCTTCCCGGAGGCCTACGCCGAGGCGCTCTCGGCCAACGAGCCCATGAAAGGCGGCGTCCGGCGCTTCGCTAGGGCGGGCCGGCCCGTCGTGGCCGAGTGCGGCGGCCTGCTGTACCTGGTCTGCGAACTGGACGGAAACCCGATGTGCGGCGTGCTGGATGCCGCCGCCAGGATGACGGAGCGGCTCAAGCTGGGCTACCGGGAGGCGCGCGCGATCCCGGACTCCCCGTTGGCGGAGACGGGGAGGTCCGTCCGGGGCCACGAGTTCCACTACTCGGTCGTCGAGCCGGGCGTCGGGGAGACCCCGGCGTGGGATTTTGCCGACCGCGGTCCCGAAGGCTTCGTGTCGGGCGGCGTCCATGCGAGCTACCTGCATACCCACTGGGCGGCTACGCCGGCGTTGCCGCGCCGGTTCGTGCAGGCCGCGAAACGTACAGCGCTTCGGGCATGAGCGGGCGACTCGTCGGGGTAGGCGTGGGGCCGGGGGACCCGGAGCTCATGACGATCAAGGGCCTCAGGGCGGTGCGGGAGGCCGACGAGGTGTTCGTGCCCGTCGGTGACACGGGCGAGGTCGGGCGGGCGGAGGCGACGGTGCGCGAGTACCTGGACGAGGGGTGCATCCGACGCCTGCTCTTTGCCCTCTCCGACGACGCCGGGGCCCGGGAGCGGAACTGGATGGACGCGGCGCGCGAGGTGTCGGGGCACCTGCGGGAGGGAAAGGTTTGCGCGTTCGCAACCATCGGGGACCCCAACGTGTACTCGACGTTCACCTACCTGGCGCGGAAGGTGAGGGAGACACTGCCCGGGGTGGGGGTGGAGACGGTGCCCGGCATCACGGCGATGCAGGATCTGGCTTCCAGGAGCGGGACGGTGCTGCTGGAGGGCGACGAGCGGCTGGCGCTGCTCCCCTTCACGGCCGGAGAGGAGCACCTGCGGGGGGCGCTCGCCTCCTTCGAGACCGTCGTGTGTTACAAGGGCGGGAGCCGGACGCGGCGGGTGCTCGGGGTAGCCGAGGAGGCGGGGCGGTTGGAGGGGGCGGTATACGGGGCCAGGCTCGGGATCGAAGGCGAAGAGGTGGTCCCGGCCTCGGAGGTGGCGGGCCGGGGGGGGACTTACTTGTCTACGGTGATCTTCACGGGGAAGGGCGGAGAGCTTGGGTAAGGTGTGGTTCATAGGGGCGGGGCCGGGGTCTCCGGACCTGCTGACGATCCGGGGGGCGAGGCTCATCGGCGAGGCTGAGGTGGTGATCTGGGCCCGGAGCCTCGTCCACGAGGGGGTCCTCGAGCACGCCGCCCCCGACGCGGAGATCTTCGAGTCCACGACCCTCCCCCTCGAAGGGGTGCGGGGACTCTACGAGCGCGCGGCGGAAGAGGGCCTGAAGGTCGCCCGGGTCCATTCGGGCGACCCGAGCCTCTACGGGGCGGTGCTTGAGCAGGTCGAGCTTTGCGAGCAGTTGGGGCTCGATTGGGAGATCGTGCCGGGCGTCTCTTCCCTGGGGGCCGCGGCGGCGGCCCTCGGGCGGGAGCTGACCGTCCCTGAGGTCTCCCAGTCCGTGATCCTGACGCGCCGGGCGAGCCGCACCCCGATGCCGGACGGGGAGGACATAAGGGGCTTCGCGAAGCACGGGACGACCATGGCGATCTTCCTCTCCGCCGCCAAACCGCGCGCCCTGCAGGAAGACCTCCTTGAGGGCGGCTACGCCCCAGGGACCCCTTGCGCCGTCGTCTACCGGGCGAGCTGGCCGGACGAAGTGGTCATCGAGTGCCACCTGGAGGACCTGGCGGAACGCATAAGGGCGGCCGGATTCACGCGCCAGGCCCTGATCCTGGTCGGGCCCGGCCTCGGCGCCGGGGGGACCCGCTCCCACCTCTACAGCCCGGGCTTCTCCCACATGTTCCGCCGGGCCGAGCCGGCCGAAAAGGAGGCCTGAGCACCCCCTATGCCGCCGCGCAATCTGCGAGAGCCTTCCATGCCGCCGAGCATGGCGAAGGTCAAGGGCGAGAAGCTCAGGACCGGGTGGACCACCGGCGCCTGCTCCGCCGCGGCGGCGAAGGCCGCCGCCCTCGCCCTCGCCAGCGGCGAGCCCCAGGCCCGCGTGGACATAAAGCTCCCCAAAAAGGGCGAGGAGCGGCGCGTTCAGTTCCCCGTAGAGCGCTGCGAGGTGGGCGAGGCCTGGGCGGAGGCGGTCGTCGTCAAGGACGCGGGAGACGACCCCGACGTCACAGATGGCGCGCACCTCACGGCCCGCGTCTCCTGGAGGGAAGAGCTCGGCATGGAGCTCGACGGGGGAGAGGGGGTTGGGCTGGTCACCAGGCCGGGGCTCGGGCTGGCCGTCGGGGGACCGGCCATCAACGAGACGCCGCGGCGCATGATCTCCTACTCCGTCCGCGAGGCGCTCGACCCGCAAGAGCGCGGCGTGCGCGTCGTCGTAAGCGTCCCGGGCGGCGAGGAGATGGCCGAGAAGACCACCAACGGGCGCCTCGGCATCGTCGGGGGGATCTCGATCCTGGGCACGACCGGGATCGTGCGCCCCTTCTCGACCGCCGCGTGGGCCGCGAGCGTCGTGCAGGCCGTCAACGTCATGGGCGCCCAGGGCCAGGGCGCCTTCGTGCTCTCCACCGGCGGCCTCACGGAGAAGGCAGCGATGCGCCTCCTCCCGGACCTCGAAGAGGTCTGCTTTATAGAGGTTGGGGATTTCACCGGGCAGGCCATAAAGCGGGCCGTCGAGAACGGCCTCAAGACGTGCTTCTTCGTCGGTATGGCCGGCAAGATCTCCAAGCTCGCCGCCGGCGTCATGATGACCCACTGGACCCGCTCCAAGGTGGACAATACCCTCCTCGCCGAGGTAACGGAGAAGGCCGGGGGAGATACCGACCTCGTGGAGAGGGTCAAAGCGGCCAACACCGCCCGCCACGCCTACGAGCTCTGGCGCTCCGCGGGCCTGGGGGAGGCACCGCACCTGCTCTGCGCAGAGGCTGCCAAGAACCTGAGGGAGTACGCGGAGCACAAGCTCGACGTCCACGTCATCCTGGTGGACTTCGACACCCTCGACCCGGCCGGCGCGAGCCCCGGCGCGCTGGAGAAGACGACCTGGGGCGCAGCGTGAGCCGCATCGCCGTGATCGGGCTGGACGGAAACCCCCTCCGCCCGGAGGCCGTCGAATTGCTCGAAGGGGCCGCGCTTGTGGCCGGCGGCAGGCGTCATCTCGGGCAACTCACCGTCGCGCCCGACCGCGCGGTCGCCATCGAGGGAGACCTCTCGGGCGCTCTCTCCAGGATAGAGGGCACCGAAGGCCCGGTGGTCGTGGTCGCCTCCGGGGACCCGGGCTTCTTCGGCATCGTCCGGACGCTCGGGGAGAGGTTCGGCACGGAAGCTCTGCGGGTCCTCCCCGCCGTCTCCTCCGTTGCTCTCGCCTTCGCCCGCGCCGGGATCTCCTGGGACGATGCCGTCACCGTGAGCGCGCACGGCCGCGACCCCCGTCGGGCGGTAAACGTCTGCCGCGCCCGCCCGAAGGTCGCCGTACTGACCTCCCCGGATTTCGGGCCCGCCGAGCTGGCGAGGGCGCTGAAAGGTCTTGGCCTTACCCTCATCGTCGCCGAGCGGCTCGGGGCGGCGGAGGAAGGCGTCTTTCGCGGGAGCGCGGCCGAAGTCTCCCGGATGGGGTGGAGAGAGCCCAACGTGGTTCTAGTCCTCGACGAGAAGCGGGGGCGGGGGGCTAAAGGTTGGACCTCCTCCGGCATCGAAAGCCCCGGCCGGTGGGCCTTGCCGGAAGACGAGTTCGAGCACCGGTCCGGCATGATCACGAAGGGCCCGGCCCGCGCCCTCGTCCTCTCCCGCCTGGGCCCCGGTCCGGGCGACCTCGTCTGGGACGTCGGCTCCGGCTCCGGCTCCGTCGCCATAGAGTGCGCCCGGCTCGGCGCCGCCGCCATAGCCGTAGAGCGCGACCCCGAGAGCTGCGCCCGACACCGCCGCAACGCCGAACGCCACGGCGTGAACGTACCTGTGGTCGAGGGTGAGGCTCCAGGAGCCTTGCGCAACCTGCCCGAGCCCGACGCCGTCTTCGTCGGGGGGACGGGCGGCCCTTTCGAAGAGGTCCTCAAGCTCTGCGCATTGCGGGCGCGGCGGGCGGTCGTGCTGAACCTCGTCGGGCTAGAGAGGGTCGCGCCGGCGGGAGGTATTCTCGAAGATTGCGGCCTTGAGGTCGAGAGCGTGTTCCTGCAGGCCTCCCCGGTCAAGGGCGTGGGGTCGATGCACCGGGTCATGCCCGAGAGCGCCGTCTTCGTCGTCTGCGGGAGCCGGCCGTGATCGGGCTCGTGGGCGCCACCGCGAACGGCCGCCGCAACGCCGCCCACCTGGCCGGGGCCTGGGACGATGCCCGCCTCTACGGCGGCAGGCCCAAAGAGGCCCTCCGCCGGGCCTGGGAAGAGTGCGAGGCCATAGTGCTCTTCCTCGCCACCGGCGCCGCCGTGCGCCTCGTCGCCCCCCTGTTGCAAGACAAACGAACCGACCCCGGTGTCGTAACGGTGGACGACGCGGGAAGGTTCGCTGTCGCCCTCGCCGGGGGACACGACGGCGGCGCGAACCGGCTCGCGGAGCGGGTCGCCGAGTCTTTGGGCGCCACGCCCGTCGTAACCACCGCGAGCGACGGGCTCGGCGTGCCGGCGCTCGACTCTCTCGGGGATGATCTCGGGTTCGAGATCGAAGACGGTTCGGACCTCGCGGCCGTGGGGGCCGCGCTCGTCTCCGGTGAGCCGGTTCGTCTCGTCTCGGACGGGAGATGGCCGCTCGGACCGCTGCCGGAAAACGTGATCGCTTCAGGGGATCTGAGCCCTCCGCTGATCGTCGTGTCCGACCGGATCATGGACGCACCGCGTCCTGCGCTCGTCTACCGGCCGCCCTCGCTGGTGGCGGGCGTCGGCTGCAGCCGGGGAGCAAGCGCCGATGAGATCCTGGCGCTGCTGCGCTCCTCCCTCGAAGGGGCCGGGCTCTCGGCGAAGAGCGTCGCCGCCCTCGCCAGCATAGACGTAAAACGCGACGAGGCCGGGCTGCTCGAGGCCGCGGAGGGGTTGGGCGTGCCGGTGCGGTTCCATCCGGCCGAGGCGTTATCCGCAGTGGAGGCGCCGAACCCGTCGTCCGTCGTGCGGGAGGCGGTCGGGACGCCGAGCGTGGCTGAGGCGGCGGTGATGGTCTCCGGGGCGGACCTCGTCGCGGAGAAACGGAAGTCCGCGATGGCCACGGTGGCAGTGGGGCGGCTGCCGGTGCGGGGTCGGCTGGCGCTCGTGAGTCTGGGACCTGGGGAGGATGCCCTGATCCCGGCGCTCGCCCGCGACGCGCTGGCCGCCTCCGAGCTCGTCGTCGGCCTCGGTCAGTACGTCGACCGCGTCCGGCACCTCCTGCGGCCCGGCACGCGGGTCCTCACGATGCCGCTCGGGGACGAGATCCAACGCGCCGTTGCCGCCTTGGAAGAGGCCCGCGGGGGCGGCGCAGTGGCCCTGGTATCCAGCGGCGACGTCGGCGTCTACGCGATGGCCTCGCCCGCGCTGGAGCTCTCGGGCGACGACGTGGACGTCGCCGTGGTACCGGGCGTCACGGCGGCGCAGGCGGCGGCCTCCTTGCTCGGCTCCCCGCTCGGCCACGATCACTGCTCCATCAGCCTCTCGGACCTCCTGACGCCGTGGCCCGTCATCGAGCGCCGCGTGGAGGCGGCCGCCCTCGGGGACTTCGTCGTCTCCCTCTACAACCCCCGCTCGAAGGGCCGCGACTGGCAGCTCGGCAAGGTCAAGGATATGCTCCTGGCCCACCGCCCGCCGGAGACCCCCGTCGGCGTTGTGAAGGACGCCTACCGCCCGACGCAGGCCGTGACCCTGACCGACCTCGTCTCCCTGCGCCCCGAAGCGGTGGACATGCTGACGGTCGTCGTGATCGGCAGCTCCCAGACCAAAGTCGTCGCCGGCCGCATGGTGACGCCAAGGGGGTACCTGTCTTGAAGGCCATCTTCGCCGTCACGGACGCCTGCGCCGGGTGCGGGGCGTGCGTAAAGACGTGTCCGGAAAAGGCAATTCGGCCGGCCCCGCGGGGCTACGGTTCTCCCCTGATCGTGCTCGAAGACCGCTGCTCGGGCTGCGCCGAGTGCGCCGAGGTCTGCCCGGTCTCCGCCTGCGTCGAGGTCCTGCTGGAGGAGGGTTGAGGCGCATCCACCCCATAGAGAGGGAGAGCTACCGCATCCTGCGCGGGATGGTGGACCTCTCCCACCTGGGACCCCTAGGCAGGGCCGTCGCCGAGCGCGTCATCCACGCCTCCGCGGACCCGGAGTACGCGGAGAGCCTCGTCCTTGACGAGTCGGCCCTCAGGGGTGGCCTCGGGGCCCTGCGCCGGGGTGCACCCGTTGTGGCGGACGTCGGGATGGTGGCGGCCGGTATCACCGCGCGGGAGACCCTTTGCTTCGTCTCCCATCCCCGCGCGAAGGAACTCTCGGAAGCGTTCGGCCTCACGCGGTCGGCGGCGGGGTTCCGACTCGCGGCGGATGAGGCCGGCGACGGGGCCGTGTGGGTCGTCGGGAACGCGCCGACGGCGCTCTTCTGGCTTCTAAAAGCGGACACCCGTCCGTCGCTCGTGATCGGGCTACCCGTCGGCTTCGTCGGGGCGGCGGAGTCGAAGCGGGCATTGTTGGACAGCGACCTGCCGGGCGTGGCAAACCGGGGGTCGAAGGGCGGCTCCGCGGTCGCGGCGGCGGCGTTGAACGCGCTCATCCACTACGAGGAGGGATAGCATGCGAGGGACGGTAAGCATCGGGAGGAAGAACGGAACGGCTGGCGGCGGGGGTGAGCCCGCGCTCCTGGTCGTGGGCCACGGCAGCCGCGACCCCCGCGGCGCCGAGGAGTTCCACGAGCTTGTGGCCCTGGTCAGGGAGCGTAACCCGGCGCTGGTCGTCGAGGGCGGCTTTATCGAGCTGTCCCGGCCCCCCATCTCCGAGTGCGTGGGCCGCATAGCCGACGGCGGGACCCGAAGCGTGGCTGCGGTCCCCCTCATGCTCCTCGCCGCCGGCCACGCCAAGGACGACATCCCGGCGACGCTCGTGCGCGAGAAGATGGACCATCCCGAGATGAGCTTCCAGTACGGCCGCGCCCTCGGCGTGCGCCCGGAGCTGTTGGAGCTTATGGAAAACAGAATCTCCGCCGTGGTTCCCGAACACGAAAAGTCCGACACCGCCGTGCTCCTCGTCGGCCGCGGCTCCTCGGACCCGGACGCGAACTCCGACCTCACGAAAGTAGCCCGCCTCTTCTACGAGGGCCGCCCCTACCCCCTGGTAGAGAGCGCCTTCGTGAGCATGACCCCGCCCACCGTCCGGGAGGGCCTCGACCGCTGCCGCAGGCTCGGCGCTACGCGCGTGGTCGTCTTCTCGTACTTCCTCTTCACGGGCGTCCTGGAGGAGCGTATCCGAGAGCAAACCGACGCCTTCGCGTCCGAGAACGCGGACCTCGAGGTGCGCTACGCTGGCTACTTCGGCCCCGACGCAACGGTCGCCGACCTCCTCATAGAGCGTTACGCCGAGGCCCTCGGAGGAGACATCCGCATGAACTGCGACGTCTGCGTCCACCGCGTCGCCCTGCCAGGCTTCGAGGAGAAGGTCGGCGCCCCCGCCACGCCCCACTACCACCCCGACGAGCCGGGCCACCACCACGACTTGCCGCACGGCCCCCACCACTAGGCAGCCGGGTTGAGCCTCGAGGACAGGGTAGAGGAGCTTGCGGCGGAGGTTCTGCCGCCCGACGAGAGCGCCGTCGCAGGGGCCAGGGAGCGGCACCTCGCGCTCGCCAAGCCGCCGGGGAGCCTGGGACGCCTGGAGGAGCTCGGCGCGCGGCTGGCTGGCATGGCCGGGGAGAGCCCGCCGCCGGTGCCGGGAGGCCCCGCCGTCGTCGTCTGCGCCGGGGACCACGGCGTCCTTGATCGGGGCGTCTCGCCGTGGCCGCGGGAGGTTACGGCGGTGATGGTGGGGAACTTCTGCGCCGGCGGGGCGGCGGTGAACGCCATCGCGAAGACCGTGGGGGCGCGGGTGAGCGTGCTCGACGTCGGGGTCGCCGGGGAGCTTGAGCGGCATCCTTCCTTGCGCGGGGCGAAGGTCCGACCCGGCACGGACGACCTGAGCCACGGACCGGCGATGGTCCGGGAGGAGGCCGCGAGGGCGATGCTCGCGGGGGCCGGTGTTGCCGAGGAGCTCGTCGGGAGCGGGGGGGTGGACCTGCTCGTCGTCGGGGACATGGGCATCGCGAACACCACGCCAGCCTCGGCCCTGATCTCGACCTTCACCGGCCACCCCCCGGAGCAGACCACCGGACGCGGTACCGGAATAGACGACGAAACCCTGGACCTCAAGGTCAGGGTGGTGCGCGAGGCCCTGGACTTGCACCGGCCCGACCCGGGGGACCCGTTGGGCGCTCTCGCGGCGGTTGGGGGCCTCGAGCACGCTGCCATCGCGGGCGTGATCCTGATGGGTGCCGCGTGCGGGGTGCCGGTCGTCCTTGACGGCGTCGTCTCGAACTCCGCCGCCCTCGCCGCCCACGCCCTGGCCCCCGATTCGGTCGGGTACACGATCGCCGGCCACCTATCGGCTGAGCCCGGGGCGAAGGTCTCCCTCAACCACCTGGGCCTCGAACCCCTCCTCAACCTGGACATGCGCCTCGGCGAAGGCACCGGCGGCCTGCTCGCCGTCCCGCTCGTCCAGGCCGCCGCCCGCACCCTCGGGGAGATGGCAACACTCGAAGGGCCCGGTTTCGGTTGAACGGGCTCACCGAGGGCTCCGTCCTCTCCCTCGAAAGCCCGCTCGCCCGCGTCGTCCAGGTGCACGAGGCGCTGGGTTCGACCCAGGAGCGCGCCCGCGAGCTCGCCCGGGGCGGGGCCCCCCACGGTACGCTCGTCTTGGCTGGCGTCCAGACCGGAGGGCGCGGCAGGCTGCGGCGGGCGTGGGGATCGCCGGAAGGCGGCCTCTGGATGTCCCTCGTGCTGCGTCCCGACCTCGAGGCCGCCGCGGCGCCCCGTATCACCCAGACGGCGGCCGTCGCGGTGGCGAAGGCGTTACGAGAGGTCGGTGCAAACGTGGGCATTAAGTGGCCCAACGACCTGCTCGTCGAGCCCGGCGGGCGCAAGATCTGCGGCATCCTCGCCGAGTCGGGCATTCGGGGGACGGGACCCGGCGAAGCCCCCCGCATGGACCACGCCGTCCTCGGCGTCGGCCTCAACGCCAACCTGGACCCCGAAGACCTGGGCGTCACGGACCGCGAGGTCGCCACCCTCCGCCACGAGCTCGGCCGCGACGTGGAACCCCTCGACCTCCTCCGGCACCTACTCCAGAACCTCGAAGAGGAGCTGGGTCGTATACACGACTTCGCCGCCATCCTCGACGACTGGCGCGCTCTGAGCCTGACGCTCGGGGAGCGCGTGCGCGCCAGGCGATCCGGCGAAGTTCTGGAAGGGTACGCCCTAGACATAGGCCCCCGGGGGGCGCTGCATCTGGAAACGTCCGACGGCTTGGTGGAGCTTTACGAGGGCGAAGTAGAGCGGCTGGACCGGGACGTTGGCGGTCGCGCCTTGTGATGCGCGGGTCCCGGCGCCTTGCCTGGTCGGGTGTCCTGGGCCTAGAGGTCCGCGACGGCGGGTATGATCTCCCGCCCGAAGGTCTCCAGGGGCTCGATATCGTGCACGTTTGGCATGTTGAAGATCGCGTGCTGGATGCCGGCCCCGGCCAGGTCGCGGCACGTGCCGACCACGTCGTTCACGCCCATCGCGCCGGGCGCGAGGTGGACGGTGCTGAGGGAGGTGCGCTCGATCTCTCCGTAGTCGCGTCCGGCCTCCTCGCAGTGACGCTCGAGCACGCCGAGCTTGTGGCGGATCAGCTCGGGCCCGCCGTAGGCGAAGAGGTTGCAGGCGTCGGCGTAGCGGGCCACCAGCCTCAGCGTTTTCCGTTCCCCCATGCCACCGACCATGAGCGGCGGGCGCGGGCCGCTCACGGGTGGCGGGTTGTTCATCGGCTCCTCGAGCCGGTAGTGCTCCCCCTCGTAGGGCCCGGTCTCGTCCGACCACATCCGGTGGGCGATCTGCAGCGTCTCCTCGAGTCGCTCGAAGCGCTCGGCGGTCGGGGGGAACGGGACGCCGAGGCCCCTGGACTCTCGCTCGTACCAGCCGGCGCCTATGCCGAGGTAGGCGCGCCCCCCGGAGAGGACGTCAAGCGTGGTCACGGTCTTCAGCAGGATGCCCGGGTGGCGGTACTGCACCCCGGTCACCAGTGTCCCGAGCTTCGCCCGCTCGGTGACGCCCGCGACGAAGCTCAGGGCGGAGTAGCCCTCGAGCATCGGCTCTTGCGCAGCCCCGACGACCTCGATCTGGAAGAAGTGGTCCATCACCCAGATGCTGGCGAAGCCGGCCTCATCGGCGGTCCTCGCGATCCGCGCCAGGCCCGGTCCGATGGAGCCGGGCGCCCCCTGCCAGGTGAAGCGCGGTACCTGCAACCCTAAGCGCACGCCGGTGCCCTCCGTCAATTCGGGGTCAGTCCCTCAGCAGCCCGCCCATGATAACCCACGGGGCGACGAGATCAGCATACCCATCGTTCGGACCACCCGTGGCGGGCCCCGCGTTCAAAGCCCGTTGCTACGTCCCTAAGCGGCATAGACGCCTCCACGATGGCGGGGAGCGAAACTTCGCTCACGAACCACAAAAACGAATGCTAAGACAAGCGTGTCACGCTCGAATGCGAGATGGGTAGAGGCAATGGTTCCGAGCCGATCCTGACGGCTTCGTTTGCCGGTCCCTTGCTGGTCAACAGACTGGTCGACGAGTGGGGTCCACCGACGGCAAAACCCCGCTTTTCGAGAGACTTTCGAGGGGTGCGCCTGGAAGGATTCGAACCTCCGACACATGGTTTAGGAAACCAATGCTCTATCCCCTGAGCTACAGGCGCAAGGCTTCGGTAGTTTATCGTGGGGAGGGCGGGGCTGCCACCGCCGGCTGGGACTTTCGTGTGAAACGCGTTTTGTGCGGTCGTCCAGTTGCATAGGGCGAGGGTACGTCGTATGATGCTGCCGTTCGCATCCGGGTGGGGTTGACCGGGCGGGTTGCATGCAATTCCATTCCGGCGGTTCTAAGGGCCGTGGGTGGCTGGTGACGCAACCCTGCCTTGCAGGCTGAAAGAGGAGAGGCCACGTAAAAGGAAGAACGGGGGAAGGCCCCGATCGTCCGGTTCGATTACCGTCCGGCGGTTTTCGGACAACGGTTTCGACGCAAGGACGCAGGACCCCGCGGGTTCGGGAGGCCGAGCAGATCACGCTCGGCCACATGCCCTGGGACGAGAACGCGGCGGACTCAAACCTTGTCAGGGTGCTGCTGGAGGACGAGTTAGGCTACGAGAACGTGGGGTTGAAAGCTTCGGGCACCGTCCCGCAGGTCTTCGAGGGGGTGGCCGCGGAGAAGGCGGACGTCTTTATGGACGCCTGGATGCCCAACCACCTCCAGTACGTCGATAAAACCGGGGGCCGCGTGGAGGCCTACCGGGAGCCCTGGTACGTGGGGGAGACCGAGTTCGGGGCCGTCGTTCCCCTCCATGTGAAGGGCATCGAGACCATACGCGATCTCAAGTTCTCCGAGCCGGGCATGATCACCGGCATAGCGACGAGCGCGGTGCTGATGGGGAAGACCAGCAAAAACGCAGTCCCGCAGTACGACCTGGAATTCAGCGTTGCGGGGGCGAGCACCCCCGCGATGCTCATCGAGCTCCAAAAATCCTCCACCATGGAGGAACCCTCCGTTTTCGTTGCGTGGTCCCCACGCTGGATGAACCAGGAGTACGGATTTCGGTATCTGGAAGATCCCAAAAACGCGCTCGGCACCCCGGACGATCCCCAGACGCTGCACACCGTGGCGCGGGAAGGGTTCTCCGAGGACGACCCCGTAGCCCACGCCCTCATCAACGCCATGAGGCTCGACGAGGAGCAGATGGGGTCGCTCGAAGTGGCGATAAACGACGCCACGGACGCGAAGATGGAGGCCGAGAGAGGCGCCCGCGACTGGCTCGACGATCCGGCAAATCGGGAGGCGGTGCGGCCCTGGATCCAGGCCGCCCGCCGGACCGAGGAAGGGTAGGAGAGGTATGCAGAACGGTGTGCAAGATACCAACGAGCGTCGGCCGGACGTGGTCGAGGAGGCCCGTCGTGTGGCCGGGATGGCGGAAGAGCAAAGCGTCGTGCTGCGCCTGCTCGGCGGGGTCGCCGTCAACGTCCGCGCCGAAGAAGGCCTCCTGCCGGCCTTCCGGCGCGAGTACGCGGACATGGACTTTATCGCCCCGAAGGGACGCACCGCGGAGGCGCAGCGTTTCTTCGAGGCTTTGGGCTACGCGCCCCAGACGCGCTTCAACGCGCTCTACGGCCGCGAGCGGCTGCTTTTTTTCGACGATGACCACGACCGGCAGGTGGACGTCCTCGTTGGCACTTTCAGGATGAGCCACGAGATCCCCCTCGGCAATCGCCTGGACCTCGAGCCCCTGACGATCCCGCTCGCCGAGCTTCTCCTGACGAAGCTCCAGATCATAGAGCTCAACGAGAAGGACGTCCGCGATTCCCTCGCCCTCCTGTGCGACCACCCGGTCGCAGAGGAAGACGGCGACTCGGTAAACGCGGCGCACGTAGCAAAACTGTGCGCCTCGGACTGGGGCCTGTGGCGCACGTTCACCGCCAACCTGGAGGCCCTCGGCGGCCACCTCGACCGCTACGAGTTGGACGGCGCGAGCAGGGAACGCATCGAGGGGCGGGTCCGGGAACTGCAGGAGCGCATAGAGAGGGAACCCAAGCCGTTCGCGTGGAAGATGCGGGCGAAGATCGGGGACCGCAAGCGGTGGTACGACCTGCCGGAGGAGGTAGAGGGGGGACCATGATATCCAGGCTCTTTTCGAGGGGACCGGACACGAGGATCTTTTTCGCCACGGACATCCATGGCTCGGAGACCTGCTGGAAGAAGTTCCTGAACTCCGGCAAGCACTACGAGGCCAAGGTAATAGTCCTGGGCGGCGACATGACAGGAAAGGCGCTTGTCCCGATAGTAGAGGGGGGCAAGGGCAGCTGGCACGCCACCCTCCTCGAAAACCGGAGGGACTTCACGAGCGAGGACGAGGTCAAGGAGTTCGAAGACTCCGTGAGGCGGCGCGGCTACTACCCGTTCCGCGCCACCCCGGACGAGATGTCCGAGCTCGAAGCCGACGAGAAGCTGCGCGACAAGTGCTTCCACGAGGAGATGCTTGGCACCGTGGAGCGCTGGATGCGAATGGCCGAGGAGAAGCTGGCCGGCACCGGCATCGAGTGCTTCGTCAGCCCCGGTAACGACGACCAGTTCGAGGTGGACGAGATAATCGCCAACGCCAAAGGCGTTCATCTTGCCGAAGGCAAGGTCGTGGAGTTCGGGGACTTCCAGATGGTCTCGACCGGCTGGGCAAACCGCACCCCCTGGGACACCTACAGGGAGGAAGACGAGCCCGACCTCAAGAAGCGCCTCGAAAGGATGACCTCCCAGGTCACCGCGCCGCCCGAGCAGACCGTCTACAACTTCCACTGCCCGCCCCACCAGACCGGCCTCGACGACGCTCCGGAGATCACCGAAGACATGCGCCCCAAGGACGCGGGCCGCTCGACGGTGCCCGTCGGCTCGACCGCCGTGCGGGAGGCCATCGAGGAGGGGCAGCCCGCGCTCGCGCTGCACGGGCACATCCACGAGGCGCGGGGCAACACCCGCATAGGCAGGACACTGTGCATCAACCCGGGAAGCTCTTACGAGCAGGGGCAGCTCCTGGGCGCGGTCGTCGATCTCGACGGCGGCAAGAGGGTCAAGCGGTTCGTACTCACCAGCGGATAAGGGGAAAATGCATGGCCAGCAACACCACGCCGGGTTCTAGTACGGGGGATCTGTTCCAGAGAAAGGCGACCGGGCTGCTGCGCGGTTGGTCCGTGTGGGACGCCTTTATCTACGCGACGTTCTCGATCAACCTCATAACGCTAGGCCTCTTTATCTTCTCCTACGCGCCCTTCGTCCCGGACGGCGCGCTCCTGCCGGCGATCATCCTCGCCGGCCTGTACCTGATCTTCCAGGCCGTCACCTACGCCGCCCTCATAGCCGTGATGCCCAGGGCAGGAGGCGACTACGTCTGGATGAGCCGGATACTCGGGGGCGGCATAGGCTTTGTCCTCGCGGTGACGGGCTGGTGGTTCATCCTCTGGCACTGGGTCCCAATTTATGCGGACATCCTCGTGAAAGAGGTCTTCGTGCCGCTCTCGGCCATCCTTGGCCTGAACGGGGTGGCGACCTTCTTCGGGTCGTCGGCCGGCGTCTTTACGGCCTCGATGATCGTGGCGCTCCTGGCCTCCGCCCTGATCTCGCTCGGGATGCGCTCCTACGCCCGCGTCCAGAAGTTCTGCTTCTACGGCGGCATCCTAGGGCTGGCGATCATGCTGGTAGTCCTGCTCTTGAGCTCACGCGCGGACTTTATCTCCGCCTTCAACGCCGAGGCAAGTCAGACATTGGGCGCGGGAAACAACGCTTACCAGGAGACTGTAAGGGCAGGCGAGCAGGCAGGCGGCCTCCCGGCGGGCTCCGGCGTCTACCCGACGCTGCTCCTCATCCCCTTCCTCGCCTTCTTCAACCTGTTCTCCAACTGGGGTGCGACGCTCTACGGCGAGGTACGTGGCGCTTCGGACTTCCGCAAGAACATCTACGCGATGGGCGGGGCGCTAGTCGTGACCTCCCTGGTCGCCGTTGTCATGCTCCTCCTTTTCGCCAAGACGTTCGGCTGGGACTTCTACTATGGCGCCAACAGCGCCTACTGGGGGGTGGTCTACGGCACGATCGACGAAGCGCCGGTCTCCGCCTGGCCCTATCCCGCCCTGCTCGCCTCTTTTCTCCTCGGAAACCCGGTGTTGCAGGTGGTGCTCATAGCGCTGATGTCGCTGTGGTTCTTCGGGTGGGTCGGGACGGTCTTTATGTCCTCGACGCGCGTCGTGTTCGCGACGGCCTTCGACCGGGTGCTCCCCGAGGCTGTCGCCAAGACCACCCGCAACGGCGTGCCCTACGTGGCGCTGCTGCTCATGCTGATACCGTCGATCCCGATCAGCTACTTCTACGCCTACGGGGAGAACTTCGCCACCTGGACGCTGAACGCCACCCTCGTCATCGCGATGACGTTCTTCGGGTCCACGATAGCGGCGGCGATCCTCCCGTGGCGCAAGCCCGAGATCTACAACGCCTCGCCCATAGCCCGCTACAACGTCCTCGGCATACCCCTGATCACGGTGGCGGCGACCGCCTTCGGCCTCTTCCTGGCCTTCTGCCTCTACCAGTGGGTCACTAACGACGTCTACGGCATCAACGACCCGACGTCGTTCCTCTACCTGAGCACGATGTACGTCCTCGCCATCGTGATCTACGTCGTCTCCCGCCTCGTCCGCCGCGCCCAGGGCATGGACCTGAAGATGGTCTACGACGAGATTCCGGAGGATTAGCGGGGTAGCCCTTAGCCGTCAGCTTTCAACCGTCAGCCTCTGGCAAGGGGCGTGGCCCGCGCGTTTGGAACGCCGGACTGCGCCCCTTCTCCGTGGCACGACCCGCCCGAGGACACGAGATCGAAACGCCGAACGCGACGGAATGTTGCGCCCGTGGGCCATCCGGCACATTTTCTCGCGAATTTCCTAAGTTTGTCTAGCAACTGAGTTAAGTATGTTGTAGAGTGCCGCCCGGTTGGAACTTGACACGAGTTAGCGGGAGGAAATAGAGGATGGATCGACCGAACGTCGTGGTGATCGTGGCGGACACGTTCCGGCGGGACCACATCGGGGCCTACGGGAACCCGTACATAAAGACCCCTTACCTCGACGCGTTCGCGCGCCAGTCGGCCGTGTTCGACCACCACGTCGCGTCCTCCTTCCCGACTATGCCGGCGCGGGCCGACATCCTGACGGGGACGTTCTCCTACACGCACATGGGCTGGGAGCCGCTGCCCCGGCGCCTGAGCACTCTGCCCGAGGTCCTGTCGAGGGCGGGGTACACGACGATGGGGGTCGTGGACACGCCGTTCTACATCAGGAACGGGTTCGGCTACGATCGGGGCTTCGACGACTTTATCTGGGTGAGGGGCCAGGGGGACGACACCAGGCCCCACGAGCGGGCCGACGCGCGCTCGACCTGGACGAGGGAAGAGGACCGGCTCGTGGCGCGAACGATGACCGAGGCCGAGCGCTGGCTGGAGAGGCACCACGACGAGCCCTTCTTCCTGTACGTGGACACGTGGGACCCGCACGAGCCCTGGGACGCGCCGGACTACTACACGAGGCAGTACCGCCAGGGGTACGACGGGCGGCAGATCTACCCGGCCTACGGCAACTGGCGGGAGGCGGGGCTCACCGAGGACGACGTCGAGCTCGCGCATGCGACGTACTGCGGCGAGGTCACGATGGTGGACTTCTGGATCGGGCGCTTCCTCGGCAAGCTCGACGCCCTGAACCTGACGGACGACACCATTGTCGTCTTTACCTCGGACCACGGCTTCTACTTCGGCGAGCACGACTACTTCGGCAAGGCCGAGTGGGTCCACGAGCCCGACGCCGCGGTCTCGGAGGGCTCGAACCTGCCGGCCTGGCTCTCCGAATCGTGGCTGCTGACCGTTCAGTGGTCGCCCCTTTACAACGAGATCAGCCGCATCCCGCTCATGGCGCGCGGTCCGGGCCTCGCCCCGGGCCGCCGCCAGGCCATGACCACCGCCCCGGACATAGCGCCCACGATCCTGGACCTCGCCGGCCTCGGCAACCCTATCAGCATGAAGGGCGAGTCCTTCGGCGGGGTGCTCACCGGGAAGAAGAGCGAGCACAGGCCCTTCGTCGTCAGCTCCTGGCCGCTGTACATGGCGGAGGGCGAGATCACGACGGCCGTGGACTCCACGCCCCGCAAGGTCGCGAGCTACATGCCCTTCACGGTGACCACCCGCGAACGCTCCGCGATCCTGGGCGGCCCGAACGACCAGCCCGAGCTCTACGACCTCCGCACCGATCCCGGCGAGACCAACAACGTCTGGCGCACGCGCCCCGGCGAGGGCGAGTCCCTCTGCGAAGAGGCCATTGGATTCCTCGAAGGCCAGGGAACCCCGGAGGAGCATCTTACTCCCCGCCGCGAAGCGCTCGACGGCTGGCGCAACCCGGTCGAGCTGACCGGCTGACCGGTCCATACCGAAGCCGCTCCCACAAGAGCCCCCGCAGACACGGGGGCTCCGCTTCGTCGCGGGTAGCGGGCCCCTCTCAGCCCGAGATGAGGTCCTTCAGGCGGTCTCGCACGGAGGCTATCGGCACGCGCTCTTGCTTCAGCGTGTCGCGGTCGCGGATGGTTACCTGCTTGTCCTCGATGGTGTCGAAGTCCACCGTGACGCAGAAGGGGGTGCCCGCCTCGTCCTGGCGCCGGTAGCGGCGGCCTATGGAGCCCGAGTCGTCGTAGAAGAGCCGGTAGTCGCCCTTGAGGTCGTCGTAGAGCTCGCGCGCGATGGTCGAGACCGGTCGCTTTTTGGAGAGGGGGAAGACGGCCGCCTTGGTGGGGGCGATGCGGGGGTGGAGCTTGAGGACGGTGCGCTCCTCGCCGTTGACCCTTTCTTCCGTGTACGCGTCCATGAGGAAGGCGAGCATGATCCTGTCGGGACCCACGGCGGGCTCTATGACGTAGGGGTAGTAGCGGTTGTTGGTAGTCTGGTCTATGTACTCCAGGTTCTCGCCGGAGTGGGCGGCGTGCTGTTTGAGGTCGTAGTCCGTACGGTTGGCGACGCCTTCGAGCTCGGACCAGCCGGCGAACGGGTAGTTGTACTCGATGTCCACCGTGCGCTTGGAGTAGTGGGAGAGCTTCTCTTTCGGGTGCTCGTAGCGGCGGAGGTTCTCCTCCTT
>CADCUZ010000119.1 GCA_902806015.1 uncultured Rubrobacteraceae bacterium
TGCTCACCGGGGGCCGCGACCCGAATTTGAGCCCCCGATGGGGCAGGGCGACCTCGTACCGAGCGTACCCGATGTATTGCGTGGCGAACACCCTGCACTCGACCCTGCGCCCGTCGTCTCGATCAGGCGCGCGGAGCTTTCGTCCGCACGGCCTCGACCTCCTGACGCCACCGCGCGTTTACCCAGACCTCGAGCTCCCGTTCGTTGCCTTCGGGCAGTAGCGCCTCCACGTCGTCTTTGGTCTCGTCGTAATCGGAGGCGGCTATCTTTTATAAGATCTTGGCGTCCGAGAGGGATTTGTTGGAAGCGACGATCTTCCCGCTCTGCGTGAACTCCCGCGCGAGCTTCCCATTCTCTTCGTTAATGGCGGCTAGGATACTGCCCACTTCCTCGTCGGCCAAGCCGAACTCCCGCTGAAGCTCGGCCACGTTCTGCCCTTTGGAGAGCGCGAAAGAGAGCGCGGTCTTGCCCGGGTCGGAGTAGGCAGAGTACGCCTGCGCATCCGCCGCCGCGCAATGACCCGCCACGAGCATCCCGGCCGCGGCGGCAGCATCCCGGCCGCGGCGGCGACGCCGACGAGGAACACACAAGCGATGGGATAGACGGGCCGTCTCTCTCGATGTTCCCGCGGAGCCACCTTCGGATGCGGCACCCGCCACACGAACGTCTTGTTGCAAAGCGGGCGAATGCTAACCGTCTCGGGCCGGACAGCCAAAGTCCGGCGCGGAGGAATCCTTCTCCGGAGGGGGCCTTCTCTTTCTAGTAGGCGCGGGCGAAAATCGCGGTCTTACCGGGCCTGCCGGAGACGAGGTCCTCCCCCTCCTGGCGCTCGAAGGGCAAGAGGCGGATGGTCGCCTTGGTATCCTCCTTGATCTTCTGCTCCGTCTCCTCAGCGCCATCCCACGGCGCCACGACGAAGCCGCGCTCTTCGGCGATGATCTCCCGGAACTCGTCGTAGGTTTCCGCCTGCCGCGTGTTTTCGTGCCGAAACGCCGCGGCCTGGCGAAGCATGTTCTCCTGGATCTCACCCATAAGGTCCCGAAGGCGCCCGGGCAAGTCCTTCCGGTCGACGAACTCCTTCTCCTGCGTGTCCCGGCGCACGAGCACGGCCTGCCCCTTCTCGATGTCCTTCGGCCCGAGCTCCACGCGAACCGGGACACCCCTGAGCTCGTGCTCGTTGAACTTCCACCCCGGCGAGTGCTCCTCGTCGAGGTCCACCTCCATCCGAAGCCCGGCGTCCTTTAGCTCGGAGTAGAGCGCCTGGGCCACGCGGCGCACCTCGCCCTTGTTGTTGCCGCGCCAGATGGGGACGACGACCGCCTGAGTCGGCGCTATCCGGGGCGGCAGCTTGAGCCCCCGGTCGTCGCCGTGCACCAGGATGAGCCCGCCGATGGTCCGCGTCGAGAACCCCCACGAGGTTTGGTACGGGTGGACCCGCTTTTGCTGCTCGTCGAGGAACGAGATGTCGAAGGCCCTCGCAAAGTTCTGCCCGAGGTCGTGGCTCGTCGCCGCCTGCAACGCCCGCCCGTCCCCCATCAGGGCCTCGCACGTGAATGTCTCGACGGCGCCGGCGAAGCGCTCGGAGGGGCTCTTGGCACCGGTCAGCACGGGTATCGACATCGCCTCGTGGAAGCAGTCCTGGTAGACGTTGAGCATCCGCAGGGTCTCCTCGCGGGCCTCTTCGGCCGTGGCGTGGACCGTGTGGCCCTCCTGCCAGAGAAACTCCGCCGTGCGCAGGAAGGGCCGCGTCACCTTCTCCCAGCGCACGACGTTGCACCACTGGTTTATGAGCAGCGGTAGGTCCCTGTAGCTCTGGATCCAGTTCTTGTAGAAGTCGCAGATGATGCTCTCGGAGGTGGGCCTGATGGCGAGCCGCTCCTCGAGCTCCTCGCGCCCGCCTATCGTGACCCACGCGAGCTCCGGGTCGAAACCCTCGACGTGCTCGGCCTCTTTTTTCAGGTAGCTCTCGGGAATAAGGAGCGGGAAATACGCGTTCTTGTGGCCGGTCGCCTTGAAACGGTCGTCGAGGTCGCGCTGGACGCGCTCCCAGATCTCGAACCCGTAGGGCCGTATGGCAAAAGTCCCCCGCACCGGCCCGTAGTCGGCCAGCTTCGCCATGCGGACCAACTGCAAGTACCACTTGCTCGGGTCCTCGCCCTTTCTCGTAAGCTTCTCGACCGCCTCGGCCACGCGACCGCTCCTCTCCTGATGCAAACGCGAACGAGAGGAGAGTATAGCCTCCGAAAGTTACCCGGCGGGTTCCAGTCTCTCCTTACCCACGTAGGGAACCAGCGCCTCGGGGAGCTTCACGGAGCCGTCCTCCTGCTGGTAGACCTCCAGAAGGGCGATGAGCGCTCGGCTCATGGCGAGGGCGGTACCGTTTAAGGTGTGGAGGAACTGAGGCCGTGCGCCGTCCTTACGGTAGCGGATGCGGAGGCGACGGGCCTGGTAGTCCGTGGTGTTGGAGGTGCTGGTAACCTCGCCGAAGTCGTCGCGGCCGGGCATCCAGGCTTCGAGGTCGTACTTGCGGTAGGCGGCGCCGCCGAGGTCGCCGGTGCAGATGTCGACGACGCGGTAAGGGAGGCCTAAGCCCTGGAAGGTCCTCTCCTCTATCTCGACCATCTCCTCGTGGACGGCTTCGGAGTCCTCCGGCCTGGTGAAGGCGAACATCTCGACTTTGGTGAACTGGTGAACCCGGTAGAGCCCGCGGCTGGCGCGCCCGTGGGAGCCGGCTTCGGTGCGGAAGCAGTGGGAGAGGCCGGCGAAACGCAGGGGGAGGCGGTCTTCGTCCACGATCTCGTCGGTGAGTTGCCCGGCGAGCGGGATCTCGGCGGTCGCGACCATCGAGAGGTCGGAGTCCTCGACGGAGTAGATCTGGGTCTCGGGCCCCCGCGGGATAAAGCCCGTCCCGACCAGCGCCTCGTCCCGCGCCAGGTCCGGCGTTATCGTGGGCTCGTACCCGTAGCCGGCGAGCAGGTCGAGCGCGTAACGGGTCAGGCCAAGCTCCAGCAAAACGGCGTCTCCTCGGAGAAAGTAGAACTTGCTGCCTGTGGTCTTCGCGCCGGCTTCGAAGTCTATGATGCCGAGCGATTCCCCGAGTTGGAGGTGGTCTTTGGGCTCGAAGGGGAAGTCGGGGATGGTGCCGGAGCGCCGGATCTCGACGTTCTCGGAGTCGTCCCGGCCGATGGGCGAGTCTGGGTGGGTCATGTTCGGGATCTTGAGCTGCTCCTCGCGCAGCCGCCGCTCTACCTCGTGGAGCTCCGCCTCTTTGTCCGGTATCCGGGCCTTTATATCGCGCGAACCTGAGATGAGTCTCTCGCGCTTCTCCGCGTCGCGCTCTTTGCCGATGCTCTTCGCCGTCTCGTTCTGCCGCTGCTTGAGCTCGTTGAGCTCCTGGATAAGCGACGAGCGACGGTCCGCGATCCCCACGACCAACCCGACGTCCGCCTCCACGCCGCGGTTTTTGCAGTTCTCCTGGACGGCATTCGCGTTCTCGCGGATAAACTTGAGATCCAACATGGGCGCCTCCGGAGTTTGAGCACTTCAGGTTCAGGCCTTGGGCATCGGCAAGAAGCCGCCAGCCAAGCCTATCTTAGCCTGCGAGCTCCCGGAGCGCCCGGTTTTCGGCGCGGATGCGCACGCAGAAGAAGGCGGTGTTGAAGATCGAGAACGCCAGGGCCGTCGTCCAGGCGCCGAAGATCAGGGGCAGCGTGAGGACTTCTGCGGCGACGACCACGTAGTTGGGATGCGAAAAAAGGCGGTACGGGCCGCTCCTGACGAGCCTCCCGCCCGGCACCACGAGTATGCGCACGTTCCAGTTTTCGCCAAGGGAAGAGATGGCCCAGTACCGCAACGGCTGGACGAGCAGGAACAGCGCGAGCGGCGCGGGCCACCACGCCGGCGGCTCCGGCCCGCGCAGGAGCCCCTCGACGAGCGTGGAGGCGAGCCACAAGGCGTGGACGGCGACCATCGCCGGGTAGTGGCGCCTCCCCCGCTCCACGGCGCCGCGGCTGCGCAGCCGGCGCTCGTTGCGCCGCGAGTGCCGGAGCTCCAGCAGGCGCTGCAGGGCCACGAGCACCACCGCCACGATGAGCAGCCCGGCCTTCAGGGACGCCCCCCGCCACAGACGTGGGCCCGACGACCGCCACCCGAAGCCCGAAACCCGCGGCCTAGCACCTAAAAAACACGTGCTCCGCGGAGAAGCCGGGTCCCATCGCCGAGAGCACCCCGTGCTCCCCGGGGGCGTCGTCGCCGCCGGCAAGGAAGCGCTCCAGGATGAAGAGCACCGTCACGCTCGACATGTTCCCGTGCTCGCGTAGGACCTCGCGGGAGAGGTCCAGGCCGCCGGGCTCCAGGCCAAGGACCTCCTCGAAGGCGTCCAGCACCTTCGCGCCGCCGGGGTGGATGACGGGGTGCCGGATGTCGTCCAACGAGAGGCCCACGGAACCGAGCGCCAGGCGCAGGTTCTCCGGCATCCGCTCGTAGACCACCGAAGGGACGCTGCGCGAGAGCAAGACCTTCAGGCCGTGCTCGCCCACGTCGAAGCCCATCACGTCCTCCGTGCCGGGCCAGGTGGTGGTGTGGTTGCCGAGCAACTCAGGCCCCACGGCTCGCCCCCCGCCGGCGTCCCGGCCCAGCACGACCGCCGCCGCCCCGTCGGCGAAGAGGGCCGTGGAGACCAGGTTCGCCTTTGAGCGGTCTCCCTTCTGGAAGGTGAGGCCGCAGAGCTCGACCGCGACGAGCAGGACCAGCTCTCCCGGGCGGCAGGCGCGGGCGTAGTGCGCCGCGAGCCCGAGCCCGGAGGCCCCGGCCGCGCACCCGAGCCCGAAGACCGGCACCCGCCTCGTGTGCTCCGAGAGGCCGAGCCTCCGGAGGAGAAAGGAGTCTATGGAGGGAATGGAGAGGCCCGTGGTCGAGACGAAAAAGATCGCGCCGACGTCCGCGGGATCCGCCCCCGCCTTGTCCAGGGCGCGCCGCGCGGCCTTCTCGGAGAGCTCCAGCGCGCTCCCGACGTAGAGGTCGTTTTTTTCGGAGAAGGAGTGGTCCTGGTAGAACCACTCGGGCGGGACGCAGAAGTTGCGGTGCTCCACCCCGGAATGGTCGAAGATGGGCAGGAGGCGGTCTATGTCCTTGTACACATCGGCGAACATAGCCCGCGCAAAGTCCTTGGCGACCGGCTGAGAGATCCTGTGCGGCGGCGTCGCCGTCGCTACGGAGAGGATGCTCGGGTTGGCCTGGTGCATGCGGGTCTCGAAGCTCCTACTAGACGTGTGGCCGCATCTAGGTGCCGCTATCTCCAAGGGTATCAGCCACCGGCGTCTCGCACGTATTGCGGAACACATACTGCGAGGGGCGTTTGCGCTCCGTGCTCGACCAGTCTATCGTCGGGCGCCGGCGCCCTTCTGGGACGTAGCCCAGCCGGTAGACCGCCATCAGCTCCAGGTCGTCGGGGACCGATAAGAGCCGCTTTATCTCCTCCCACTTCTCGGGCACCTCCATTGGCGTGGAGACGAACTGGATGCCCATGCCGAGCTCTGTGGTGGCGAGCCAGACGTTCTCGACGGCGGCGCCCATCCCGAAGACCGAGTAGAACCCCGAGAGCTCCCCGGGACGGTACTCCGTCTTGTCCAGGAGCACCGCGAGGAGCAGGGGGGAGCCGGCTACCAGCCTCCGGTTGTCCTCGGCGAGGGTCTTCGGCACCCCGAGCCGGTTCATCACCGCCTGGCCGGTGTTGCTGAAGATCTGGCGCCGGAAAGGCCGCACCACCGCCGGGAGCTTGTCGATGTGGATACCGTCCCGCCTGCGCTCCATCTCCTCGGCGGAGAAGCGGAAGTAGGGCCGGTAGCGCTTCCAGAAGCTCCCCTCCTCCATGAGGCGGAGCATGGACTCGCCGCTGATCCGGGCGACGTCCTCGATGACGGCTCGGTCGTCGGCCAGCACGAAGCGCCAGGGCTGGCTGTTGAAGTGCGACGGCGCCATCGCCGCCACCTCGACCAGCAGGCGCTGGTGCTCCTCGCTCACGGGGTCCGGCAGAAACGGCCCGTTCGTCGTCCTGCGCCGCTTCACGACCTCAAAAAACTCCAAACGCTCCTCCCGGAGTTGTCTACCCGACCGCCCTGCCCGTCCCACATCCTACCGCGTCTTGGGGCGAACCTGGCGGGCGCCGAGCGCGATCAGGCGCGTGGGGACGTCCCGCAACACGGGCGTCTTGAGCCCAAGGCGCACGGCCAGAGGCAGCTCGTAGGGCCCATCCGCGCTCAACACGCCGGCCACTACCCACCGCTGGGCTGCGTCCTGGGCCGCCTGGACCACCCGCACGGGCCACTCCCGACCCCGCTGCACGGCCCGCAAATGCTTGCCCTCCAACCTCCCGGCCTTGAGTGGACCGGCGAGCGCGTTCGCCGCCGCCACGGCGTCCTGGATCGCGAGGTTTATACCGACCCCGCCTACCGGCGAGACGACGTGGGCCGCGTCGCCGAGCAGGAGCAGCCCCGGGCGGCTCCACCGCCGCAGCATGTCCGACTCGACGCTGAGCAGCGCGACCTCCTCCCACCCCGGCAGGCGCCCCACCCGCCCGGCGAACTCGGGGGCGAGGGCGGCCACCGACTCCTGAAGCGCCGGGAGACCTGCCTCCTTCACCCGCCTGTAGGAGCCTTTCTCGACGATAAAGCCTACCTGCCAGTAGTCGAAGTGGTCCATAAGGACGAGCAGCCTCCCTGGTCCGCAGCGGAAGGTCGCGCCCGCCCCCTCGGGGTCGCCCTCCTTTCGGGGGAGGTTGAACCACAAGACGTCCATCGGCGAGCGGCCCGGGCGGGCCGGCAGCCCGGAGAGGCGCCGGACCTTAGAAAAGCGCCCGTCGGTTCCGACGGTAAGGTCGGCCCGCACCTCCCCCGGGCCGCCGGGGCCGCGGTAGCGCACGCCCCGGACGGCGCCGCTCTCTTCGAGTAGCTCGTGCACCTTGGCACCCATCACCAGCTCGAAGCCCGGGTAACGCCGCGCCTCCCGGCTCACGAACTCCAAAAAGCGCGCTTGGGGGAGCATGAGGACGTAGGGGTAGGAGCACCGCAGGCGCCCGAAGTCCGCGAACGTATCGCGCCCCCCGTCCGTCTGCACTACAAAGGTCCGGACCTCCGCGTGGC
>CADCUZ010000120.1 GCA_902806015.1 uncultured Rubrobacteraceae bacterium
AGCGATCCGCCACGTTCCCCGAGGTGAGCGCGGCGACCCGCCCCAGCGGAAGCCTACGCTCATGGTGACCCTCGTCGAGGGTCACATTCAGCAGGGACTGGCAGCCGGAGATTTCAACCCACCTTGCCGGTGCCCGTGGCGTGCGGGAGGACGCGGTTGCCGGGCTCGGTGAACATCCGGACCATGTGCGGGGCCGGCACCTGCTCGATGCACACAACCGAGTTCTCGTGTAACCTAGCGAGGTTGGAGGACTCTTGGCTGACCTCCATGAGCTGCTCGAGGAAGGGCCGGGCCAGCGGCCCGGAGCTCTCCCAGGTGGAGGAGGCCAGCGTGATCGCCTTGAGGTCGAGCCCGTACTTGCGGGTTAGGGGGTTCTGGCGGGCGCAGCCGCGGCGGGTCAGCGTGGAGAGCAGCCGGTGCACCCTGCCCTTCGCGAGGCCAACCGCCGACGCGATCTCGGTTATACCCAGCTCGTTCTCCGAACGGCCCAGTAGCTCGAGGATGTCCAGAGTCCTCTCGAGCGACTGGACCCTAGCCCCGCGCGGGGCGGGCGCCTTATCCGCGACCTCGTCCGTCACGAACTGCTTCCCTCTCCCAACGGGCCGCGGACTCTTCTGGCGCGGCGGTTACCCGCAGGTCGCTCATGCGCTCTTACCCCTTTCCCGTAGCCTTTGACGCAGCCTCCTTGCCCGGTTCGTAGCGCTGCGCCACTTCCGGGCCGGACGAGTTCGCCGTCTGGACTCAACCCCGTCGCTGGCGTAGAGACCCGGTTTCTTTACCGAGGCCTACCAGCGAGGCGCTCCTTTCACAGCTTCTTCGCATCCTCGAGGATCTCGTCGGCGTGCGTCTCGGGCGAGACCTCCGGGTAGGCCTTGACTATCTTGCCGTCGGGGTCGAGCAGGAAGGTGGCCCGGTTCGCCACCTCCCGGTTTTCGCGCAGCACCCCCAACGCCTCCGCCGCGCGGCCTCCTTCGTCGGTGAGGAGCGGGAAGTTGAGGTTGTGCTTCTCCCGGAAGCGGCGGTGCAACTCGGGGGAGTCGAGCGAGACGCCGTAGACCCAGATGCCCGCATCCTCGTAGTCGGCCATGCGGTCGCGGAAGGCGCAGGCCTCCTTCTTCGTGCATCCGGGAGAGTCGTCCTTGGGGTAGAAGTAGAGGACGGTCTCCTGCCTCTTCAGATCGCGGGTGGTGAGCGTTGCTCCGTTTTCGGTGGTGAACTCGACGTCGGGGAGCTGCTGTCCCTGTTCAGACGCATTCGTCATGACGACCCCTTTCGCTCTCAAGATTTGCAGGCCAATGTACTCCACCGCGTCCGGCGTTGAGTTGGGAGCCGGGGTTCCTCCGTCCCGGCTCCCCGCCGTAGCAGCCAATGAGGTTGCCGACCTCGCCTCATCCCAGTACGGTGGTGGCTGGCTTCATCCCGCCCTCGGCTACCCCGGTAGGTGCTGTAGGACCAGGAAGAGACAAAAGTGGGACGTGGTAGTGCGCCTGTGGATCAGCGATGCCAAACCGGATTGGCACCCGGTCCAGGAAGGGCGGGTCGGCCATCCCCGCTTTCACCCAGGTACTCGCCGACGTGGAAGACGATCTCGTACAGCCCGCGCTCAAACCCTCCCTGCCTTATGAGTGGCTCGTCCTGCCGTCCTCGTTGGCATTCATCGACGTGAGAAGCGGACGCTTCTCACGTCGGAACTTGCCGTAGTTGTTCTGTCCCAGCACGATCTTCCCTTCGGTTGCCGTCTCCGCCATCATCTACCTCCTCCTTGCTTGACGATCCCCGCTAGTCGCCCTGGCGGGCGTTGTAGATCTCGCCTCCGGACTCGGCGTAGTGCTTTAAGACCGCCGCCGCCTCCTCGCGCAGCACGTCCCTCTCGACGGAGATGCCGCGCTCCTCGAGGGCGGCGGGCCAGTCCGGCAGCTTCGCCCCCTCGTCGAAGCCCACCACCCTCGCGTCCTCGTCGCGCGCTCCACACACCAGCCTCCTCACCCCGGACCAGGGGGTCGCGCCGAAGCACATCGCGCACGGCTCGGTGCTGGCGAAAAGCTCGTAAGCCGGCTTCCCCCCCCCGCCGAGGTCGAAGTCCTTAACGACCTGCTGGGCGACCATGATCGCCACCATCTCCGCGTGGGCCACCGAGCAACTCGACGGGACGACCAGGTTCATGCCGGGGGCGAGCAGCCTGCCGGTCTCCTGCTCGAAAATCGCCGCTCCGAACGGCCCTCCCGTCCCGCGCTCCACGTTCAGCCGCGAGAGCTCGACCACGAGGCGCATGCGGTCCTCTTCCGTCGGATATTCGCGGTCGGGGTCGGGGATAAGCTCCTCGACCCAACCGGGAAGCTCCAGAGTCACTCGAGGAAAGCTCATAGCGTTCACCTCCCTGGCGCCCTTCGGCGCTCGTCTTTTTCGTCAGGTTCTACGAGGTCTAGCAGCCCGAGATAGGCGATCTTGGCGATCTCCGAGAGCGTGGTCTCGATCTCCTCGGGCCACGAGTTAATGATTAAACTATTCCATCTAATTGGCTGCATGGCTTCTCGATTTACGTGTCAAGTCTCCGGGAGGACTTTCCGATGTGATCATGGCGATCCGGGTGTGCCGGTGCTCATGGGTTCTGCCCGGCTTTGAGGCCGCAACAGCAGCGCGCTCGCGAGCATGGTGAGGCAGAGCGCGGCGAGCGCCGCGAACGGCACCCAGTAGCTACCGGTTGCGTCGCGCAGCGCGCCGATGACGAGTGGGCCGAGCGCGGAGATCAGGTAGCCGATACCCAGCATCATGGCGGTGAGGCGGTTTGCGGCGTCGGGGTTTGGTGAGTAGTCGAGCGGGAGGGTGAGAACCAGCGGGAAGAGCCCGCCGATGCCGAACCCGATCAGGGCCGTAAAGCCCCACGGGGTCGCGAGCGGTACGGCGGCGATGGCGGCCAGCCCGGCGACGTTCATGACGAGCACGAGCGCGAGCCACGGCCGGCGATCCCGCGATCGGTCGGCGAGCACCGGGACGACGAGCGCCGCGAAGATCTGCACGAACGTGAAGAGCGTCAGCAAGAACCCCGCCTCCCCCTTGCTCACACCCTCGTCCTGGTACATTGGCGCGAGCCAGGTCAAAACCGACCAGTACAGGCAAGACGTGGCGGCAAAGAATAGGCCCAAGAACCAGGCGAGGGGGCTCCCCCAGGGTAGCGATGAACGGGTGACCCCACCTTGCCGCGCGCCTCCGGGACTCCCGCGAGCGGCCAGCGACCAGACCGCCGCCGCGGGCAAGGCCAGGAGCGCCCAGAATGCGAGTGCCGCCGGCCAGGAGCCGCCGAACGCGCTCTCCAGCGCGACCGTGGCGCCGGCCGCAACCGCCGCTCCGGCATTGAAGCCCACGGTGTAGAGGCCCGTCACCAGCGCCGCGCGGTCGGGAAAGTACCGCTTGACCACCGCCGGCAGCAACGCCTGCCCGACCGCGATGCCGATCCCGACCAGTACCGTGGTGGCGAAGAGCACGACCGCGGCGTCGCCCGCCAGGCGGCCGGCCGTCGCGATCCCGATCAGCACGATAGTCCACAGCACCCCGCGTTCCAAACCCACCCTGTCACCGATCCTGGCGGCGCCGAAGGCGAAGATGCCCATGCACAACACTGGGATCGTCGTTAGCAAGCTGGCACCAGCACGGCTCAGGCCCAGGTCCTGCCGGACGGTCTCCAGCACCGGCGAGACCGAGGCGAACGCCGGACGGAAGTTCAGCGCGGCCAGGACGAGACCGGCGAGCACCAGCGCCCGCCGGCCTCCGGGTTTCGGTCGTGAGGTCGAGGTGGCGATCCAACTGCCCCTTTACCGTTCGCTCCCCACCGTGGCCTCCTCGCGAGGCTCCTCGACGAGATCTTGCAGGCGGAAGTTCGCGATCTTGACGATCTCGGTCAGCGCGGTCGCCTTCTCTTGCGCCGGGACGTTCTCCAGCCGGGCCATACCGTAGGACAGGACGGCCTCCTTGGTGTTCCCCCTGACGGCGGTGATCAAGGGGAAGCCGAATCTCTCCCTGTATGCCCGGTTCAGCCGCTGGAAGTTCTCGTACTCCTGGGACGAGAGCCGGTCAAGGCCCGCCGCGGACTGGTCCCGGATCGACTCCGGGCTGAGCACGCCCCCGATGGCGGCCAGGGTCAAAGCCTCGTATTCCTCGGGCGAGATCCCGATGTCCGCCGCGGCCTGGTCTGTGCTGGACAGACTGCCCAGGTCCGGGTAGACCCGGATCAGCTCCAGCTGGCGCTCGGGCGGGGCGTCGAACAAGGCGTCCTGGAACGCGCGGCGCAGCTCGTAGACGCTCTCGAAGGGGCGCTCTTCGTAGGCCGCTTCGGCGACCCAGTCCGGCCCCTGGAACAGCCGCCCGAACCTCTCCACGAACTCTTCCCTGCTCAGGTTGTTCACCTGCTCTATGGTCATCCTGTCCGACGGAACCTCCCACGCGGGCTCGGCCTCCTGTCCGACGTGCCTCGAGCCGATGACGTTAAAGACGAGGTTCAGGAAGATGGCGGAGAGGCTGCCCATGGTTATACCGCTTCCCACTATGATCTGCGCCCAGTCCGGGAAGTTCTGGTAGAAGGTCGGGAACGCGACCGGCACGAGGGCCAGCGCGATGCTAACGGCTATGATGACGACGTTGCGTTCGTCGTGGAAGTCCACCCTCGAAAGGGTTTGGATCCCGATGACCGCGACGGTCGCGAAGAGGATCAACGCCGCGCCCCCGAGCACGGCGGAAGGGATGGCGGCGACCACCGCGCCTATCTTGGGCAGGAGCCCGAGCACGATCATGATCGCGCCCGCCACCGCGACGACCCAGCGGCTCTTGACGTTGGTCAACCGCACCAGTCCGACGTTTTCGGCGAAGCAGGTGTAGGGGAAGGAGTTTAGGATCCCGCCGAGCGTCGTCGCGAGCCCGTCCGCCCTTATGGCCCTCGCGATGTCGTTGCGGCGGATGGGCTTGTCGACGATCTCGCCGGTGGCGAACACGTCGCCGGTGGTCTCCACCATCGTGATCAGCATCACGACTATCATGGACACTATCGCCGCGACCCCGAAGGTCGGCAGCCCGAAGTGGAAGGGCGTGATTAAGCCGACCCACCCGACCTCGCCTACCCCGCTGAAGTTGACCAACCCGAACGGGATGGCAACGGCGGTACCGACGATGAGGCTCAAGAGAACGGCGATGGTGCTCAAAAAACCGCGGAAGAACCGGTGCATCAGCAGGATGAACAGGAGGGTGCCGCCCGCGAACGCGATGTTCTGAAGGCTCCCGAAGTCGGGGGCGGTCGGATCGCCGCCCCCCGCCTGCTGCACGCCCACCGGCACCAGGGCGACCCCGATGATGGTTATGACCGTGCCGGTCACCACCGGCGGGAACAGGCGCAACAGGCGGGAAAAGTACGGGGCGATCAGGAACGTAAAGATGCCCGCGACGATCACGGCGCCGTAGATCGCGAGCAACCCATCTACCCCACCGCCGTTGGCAAGGCCGATGGCGATCATCGGCGCCACCGCCGTGAAGGTGACCCCCTGCAGGAGCGGGAGCCTGACGCCGACCTTCCAGAAGCCCACCGCCTGGATGATGGAGGCGATGCCGCAGGTGAAGAGGTCGGCGTTGATCAGGTAGACGAGGTCCTCGTTCGGGAGCCCGATGGCGCTCGCGAGCAGGATCGGGACTATCACCGCACCCGCGTAGAACGCGAGCACGTGCTGGAACCCGTAGACCGCCAGACGCCCCGGCGGCGGAACCTGATCCACCGGATGGGTAGTATGCGGCCTTTCAACCGTTGCTTGAGCCATCTCCTATCCTTCCTGCCGGGTATACGAGAGCCGGGTCACCTGGAGCCCCGTCTCCCGCCCGCCCCGCCGAACTTCCCGGGGTCTTCTTGCGCCTCGACCTTCACTTCCAGGCGGTGCGCCCCGGCGTCGAGGGACGCGTCAATCACCTTCAGCAGGGCGTCGATCACCTCGGAGCGCCCGCCGGCCAGAGCCGTCGTGACGTCGGGGCCCGCCTCGTGGGCCACAAGCCCCGAGGTGTTCGCCGCTTGTTTCCCCGCCTCGATCTGGGCCTGCGGGGCCATCTCGGCTCGCGGGGACGGGACGATCTTCAGCTCGATGTTGAGCTCTGCTCGTTTGTGTCCGGGCATTATTGCTGTTTCCTTTCTTCCATGGTGCCAATGGCTGAGTACCCGGTGCTACCGGGTTGCGGGCGCCGTCGCGGCGGCCCCTCGGAGATACCCACGATCTGCTCGGGGCGCACCGGCATCCGCGGCAGCTCCTTCCCCGTCGCGGAACGCAAAGCCGCCACCACCGCGGGCGGCGTAGAGATGTTGGGCGGCTCCCCGATACCGCGCAGCCCGTAGGGCGCACCCGGGTCGGCTAGCTCCAGGACCTCCATCTTCACCGGCGGCATGTCCAGGATCGTCGGCAACAGGTAGTCCGTAAAGGAGGCGTTGAGAACCTTGCCGCCGCGGACCTGTATCTCCTCCAGGATGGCGAGCCCCAGGCCCTGGGCGGTGCCGCCCTCGATCTGACCCTCCACCGCCTGCGGGTTGAGCGCCTTGCCGACGTCCTGAGCCGTCGCGAGCTCCACCACCCGCACCAGCCCGAGCTCCGTGTCCACGTCCACCACCGCCCGGTGCGCCGAGAACGCGAACTGCACGTCCGCGTCCGCCTGCCCGTTCTCGTCCATCGGGAACGTCTCCACGTGCCGGTGCACCACCGTCTCCTCGATGCCTTCTGTCCCCAAGACCTCGGCCAACGGTACTACCACCTTGTCGTCGGAGACGACGTTCTCGCCCTCGATCCGTAACCCGTCGGGCCCCTCCCCTAACTCCTCGCGCACCCTCTCGAAGAGGCGCTCGCGCACGGCCTCGCAGGCCAGCTTCACCGCGCCGCCGGTCATGTAGGTCTGGCGCGAGGCGGAGGTGGAACCGCCGGAGCCCACCCGCGTGTCCGCGGGGAGAATCGAGATGCGCTCGGCGCCCAGCTCGGTGCGGGCAATCTGGGCTTGCACGGTCACCAGCCCCTGCCCGACCTCCGCCGCCGCCGTGTGCACCTCGACCAGCGTCCCCTCGTCGGTGACGGAGAGCCTCACCCTCGCCGTTGAGTAGTCGTCGAATCCCTCCGCGAAGCCGACGTTCTTGAAGCCGACCGCGTAGCCGACGCCCCTCCAGACGCCCTCGCCGTGGGTGGTGTTGGAGACGCCCCCCGGCAGCTCGCGCAGGTCGCGCGGCCCCTCGCCAGCATCCTCGGGCAGCGGCATCGCCTTGATGCGCTCCAGGAGCTCGGCCACCGGTGTTGGTCCCTCGACCTTCTGCCCGGTGATCATCACGCTGCCCTCGGTCATGGCGTTCTTCTGCCGGAGCTCCACCGGGTCCATGTCCAGGGCCGCGGCCAGCTTGTCCATCTGGGACTCGTGGGCGAAGCAGGTCTGCACGGCTCCGAAGCCGCGCATCGCCCCGCACGGCGGGTTGTTGGTGTAGACGACGTAGCTGTCTACGAGCGCGTTCGGCACCTCGTAGGGGCCGCAGGCGAAGCGGGCCCCGTTCCCGCACACGGCGGTGGAGCTGGAGGCGTAGGCGCCGCCGTCGAAGAGGACGCGCGCCTTGACGTAGACTAGCTTGCCGTCGCGGTTGGCGCCGTGCTCGTATTGCATCGTGCAGGGGTGCCTGTGCACGTGTCCGAAAAACGACTCCGTGCGGTCGTACACGATCTTCACCGGGCGGCCCGTGTGCAGCGCGAGCAGGCAGGCGTGGATCTGTATCGAGAGGTCCTCGCGCCCGCCGAACGCCCCGCCCACGCCCGAGAGCGTGAGCCGCACCATATCCGGCGGGAGCCCGAGGCTCTCGCAGAGCTGGTCCTGGTCGACGTGCAGCCACTGCGTCGAGACGTAGAGGTCCACGCCGCCCTCCCCGTCGGGGACCGCCATCCCCGACTCGGGGCCCAGGAATGCCTGGTCCTGCATCCCGATCTCGTACTCGCCCGTGACGACCACGTCGGCCTCGGCGTTTTCGGCGTCGCCGTGGACGACGTGGACGTGGCGCAAGATGTTGCCGGAGGGGTGCAGCTTCGGGGCGGTCTCTTCCATCGCTTCTTCGGCGTCCGTGAGGGGTTCGAAGACGTCGTACTCCACCCGGATCCTGTCCAGCGCCCTGCGCGCGGTCTCGGGGTGGTCGGCGGCGACGAGCGCGACGGGCTCGCCCTGGTAGCGGATGGTGTCCCACGCCAGCACGGGCTGGTCGGGAATCTCCATGCCGTAGACCTTGCGCCCAGGCACGTCCTCGTGCGTCAAGACTGCATAGACACCCGGCATCGCGAGCGCCTCCGAGGTGTCTATGGACCAGATGTTGGCGCGGGGGTGCGGGCTCCTCAGCGTCGCGCCCCACAGCATGCCGTCAAGCCACAGGTCCGAGGAGTACTCGAACTCGCCCGTCACCTTCGGCACGCCGTCGGGGCGGCGCTGGCTCTCGCCGATCCCACCGGGCGCGAAGGTCATCGGCTCGGGGCCCACGCGGGTCGGGGTCGTCGGGGTCGTCTGTCCTTCTATCATAAGGTGGCCTCCGCTCTCTGGGCGAGCCGCCGGCTCGCCTTCTTTATCTCGCGCGCGATCTCGCGCTCATCCGCCGTCCTCAGCTCCCCGCCCTCCACGACGGGCCTGCCGTTCACCAGCAACAGCTCGACGGGGCGGCTTGGGCCGAGGACGAGGGCGGCGACCGGGTCTTCGATCCCGGCGTGCCCGAGGCCGTCCACGCGCCAGAGGGCGATGTCGGCCAGCTTGCCCGGCTCGAGGGAACCGATCTCGCCCTCCCGCCCCAAACACCGGGCACCGTGGATGGTGCCGAGCTCCAGCGCTCCCCGGACGGTGAGCGCCTTCGGCCCGCCCCTCATACGCGCGAAGAACAAAGCCTGCCGCACCTCCTGCGCGAGCTCCCCAGCCTCGTTGGAGGCCGCGCCGTCCACGCCGAGGCCCACCGGCGCCCCGGCGTCCACGAGCCCGACGACCGGCGCGATGCCCGCCCCGAGCCTGGCGTTGGACGAGGGACAGTGGGCGACGCCGGTCCCGGTCTCCCCGAAACGGCGTATTTCGTTCTCGTCGAGATGTATGCAGTGCGCGAGCCACACGTCCTCACCGAGCCAGCCGAGTTGCTCGAGGTACTCGACGGGCCGGACGCCGTACTGCTCCAGGCAGAACTCCTCTTCGTCCTTGGTTTCGGCGAGGTGCGTGTGCAGGCGTACGTTCCGCCGGCGCGCCAGCTCCGCCGCCTCGGCCATCAGCTCGCGCGTCACCGAGAAGGGGGAGCAAGGGGCGAAGGCTATCCTGAGCATCGCGTCCGGCGAGGGGTCGTGGAACCTGTCTACGGCTTCTTCGCTGGCGGCCAATATTTCGTCCCGGTCCTCGACGACCTCGTCGGGGGGCAGGCCGCCGCGGGACTCGCCCAGGTCCATCGAGCCACGGGTGGGGTGGAAACGGACCCCGATGCTCCTCGCCGCCTCTATCTCCGCCTCCAGGAGGTCCCCCACCCCGCGCGGGAACACGTAGTGGTGGTCCATGGAGGTCGAGCAGCCCGAGACGGCCAGGGCGGCGAGCCCGGCGAGGGCGGCGGCGTGCTCTATCTCCTCGTCCACGAAGGCCCACACGGGGTACAGCTCGGTCAGCCACTCGAAGAGGGTCGCGTCTTGTGCCAGCCCGCGCGTCGCCCACTGGTACAGGTGGTGGTGGCAGTTGACGAGGCCGGGGGTGGCGAGGCACCCGCTGCCGTCTATCCGGCGGGCATCCCCGCTCGCGTGCTCCTCCGGCGCGGGGCCGCCGCCGACGGCGGCGATGCGGCTCCCCTCGACGACGACGTGGCCGCTCTCGTGCTCCGTCCCGGAGCCATCAACGGTGGCGATGGCGCAGTTTTCGATCACGAGGCGTGGAGCGCGTCGCGCTTCGCTCATGCGCCCGTCCTGGTGGCGGCGAGGCGGACGGCGTCCAGGATCTTCTCGTAGCCGGTGCAGCGGCACAGGTTCCCCGCCAGAGCCTCCCTTATCTCCGCGTCGCTCGGCTGCGGGTTCCGGATGAGCAGGTCGTGGGTCGCCACGACGAAGCCGGGCGTGCAGAACCCGCACTGCACCCCGCCGGCCTCCACGAAGGCCTCCTGCACCAGGTCGAGGTCGCCGTCCCCGGCCAGCCCCTCGACCGTCACGATCTCGCGTCCTTGGGCCTGTCCGGCCAAGACCAGGCACGAGCACACGAGCGTGCCGTCCAGGTACACCGAACACGAGCCGCACTCGCCCTGCTCGCAGGCGTTCTTGGAGCCGGGCAGCCCGAGGCGCTCGCGTAGGACGTACAGCAGGCTCTCGCCCTCCCAGACGCCATCCGCCTCGAGCACCTCCCCGTTCGCCGTGAACTGTATGCGCATCAGCTACCCCCTCCCCTGTACTCGTCCCAGGCCCACTTGAGGGCCCGCCTCGCCAGCACGCCCACCGCGTGGACCCGGTAGGCGGCGGTCCCGCGCACGTCGGTTATCGGGCGGGCCGCCATCTCCACCGACTCGCCGAAGCGCTCGAGCACCGCCTCGTCGAGCTGTTCGCGCGACTCCCAGAGGCCGCGCTCATCGAGGATGCCCTCGATGAACCCTTCGGCGTACCTCGCCCGCACGGGCGTCGGCGCCGCAGACCCCACGCAGGCCCCTACCTTCTTCTGCTCCGGGTGGAGTGCTAGCCCGAAGGAGCAGACCGCGATCACCATCGCGTTCCTGGTGCCGATCTTCGCGTATTGTTGCGGCCCCCCGGCTTTGGGGATATGAAACGCCGCTATAATCTCGTTGGGCCTTAAGACGTTCCTCTTAGGGCCGGTGATGAACTCCGTCACGGGGACCCGGCGGGTACCGTCGGTCGAGGCGATCTCGACCTCGGCGTCCGAGGCGTACAGGGGCGGCAGTCCGTCCCCCGCCGGCGACGAGGTGCCCAGGTTCCCGCCGACGGTGCCGCGGTTCCGGATCTGGGGCGACCCCACCGTCCTCGACGCCATCGCGAGCCCCGGCAGCCTCTCCCCGAGCTCGGTGATGATCCGGGCGTAGGTCACGCCGGCCCCCACGCGCAGACTCCCGTTTTCTTCCCCCCACTCTTGTATCTCCGGGACCCGCGTGAGGTCCATCACCACCTCCGGCCTCCGATGGTCGAAGTTCAACTCGACCATGACATCGGTGCCGCCGGAGATGGGCACGGCCCCGGGATGTGCCGCCTTTGCCTCCAGTGCTTCACGCCAGGTAGCGGGTTGCAGAAATTCCATCTTTTACCTCCTCTCCATGTCGAGCCCCATCCAGTCGCCCCAGATGGAGATCCATCCGAACCAACCCTTCCGCCCGACTTTCCTTCGCCGTTCTTTTCCTCCTTCCATCTCAACTTCCCCGGTAGGTCGAGTAGGACCAGGGCGAGGCGAGCAGCGGCACGTGGTAGTGCGCCTCCGGGTCAGAGACGCCGAAGCGGAGCGGCACCGAGCCGAGGAAGGGAGGGTCCGGGAGATCCCGCCCCGTAAAATACTCGCCGACCTCGAAGACGAGCTCGTAGATGCCCGGGCGAAGCTCCCCTCCGGCGAGCAGGGGGGCATCGGTTCGGCCGTCGCCGTTGGTGATCACCTCCTTGAGGACTTGGCGCTCGCCGTTTTCGTCGAGGCGAACCAGCTCCAACCGCATGCCGGCAGCGGGACGGCCACGGGCGGTGTCGAGCACGTGGGTGGTCAGGCCGGACATGCGCGCTCCTCCCCCCGGATCGTCGCTCTCGTCCCTTTCGGGGAGGGAGATTGGCTCCCTCCCCGTCCGGTGTCGAAGTGCCGGCGCAACGTCAACCCTTCCTCTCCACCCAGCCCTCGATCTGGCCGTAGGGGTCTTGCGTGGCGTGGAAGATCTCCTTGTCGTTCTCGATCCCGAAACGCTCCAGGTTGTAGATGATGTGGTGCACGTTGGGGAACGAGTACCAGATCTTCTCTATCTCCGGGAACTCCTCCAGCACCGCCTTGCCCATGCGGTACAGGGTGTGCTGCACCGAGGGGCTGTAATGGTCGGTGAAGGTAGCGAGGGTCTGGTCCATCACGCCTTGCCACAGGCGGTCGAAGTCGGCGTCGGTGGTGTTGTAGATCCACTTCGAGGTGACGATGGTGGCGACTATCCGGTCGTTTGTGTCCGGGAGGGTCGTGAACCGCTCCCTGAGGAAACCCTCCCAGCCCCCGTTGGTCGTCTTCAGTATGTAGACGTCACCGATCCCGGCTTCCACCCGCCGGTTGCCGCTCTCGTCGCCCGACACCCTCGCCTTGCGCTGGCCGCGGTTCCGGACGAAGGAGTGCTCGTGGGGTTGGCCGTCCACCTCGATCCGGCTCCACAGGAACTGGGTGATCTCCACCCAGCAGCTCGTCACGGTCGGGCCGGCCTCGAGAAAGTGGTCCACCAGCGCCAGACCGAACTCCTCGATCGAGCCCGTGAGCTTGTCCTTGGCCAGCGCGTAGACCGTGTTGCGCATGGTGTCGGTGGCCAGCAGGCCGGTGTTGTCGCCCTCGACGTGGGCGGCCTCGAAGTCGCCCTCCAGCGCGACGCGCACGTCCAGGTCCCATATCTCGTGCCGCTCCGTGTCGCGCTTGACCTTGAAGACGCGGTTCTCGGACTTGCCGTAGTTATTCTGGCCGAGGACGATCTCCCCGCTGGCCGCTTCTTTCCCCTTCGTTTCAGCCACCATCTACCTCCTTCTTCACTTTCGATGGCCTATTCTACAGAGCAGTTCGGGTTCCCTCTCCCGCGTGGGTAGCTCCACCTCCTTCAGTTCGACGGCATTCAGGCTTCTCCCGCACGGGGAGTCCCGCCTCCAGCTGCCGCCTCGCCGGGTTCCGGCTCAACGAGGTCTAGCAGCCTGAGGTGGGCGATCTTGCCGATCTCCCCGAGCGCAGTCTCGATCTCCTCCGACCGCGAATGCTTCAGCCGGGCCTCGGCCTGCGCGAAGATCGTCTCCTTGGTGTGCTCCCTGACGGCCACGACCATCGGGAAGCCGAACTTCTCCTTGTAGGCCCCGTTCAACCTCGTGAGTTCTTCGACCTCCTCGGGGGTGAGCCTGTTCAACCCCGCCGAGGTCTGCTCGCTCGTGGACTCGGGGGTCAACTCGCCCGCGACCGCCGCCTTGCCTGCCAGCTCGGGGTGCTCCCGGATGAGGGCCAGCCGGCGCTTGGGGGGCGCGTCGCGCACCGCCCGCAAGAACGCTTCGTGCAGCTCCGAGAGGTCGCCGAAAGGGCGCCCGCGCCAGGCAGCCTCGGCCACCCAGGGAGAGTGCTCGTAGAGCGAGCCGAACCTCCCCACGAACTCCTCTTCGTCCAGGTCGTTCACCCGTTCTATGGTGATCTTCTCCGGCATCCTCCTCCTGTCCGTCGGGCTCTCGTCCCGGCGCTCGCCGTCTCGGCCCGTGTTCAGTGCCCCGCGCCCACCAACGATTTCTCGATGAGGTCCTCAAGGCGCAGGTTGGCTATCTTGACGACCTCGAAGAGGGAGACCATGACCTCCTGCTCCCTGGAGTGCCTCATCCGGGACTCGGCGTCTTCGAGAATGGTGTCCCTGGTGTGCTCCCTGATGGCGGTGACCAGCGGGAAGCCGAACTTCTCCTCGTAGGACTCGTTGATCCGCCTGTAGGCCTCCTCCTCCTCGGACGTGAGCCTGTCGAGGCCCACCGCGGACCGGTCGCGCACCGAGAGCCTCGGCAGGTCTCCGCCTGCGGTTCCCTTGCCGAGGGGGGTGTAGGAGCGAATGAGCTCCAGCTGGCGCTCTCGCGGGGCGTCGAACACTGCGGTCTGGAACGCGTGCCGCAGGTCGTGGATGCTGGAAAAGGGGCGCCTCTCGTAGGCTGCTTCGGCGACCCAGCGCCCACCCTGGAAAAGGGGGGCGAACCTCTCCACGAACTCTTCTTTGCTCATGTCGTTCGCCTGCATGACGGTGAGGTTCTCCTCCACCACCCCCGTGTACTCCTCCTGGTCCCCCACATCCGCCCTGCCGCCGCCCAGGACGTTGAAGAGGACGTTGAGGACGATGGCGGCGATGCTGGCCGCCGTGATACCGCTCTCCAATACGATGCGCACGGCCTCGGGGAACCCGTCGTAGAACTCCGGCAACGTAGCGGGGATGACGCCGACGGCGATGGAGATGGCGATGATGATGAGGTTGCGGTTGTCGGCGAGGTCGACCTTGGAGAGCGTCTGGATGCCGGCGGCCGCGACAGAGCCGAACAAGACCAGCCCCGCGCCACCCAGGACAGGCAGCGGGATCGAGGCGACCACCGCGGCCAGCTTGGGGAAGAGGCCGAGCACGATCAGGATCACCCCGGCCGCGGCCACGACGAAGCGGCTCCTGATGCCGGTGAACCGCACGAGCCCGACGTTCTGGGCGAAGGCGGTCAAGGGGAAGGAGTTGAAGAGCCCGCCCAGGGCCGACGAGAGGCCGTCCGCCCGCAGGCCCTTGGTGACCTCGTTCGGGCCGAGCCGCTTCTCCGTGATCTCGCCGATGGCCAGGATGTCGGCGGTGGTCTCCACCATCACGATGAGCATCACCAGCGCCATGGAGACTATCGGGATGATCTGGAAGGTCGGCACCCCGAAGAAGAAGGGCACCGTGATCCCGACCCACGCCGCGTTTGCCACGCTGCCGAAGTCGGCCATCCCGAGGGCCGCCGCTATGATGGTGCCGACGATGAGCCCGAGCAGGATGGCGATCCTGCTAAAGAAGCCGCCGAAGAAGCCGCCGGCGAACCGGGTGATGAGGAGGATTATCACCAGCGTCAGGAACGCCAGCCCGATGTTGCCGGGGGCGGTGAAGTCGGGTGCGTCCGGGACGCCGCCGGCGGACCAGCGGATCGCCACCGGCATCAGGGAGATCCCGATGATGGTGATGATCGATCCGGTCACGATCGGCGGGAAGAAGCGCAACAGCCGGCCGAAGAACGGCGCCGCCACGACGGTCAGGATCCCGGCCACGATCACCGACCCGAAGATCCCCCGCAGTCCGTACTCGCTGCCGATCAGGATCATCGGGGTTACCGCCGCGAAGGTAGTCCCCTGCACTATCGGGAGCCTCGCCCCGAACCCCGGGAAGCCGACGGCCTGTATCAGGGTCGCCACCCCGCACATGAAGAAGCTGGCGTTGATGATGTACACGAGCTGCTCCGGAGGCAGGCCGAGCGCGGTCGCAACGATCAGGGGCACCGCGATGATCCCCGCGTACATCGTCATCACGTGCTGCAGCCCGAAGGCCGCCATCCGCCCCGGCGGCAACACCTCGTCCACCGGGTGCGTCCCGCGCCCGGCCCTCCCCGCTCCCTCTACCCTCTCTTCCGACACCCCTCTTCTCCTTTCCCTGAATCTTCGAGGCGTCTAAGCGCGCTCGAAGACTATGTCCTGGGCGCCCTCCCACAGGGTCATCTCGCCCAATGGGCGCAGGTTCTCCTTGCCCTCGACCACCGTCAGGAAGTGGTTGCCGGCCAACTGGCCCAGCTTGCTCGCGAAGATCGTGCCCGAGTAGGGAAAGAGGATCTCCGTCTCCGAGTAGCCCCCCGGGTAAAACAGGATCTCCCCCGCCTGCGGCACGCTCGTGGCGTCCTCGAAGCCCACCCCGAGAGCGTAGTCCCCAAGCGGGATCCAGCAAGATTCGCCGCTCCAGCGGACGTGGATGATCTTCTGCCGGTACGGCAACAGCCCCTCGAACGCCTCGCAGGTCTTCGGGCTCTTCTCCCTCTCCCACCGCGCCAGAAACTCGTACGGCCCGGCCGTGATCTTCACGTCACTCACGTACTCACGCTCCTCGTGTCTGGGTTTCTTGTGTCTGCTGACCGGACGGCACCTTGGCGGTTCGCCGGTCGGGTTTGACGAGCTTCCCGACCGGCTCAGAAACGACCTTGCCGTCCCGAAAGACCGTGGTCCCGCGCACGACCGTGCGGACAATCTTGCCTTGGAAGGCGCGGCCGACGTACGGGCTCACCTTGTGACGGTAGAACAGGTCCTGCCTGCGCAGGGTGGACATCTCGTCGAGGGCCACCAGGGCGAGGTCGGCGTCCGCCCCGACCTCGATCCTGCCCTTCCCGGAGAAGCCGAAGCGCCCGGCCACCTTCTCCGAGAGCAGCGCGGCGACCTCCTCGAGCGGCAACCCGCGCCCGTGGTGTCCCTCGTCCAGCATGACGTTCAGGAGGGACTGGCAACCCGAGACGCCGCCCCAAGCGCGGAAGAGGTCGTCTCCGACCTTCATCTCCGGCGGGCACGGCGAGTGGTCCGAGGTGACGAACTCGACGTTGCCCTCGAGAAGTTGGCCCCACAGAGACTCAAGGTCTTCTCGCGGACGTAGCGGCGGGGCGCACTTGGCGACTGCGCCTAAAGCTTCGGCGTCCTCCTCGGTGAGGACGAGGTAGTGGGCGCAGGTCTCGCAGGTCACGTCCACCCCCCGCTCGCGCGCCGCCGCCACGAGGGCGACGCCCCTGCCCGTGCTTACGTGCACCACGTGCAGCGAGCAGCCCGTCTCCTCGGCGAAGAGGATCGCGCGCCCGATCGCCTCAAGCTCCGCGACGACGGGGCGCGAGTCGAGGTAGTCGCGCATGGCCGTGCGAAGCGTGCCCACCTTTCGACGAGCCAGCTCGTCCGTTATCTCCTTGTTCTCCGCGTGCACGAGCACGGGCAGCCCGAGCTCGGCGGCCTTCGCCATCCCCTCGTAGAGGGTGAGGTCGTCGGCGGCCCCGTAGTCTACGGTGCCGGTCGTGGACATGAAGGCCTTGAAGCCCGCCACGCCGCGTTCTGCCAACTCGTCCATGCGTTCCAGGTTGCCGGGGACGAGCCCGCCGTAGAACGCGACGTCTACGAGCGAGGAAGTCTCGGCGAGAGCGCGCTTCTCGTCGAAGCGCTCCGCGTCGATGGTGGGCGGGTAGGCGTTCAGGGGCATCTCTACGTAGGCGGTCATGCCGCCAGCCGCGAGCGCCCGCGTACCCGTGGCGAAGCCTTCCCAGTGGGTACGCCCCGGCTCGTTGAAGTGCGCGTGCGCGTCGATGGCGCCGGGGAGGACGTGGAGGCCCCGGGCGTCTATCTCCTCCCCGGCCGTGACCTCCAGCTCGGGTCCTACGGCAGCTATCCTTCCGTCGGCGACGGCGAGGTCGGCCTCCTCCGCCCCTCCGGCTCGGACGACGGTGCCGCCGCGCAGGATCAGGTCATATCTACTCATCGCAAACCGTCGTCTTCTCGAGACGCGCCGTTGCCGGACTGCTCGGGCACGACGACCGTCCTGTGGCGTTTGGCTACGAACCAGTACAGTAGGGCTGCGATGCCGGCCCCGATAAACCAGGAGAACGGGGCGATGTCGCTAAACCACGGAACCAGCGCGATGATCAGCGCGATTATCGACGCGGGCGCGAAGGCGTAGAGGGCGTCTGGGTTCCAGCCTCGCTGGTACCAGTACGGCTCGGTCGCTCCCTCCCGGAAGAGGGCGTGGACCTCGATCCGTCCCCGCTTTATCAGGTAGTAGTCCGCGACGATGACGCCGAAGATGGGGCCGAGCAACGCTCCCAGGCCGCCCAGGAAGTAGTTTATGGCCACGGGGCTGTTGAAGATGTACCACGGCATCACCATGACGGCGAGGACGGCCGTGATCAGGCCCCCGCGTCTGAAGTCTATGTATTTGGGGAACGCGTTGGCGAAGTCGTACGAAGGCCCGACGAAGTTCGCGACGATGTTGATCCCGATCGTGGCGAGCGCAAAGGTGACGGCCCCTATTATTATGGCCAAGGTGCTCGGGATCTCCGCGACGAGCTCGACCGGGTCCGTGATGGCCTCGCCGTAGACGGCTATAGAGCCCGCGGTAGTAACCACAACGACCGCGGAGAACAGCATGAAGTTGACCGGGAGCCCCCAGAAGTTGCCCCGACGTACCATACGCTCCGAGGGGGCCCACCGCGAGAAGTCGCAGAAGTTGAGCATCAGCGTGGAGAAGTAGTTCACGACCAAGGCAGCCGCCGTAAAGAAGATAAAGACCGTCTGGCCGGTCGAGAGGTCACGGGAGCCGAGGCTGAAGTCCATGTCGGACCCGGCCTGGTACCAGATCCAGGCGGCAAGGACGAACATGGCGACGTATATCGCCGGTCCCGACCAGTCCACCAGGGTGCGGATGGAGTCCATGCCATGGCGCAGGACGAGCAACTGGGCGAACCACATCAGCAGGAAGCAGATCCAACCAAGCGTCGAGAGCCCCAGGAGCGAGTTCTCGGTCAGGGGTTCGAGCCCTGGGAATATCTCGAGCAGGAGGATGAGCACCGCCACCGAGGCCAACCACGTCTGGATGCCATACCAGAAGGTCGCTATGACCGCCCGGATCAAAGCCGGAAGGTTCGCCCCGAAAACCCCGAAGCTGATCCGCGCGAGGACCGGATAAGGAATGCCTTGCCTTTGTCCCGCGACGCTGATGAGGTTCATTAGGAAGTAGACCGCCGTTATGCCGACCATCAGCGCGAGGAACACCTGCCACCCGGTCAATCCCAGGAAGAACAGCCCCGCCGCAAACGTGTAGCCGCCGATGCTGTGCACGTCGGCCATCCACGTGGCGAAAAGGCTGTAGGTGGTCCATCCGCGCTCGTCGTCTTTAAGCGGACGGAGATCCTCGTTGTAGAGGCGCTCGCTGTAGTCAACGGATACGTCCCGCTCGGCTATCTTTTCAGTAGCCATCGCTTTTCCCTTTCCCCTGGTTGTGTGCTCCGCTAAGCGATGCTTCCGTGTGTCCGCATGCTCCTCGGTCCTTTACTAGGTCGAGCGTGACTCCGCCATGAGCTCGAGGAAGCGCCCCATCACTCCGATGGCGACGGCCACGTCCTCTTTCGCGACCGACTCGGCGGGGTTGTGGCTTATCCCGTCCTCGCAGCGCATGAACAGCAACGCGATAGGGGTGAGCGCTGCCATCTGCGCCGCGTCGTGGCCCGCCCCGCTGGGCAGCCGGTGCACGGTCATCCCCGCGTCCTCGACGGCCTTCCCGAGCAGCGCGCTGAGATCGGGGTCCGTGGGCACCGCGGCGGTCTCCTGCCGCAACTGCCACTCGTGCCCGCACCTGCGGGCGCGGGCTATCTCCTCCGCCCTCTGCTCGAAGTGGTCGCGTAGCCTCTCGCGCACCGCGTCGTCCCCGTGGCGCAGGTCCACGCTGAGGCGGGCCTCCCCGGGGATGACGTTGATGGCCCCGGGGAGCGCCTTGATCTCGCCCACCGTCGCCACGGCTCCCGGTTGCACCTTGCAGGCGGTCTCCACCTCCAGCACGAACTGGGAGGCGGCGCACAGCGCATCCTTGCGGCTCTTCATGGGCACCGTGCCCGCGTGCCCGGCCTTGCCCGTGAAATTGGCCTTGATGCGGCTCTGCCCCTGTATGCCCGTGACCACCCCCACCGGCAGATCCAGCTCCTCGAGCACGGGCCCCTGCTCTATATGCACCTCGCAGTAGCCGATGAGGTCCCCGCTCCCGCGCCCTTCGTTCTCCAGGGCATCGGGATTGCCGCCGAAGTCGCGGACCGCCTCCGCGAGAGTCACGCCTTGTTTGTCCTGGAGGCTCAGACGCTTCTTGTCGAAGGCCCCGGCATACGCCGAGCTGCCCAAGAACGTCGTGCCGAAGCGCAGTCCCTCCTCGTCGGCGAAGCCGACGACCTCAATGGAAAAAGGCAGCCGTTCTCCGCGGTCGTGCAGCTGCTGGACGCAGGCCAGGGCGACCATCACGCCCAGGATGCCGTCGTACTTGCCGGCGTCGCGCACCGTGTCGAGGTGGGAGCCGAGGATCAGAGTTTTGTCGCCGGTCCCCTCGTACCGGCCGATAAGGTTGCCGATCTCGTCGCGCATGGTGGTCATGCCGGCCATGCGCATCCAGTCTTCCACGACGCCGTTGACCGACCGCATCGATGGCGAACCGTAGGGCCGGTGGATGAGGCCCGGCTCCTCGCTGATGTTGGACAGGAGCTCGCACCGCTCCATGACGGTGGTCGCCGAGTCTTTCATTCCGATCTCTCCTGGTTTGTACGTACGTCGAATCTGCCTTGCTTACTGCTTACTCGAACGGCATCCCGAGCACGTAAGGCTAGGCCTCGTTGGCGAGAAAGATCCCAACGAAGTGCCCCAGCACCGGCAGCGATCCAAAAAGATGGATCGACTTCACAAGCGAAACGCCTCCCTTCCGCGCATCCAGCAGCTTGGACGCGGTGCCCACGAACCTCCCGACGCCAACCTGCGGCGCGCTCTCGCTCACGGCAGAGCGCGGGCGGAGCGGCTAGACAATGCCGCTCCTTACCCATCCGTGCCCCCGACGATCAGCGCCACGCGCAGGTCGTTAACGTTGGTGCCGGTCGGCCCGGTGACGAGCAGCGCGCCGCCCGCTTCGAGCGCGGGGTAGGCGTCGTTGTTCACGAGCGCTTCGGCGGGTTCGGCGCCTCCATCCCGGATCTTTCGCGCCGTCTCCCCGTCCACCAGGCCACCCGCGGCGTCGGTGGGGCCGTCGTTGCCGTCGGTGTCCACCGCGAAGGCGGCCCAGCCCCCGACCCCTTCGAGCTCCAGGGCCAGGGTGAGGGCGAACTCCTGGCTAGGGCCTCCCATGCCGTCCCCGCGCACCACCACCGTCGCCTCGCCGCCGCTGATCAGGGCGCACGGGGGAGAGACGGGGTTCTCGCTGTCCAGTACCTCCTTTACGATCGCCGCGTACATCTCGGCCACGCACCGGGCGTCGCCGGTCACGTGGGTGGTGAGTATGAGCGGCGCGTAGCCAAGCTCCCGGGCCTTCCGCGCCGCCGCCTCCGCCGTCGGACGGTTGCCGCCCACGAGGACGTTGAAGACCCGCTCGAAGAGCGGGTCTTCCGGCTTCGGGGTCTCGGGATCGTTCCCCAGATGCTCTTGCACGCTCCCCGGCAGCTCCAGGGCGTAACGCTCCACGATCTTCCAAACCCCGTCGAGCGTGGTCGGGTCCGGTGCGGTGAGGCCGCTGGCGATGGAGGATACGTCGTCGCCCACCACGTCGGAGAGGAGCAGGGCGAGGGTCCGCGCCGGGGATACCGACCGCACCAGACCCCCGCCCTTGAGCGTGGAGATGTGCTTGCGGGTGGCGTTGATCTCGCCTATCGTGGCCCCGCTTCGGAGCAGCGCCCGAGTTAGCTGCTTGAGGTCCTCGAGCTCTATCGGGGGCGCAGGGTCCGCCAGCAGCGCCGAAGCCCCGCCGCTGATGAGCGCGAGTAGCAGATCACCTTCCCCCAAACCTTCCAGGAGTTCGACTACCCGCCGCGCCGCCTCGACGCCGCGCTCGTCGGGCGCGGGGTGGGAGGCGACGATGATCTCCAGGAACTCGAGCGGGGCCTCGTGCCCCTCTTTGGTCACGACGAGGCCGCCGGAGATGCGATCTCCCAGCAGCTCCTCGGCCGCCCGAGCCATCGCGCAGGCGGCTTTGCCGGCGGAGAGGACGAAGACCCTTTCCGGCTCGAAGCTTTCGCCCCCGGCCAGGATGCGGCCGCCGTCCAGCTTCAAGGAGCCGAGGACGGCGGCCTTCGGGTCGGCCGCCGCCAATCCTGCGTCGAAAATCTGTCTCAGGTCTCCTTCCATAAGATCGCTACATCACTAATCCCTCTCAGGGACGCCGCCGACGATCTGCCCGGCCAGCTCCTTCGTCCCGTCGAGGATCGGCTCGTACTCGTTGATCTTGTCTATCGAGAGCCCCATCGCGGCGTTGGTCTCCCGCTCGCACATGATCTCGACGAGCGCCGGCACCCGCCGCTCGTTGCTCGCCTGGACCGCCCAGGCGAGGGCGTCCCCTATCTCCTCGGGCCGCCACACCCGGCGCCCCAAGGCGCCCATCGCCTCCATGACCTTCACGTTGTCTATGCCGTACTCGCTGTCCGGCCCCTCGTAGGCGAGGTCCACAGCGTAGTTCATGTCGTAGGGCAACTCGCTCTGCCTTATGAGGCCCATGTAGCCGTTGTTTAGCATGACGAGCACGTAGGGGATCTTGTACTGCACGGCGGCCGCCACCTCTTCCATGAGGAACTGGAAGGAGTAGTCTCCAACGACGCCTACCACGAGGTTGTCTGGCTTGCCCAGCTTCACCCCCATGCACGCCGGGACCTCCCAGCCCAGAGGACCGGCCTGGCCGCAGCACAGGTAGTGGCGCGGCTTGTAGGTCTTCTGGAACTGGCCGGAGAAGATCTGGTAGAGCCCTATGGCGGTGACGATGATCTCGTCCCCGTCGAAGAACTCGTTCATCTCCTTGAATGCCCGCTGGGGCTTCACAGGCGAGTCGTCGAAGTCCATCTTGCGCAGCAGCGTCGAGCGAAGTTCACCGACCCGCTCCACCCATTCGTTCGGCTCGCGCGCGCTGGTCATGTCGCGGGCGGTTTGCAGCATGGCCTCGAGCGCCAGCTTCGCGTCGGAGACGACGGCGAGGTCGGGAGGGAAGACGCGCCCGAGCTGACGGGGGTCTACGTCCACGTGGACGAACTTGCGGTTGCCGCGGTAGGTCTCCAGGTCCCCGGTGTGCCGGTCTGCCCAACGGTTGCCGATACCGACCACCAGGTCGCTCTCCAGGAAGAGGGCGTTGGCGTAGCGCTGCTGGGTCTGCAGCCCCACGATGCCCATGTAGAGCGGGTGGTCCTCGGGGATCACGCCCTTGCCCATGTAGGTCGGGCTCACCGGCACCTGCAGGTACTCCGCAAGCTCCACCAGCTCTTCCGAGGCCTCGGCGATGATGACCCCGCCGCCGGGCATCAGGACGGGCCGCTCGGCCTCCAGGATCATCTCGATGGCCTGCCGGATGGCCCTCGGCCTAGACTCGGGCTTGGCGCTGTGCCGCAACGGTCCGCCGCGCTCCGGGTCGAAGTCGACCTCCAGCCCCGACTTCTGCACGTCGAGCGGCAGGTCTATGAGGACCGGGCCGCGGCGCCCCTCCTGGACGATGCGGAACGCCTCGCGGAACGTCCATACCAGCTGGGAAGGCTCCTTGACCTGCACCGCCCACTTGGTCACCGGACGGGCGATCTCGACGATGTCCACCGCCTGGAACGCTTCCTTGTGCAAGACCGTGGTGGGCGCCTGGCCGGTTATGCAGATCTGGGGTATAGAGTCCGCCATGCAGGTGTAGAGGCCCGTGATCATGTTCGTCCCCGCGGGACCGCTCGTCCCGATGTTGATCCCGATCTTCCCCGTCGCCCGCGTGTAGCCGTCGGCGGCGTGCGTCCCGCCCTCCTCGTGCCGTACGGAGTAGTGCCTTATCTTCCCGGACCTGTTCATCGCCTTGTACAGCGGTAGGATCGCCGCCCCCGGCACCCCGAAGGCGACCTCGACGCCCTCGTCCTCCATCACCTTCACCACCGCGTCCATCACGTCCATCCTGGCCATGTATGGCTCCTTTCCGAATATCCCCGCTCGACGGGCCGAACCGGCCCGGCCCCGGACGGCCCTTTTCGCCCGGGGCCGCTCCTCCAATAGGGCCTAGCCGGCGCTCCCGATCTCGTGCTGCGCCAGGTCCTCGAGGTGCGTGAGTATGCCCGAGTGGTCCTTGCCGCCCTGCCCCTTCTGCCTCAAGGCCTGGAGCATCTGGTCCAGGAGCGCCGTCACGGGCAACGGCACCCCGTACTCGCGGCCGGCGACCAACGCGATCCCCAGGTCCTTGTGGTGCAGGTCTATCCTGAAGCCCGGCGCGAAGTCGTGGTTCAGGAAGTTGTCGCGCCGGACCTCCATGATCCTGTTCGCCGCCAGCCCCCCGAAGAGCACGTCCAGTATCTTCGCCGGGTCCACCCCGGCCTTGGAGCCCAGGACCAGAGCCTCGGAGACCGCCTCGTAGGTAATGCCGACCACGATCTGGTTAGCTGCCTTGACGACCTGCCCGGCGCCCGGGCCGCCGACGTGCACGACGGTCTTGCCCAGGACCTCGAAGATGGGCTTCGCCCGCTCGAAGTCCTCCGCGCTCCCGCCGACCATGATCGAGAGCGTCCCGCCCTTAGCGCCGACGTCGCCCCCGCTGACCGGCGCATCGAGGATGCCAACACCCTTCGCTTCGGCCCCCCGGGCCAGCTCCTGGCTCACGACCGGCGAGATGGTGCTCATGTCCACGACGAGCGAGCCATATTTGACTCCCTCGAAGACGCCGTTCTCCCCGGACACGACCTCCCTCACCTGCGGCGAGTCGGGGAGCATGGTGATCACGACGTCGCTCCCCTCGGCCACCTCCTTCGGGCTCCCGGCCGTCTCGGCTCCCCGACCGGCGAGCTCGTCCACCGCCTCGCGGCTCCTGTCGAGCACCACCAGCTCGTAACCCGCCCCTATGAGGTTGCCGGCCATGGGCCGCCCCATGACTCCGAGCCCTACGAAACCTACCTTCTCAGCCATCGTTCTCCTCCCTCCTAAAGCTTGAGTGCCTTCGCGCCCACCTCCTCGCCGCGCAGCTCCTTGGGGAGCCAACCGAGGCTCTCCTCGGTGCTCCCGGTCGTCGGGTTGTACTCCAGGCCCACGTACCCGTCGTAGCCGAGGCGCTCCAGCTCGGCGAGGACGAACGGGTAGTGGATCTCCCCGGTCCCCGGCTCGCCCCGGTCGGGCGAGTCGGCGACCTGCACGTGCCCGATCTCCCCTATGTGCTTGCGCAGGTTCGCCACCAGGTTCCCCTCCATCCGCTGCATGTGGTAGAAGTCGTACTGCAGCCTGACGTTCTCTCTCCCTACGCTCTCGACGAACTCCGCAGCCTCCTCGGTGGTGTACAGAAGATAGGGTCCGTTCTCAAAGGTGTTGACGGCCTCGATCATGACCTCGGCGCCCTGACCTGCAGCCTGGTCCGCCGCCCATCCGATGTTCTCCCGCGCCAGCCCGAACTGCTCCTCGCGGCCCATGCCCTCCAGCCTGTGCCCCACCAGCGCGTTGAGCTTGCGGCACCCCAACCTCTCCGCCAGTTCCAGCGCAATGGGCACGTTTTCCCGGAACTGCGCCATGCGATCCGGATCGCTCAAGAGCCCCCGGTCTCCCCCCGGCATATCCCCCGCGTCGAAGTTGAAGAGCGCTACCTCCAACCTCGCATCCTTGATCGCCGCCTCCACCTCCCCCAAATCCTCGCCCGACGGCCACCAAAACTCCACCGCCGAGAAGCCCGCCTCCCGCGCCCTGCCGAACCGCTCCAGCAGCGCAACCTCCTTGAACAGGATCGAAACGTTGGCGCAGAACTTCATCTACGACCCCCTCTCCCTACTCTCCGGCGTTCTTTCCACGCTATGGTGTGGCCGCGCCTCGCGCAACTTGTCTCCGTGCTATCGCCCCTTCCGCAGCGCTACCACCATAATAACTGCTGTTACACTCGTGAAGAGCCTATTTCATCCAGTGGAAAGTGAAACGAGGATTCTTTAGTTGCGGCGCTCCGACTTTGTCCAGAAGTTAGCGGACTACCGAAACATCTCTCGAGAGAGCGCTGGGGACAGTCCGAGACGAAGGCGCTGCCCTCCGTGTTGGAAGAGGACCGGTCGACGACTGTATGGTTATGAAGTTCGAGGTAGATCACGGAGCTTCGGTAGAGAGATTGCTCTGCTGTTCTCGAGAAGCACTTTAAGCCTCTAGAGGGCCTTGCACATAAAAACCCGCAGCCTGCCGCCCGCCGAAGATTCGGCGTGGGCTCGGATGTACCACTATTTCATGTTCAACCGCGAAGAGTTCTTGCAGCACTACCACCGCCGCTCTAGCGTCGAGTCCGTGTTCTCGATGGTCAAGGCCAAGTTCGGAGACTCGATACGCTATAAGAGCGACACCGGGCAGGTCAACGAGGCTTTGTGCAAGATTCTGGCGCACAACATCTGCGTCCTGATCCACGCGACGCACTCTTTGGGCGTAGACGCTTCGTTTGCGCCGAGCAATGTGGCGTACCTACCGGCGCGGTAGGGTAATCTCATTATTGGGCGGCGTTCTTACTCCCTTCTGACGCCGCCTATTTTTTGTGCAGAATCTCTAGTTGCACAAATATTCGCTACCAACGGCTATTTATTGTGCAAGGCCCCTCTAGAGCTCCACGGAGTTGATGGTCCTACTGAGCGCAGCGGCGATGCTTTTTATGTGGGGCACGAGTTCGCGCAGGCGGGCCTGGCTCAGGCGATTCGCGGGCCCCGAGACGCTCATGGCAGCCAGTATCTTTCCGTCGGGGGTGAAGATGGGCGCGGCCAGGCAGCAGACGCCCTCTTCCTGCTCTTCCATGTCCATGGCGTAGCCCTGATCCCGAACCTGCTGCAGCACCTTCAGTAGCACGGTAGGGTCCGTTATCGTGTTGGGGGTGGCGGGGGCAAGGTCGGTCCTTTCGATTATGGACTCTATGACGCTAGGCTGTTGATAGGCCAAAAGCACTTTCCCCGTTCCCGCAGTGTGCAGAGGGGTGCGGTTACCAGGCTCGGTGAAGATCCTAAGCATGCGAGGAGGGGGCACCTGCTCGATGTATAGGGTGGAGTTGCTCTCGAGGACAGCCATGTTGGCGGTCTCCTGGCTTGCCTGCATTAACCGGGTGAGGTACGGGCGGGCGATGGCGCCGATCCGCTCGTGAGCGGCAGCGGCCACGCTCAAGAGCTTCACCCCCAGTCCATACCTGCGGGTTTGGGCGTTCTGGCGAGCGTAGCCGTGGTAGGCTAGGGTCGCCAAAAGCCGGTGAACCGTCCCGAGCGCAAGATCCGTGGTATTGGCGATCTCGCTGACGCCCAGCTCGTAGTCGGAGCGGGTCAGCGTCTCCAGGATGGCCAGCGCACGACCTACCGAGTGCACTTCTTTCGCCGGAGGGCTGCCAGGCTCGTTATCCGTAAAGTAGTCAGACACTGCTCATCCTCTCCGGCGCAAGCGACTCTCCAGCATGCTCGGCCGCCGCGGCGCTGCTGCCGCCAAAACGATCAGCGGCGTGGTGCACGGGAGCAAATCTCCGCCGGACCTCCATCGATAAAGTGCTTACCACACTAGCTCGGTCGGGGGTATCCCTGTTTCCGTGATTATAGGTGGATTGGTTCCTTACCGTCTATCAGGATTGGCTTTAGCGAAGTTATAGAGAACTTTACTTCCTAAACTCGGACATGTAGTTGGCCTTAACCCCGAAGATGTTAAGGGTTTCGAGTAACCTT
>CADCUZ010000121.1 GCA_902806015.1 uncultured Rubrobacteraceae bacterium
TCCGGTCCCCTTGTGTGTGGTCTGGGATAAGCAAGCCCGCGAAGGGGAGTGACGCCTTCTATTCACGTACCCGCCGAGACCAGGGAGGCGTTACGACGTAGGAGGGCAGAGCTAGATCGCATCGTCGAGGGGATGGAAGCGACGTTGCGTCCGGCTGGGCCCGGAGGGGTTGAACGGTGAGGCGCCATCCGCGCGCCTCGTTCGGCTCGCCTCGCCGCGCGGTCGGCCGCCGCTAGACACGGGCGCTCGGCGCGTGCTCCACCTCGGGCAGCCCCTCGGCGAGACCAGGCGGCAGCAGCGCGCCGTGCAGGGGCCTGAGCTTGTCGCCGCCGCCGGGCAGGAAGCGGTAGCGCCGCAGCATCGCGTCGACTACGGGGTCCGGCTCGAGCCCGAGGACCGGCCTGAGCTCCTCGGGCAACACGCTGGCCTGCACCGCCCGCAGCAGCCGGAAGCGCCACGGGCCCAGGGCCCGGCGGTATCGCCGCAAGAGTTCGTCAGTGAGGGGGGTGCGGGCGAAGTCCTCCAGGAGCTGCCGGCGGCGCTGGGCCTGGTACTCGGCGTAGGTGGCCGGCAGGCCCTCCAGGCGCATGGCCCGCCCTAGGGCGATCGCGCCCCCGAAGTGGGAGCGACGCTCCGCGTCGGTCATCGGTCCGAACACCACCGCGTGTGCCCTCTCGCCATGGTCGATCAGCATGAAAAGGACGTCGCGGTAGGCCCACTGGGGGATCCGGGCCCCGCGCGCCGCCTCGACGCGCTCGTGGGCGCAGCGTATGGCCCCGATGGCGGCTGTCGCCTCGGCGGGGCTGCCGAAGAACACCCTTTGCGCGAACCCCACCGTCCCTGAGAACCGCTCGACGGGGTCATCAGGCAGCCTCCCCGTGAAGAACAGCCAGTCCACGGCCTTTATGGCCGCGAACTCGGCCGCCCCTGCGGCGAAAAACAGCAGGACGCAGTCCGGGCTGCCCCACACGCGCCGCGCAACGGGGGAGGAGATGGTGGGGTGATACAATGGCCGGCCTCCTAGGAGGTCTCAGGGACAACGACAGCCCGCACGATGCGCGGAGGCCGAGTATAAACGAGCCGCCGGGGGAAAGCCGGCGTTTGCCGCTTCCGTGGGCAGGTAGAGGGACCTGCAGACGGCGGGGGCGTCCGACGTCGCGGCGGCGAGCCCGAGGACGAACATCGCGGACGCGATGCCCAGCCATCCGCCGGAGACGACGACGTGCGCGACGAGCAAGGCCCGTACACCGGCAGGGGCACCCGCCGTTCGCCCCGTTTGTTGCGAAAGCAGTGGGATCAACCCCCGGCAACGGTATCGTGCTGCCCGCCCCGCGCCAGCACGATGCCCGCTGCGATACACCAGACGAAGGAGAGCAACCGGCCGAGCGGAAACAAGAAAGGTAGCCTGAAGCCAGGCCAGTGAGGCAAGAGGCGGTATCGCCAGCGCGGCGGCCACGATACCAAGCCAGGGGATCCAGCGTGGCAGCGCCTTCGCCCCGCGGGTGGCGGATCGAGGCCGCCCCCACGAACAGCCTGAGCGAGGCTAAGTGGAGCGTCCCCCCGGCTAGGAAGTTAACCTGGCGCAGGGCGCCCACGAAATCCAACCCCCTCCCCCCCGCCAGTGCCAACACGAAACCCAGGAGGGCGGACGTCAGCAGGAGGGTCGCCGCTAATAGGCCCCCATCAGAAGTAAGTTCGAGCAGCGCGCCCCGTTCGCCCAACGCATTTCTCACAAAGGTGCTTAGTCGGAAGGCAAAAACTAGCAGCGCGAGGGACGAGATGATCTGGAGCAAGCCCGCAGCCAGGACCACAGTTTGATTCTCAGCGTAGTACCGTGCGACCTCTGACGGGGGCGCCCCGGGCGTTGGAAGCGTTGTGGACGAAAGCACGCCGCCGAGTATTAGCCCCCGCATAAGGAGTGCAACGAAAAGCGAACCGCTCAACGCTCACGGGTTCTTCCATCTTCCCTGAGCCGTTATTGCCGGGTCTCCTCACAAGGCGCCGCATGCGCGATGGTCACGAGTCTTTTCCGATCTTTGGTTGCGTCTTTCATAGCCTCGGCCCTCTTCGTTCCCCGGTGACGCCTCTCGGGGCCGAAGCGGTAGGCGCTCGTGAAACCAGTGCCGTTGCGAGGTCCCAGGCGCGTTCCTGTTCATCATTGTCAAGCGCGAGTGTGGGTGGGCGCTTGGGCTTCGCGTTGCTCTCGTAGTACGCGCCCGTGACGCCCGCCACCTCTGATGGGCTCACAAGGAAGACCGGGGAGTGGACAGCCTTTTCGGCGGAACCGCGTTGTTGGATCCTGGGGAAAACCGGCCAGAAAAATCGTTGCACGGCCGGCCTCCCGTGTGGTGCGATTCCTCGCGTCTGGGAGGTCCACGCCGTTCCGGGGTTGGATGCGTTGGCTAAGACACCGCTCTGTCCCCCAAACGGCGGGCGAGCGCAAACGTCCACAGTAGGTTGAGCAGCTTGGTCCGCGCATAGGCCCGGAGGCCGAGGTAGGCTTCCTGGGATTGGGCGTCTTCGAGTGGATCCCCTTTCCACATGGCGTGCGCCGCCGAAGCGAGGTTGACCATCCGCGCGGGCGCACTGCTCACCAATGCAGGCAAGAGGGCCTCCGTCAGGGCGAACGGCCCGATGAAGTTCATCGCGAGCGTCGCCTCGTAACCGTCGTCCGTCAAAGAACGGTCGTTGTAGGATCCGCCGACGTTGTTGACTAAGCTACGTAGGCGGTCCACCTGCCCAAAGACGCGTTCTGCAAGCTCTTGGTTCCCCCCAACGGTCGAATGGTCCGCAGATAGGAACCCCATCCGGTCGTCACCCACCTGTTGTCGCAGCGACCGAACGGCTTGGCGTCCACGCTGCCCGTCACGGCCGGAGATCCCGTGCGGTGTAGAAGCCGATCCCCGAGGTAGCCCCTGTGACCACGATGGTTTTGGCTTCCACGTTCCCCCTTTCGTTTGGCTCGGTCGCCCCTTGTCGTGTCGACGAACTGAGCAACAAATCATTGCAACCACGAGTGTAGAGATGCGCCGGAAGGCCCGGTAGTGAAGACTGTCGCAGGTTTGACATGACAGATATCACAAACCCGGTACCGGTGCTCGGTAATGGGCGCCGGAATCGGGACCCACTGCGCAGAATGTGCAGAGTGACCTCCTGACGGCTACGAAAGATCTTCGAAAAGCAGGGGCGGCCCGCAGTGCGCAATGCGGGCCGCCCCCAACCCTGTGGCGCGTTTGAGTACGGGCGGAAAGGCGACACGGCGAGCACGTCGCCCTCCCGCCCGGTAGATCGCCGTAGTTCGGCTCCTGAGAAACGCTGGCGTCCTTGGGCTCCGCCGTCCGTCCGAGGCCCCAAAACGGCCCAGGGCGCCCGTTTTACGCCTTGTAGGCTCATCCCAGGTCGCGAGGATCGCCCCCGAGCGTCTCGGCGGAAACTTCGAAGAGGACGGGTACCTCCGAGAAACGGGGGTACCGCCACCGAAGTGGGGACACAGAGGTGGCTGGCGGCCTCCCATATGACCCTCCCGCCGCGCCGGTAGTGGCGGGCTTTGGTGACTAGAGCCGGCTACGGCTCCCGCCCAAGGGCGGTCTGCCGACCTCGGGAACGGGGCCGTCTGTGAGCCCCGCTCCGGGGGACGCCAGGGCGGCCGTGTCGCCCGCATCTTGCGAAGACGGAGGATGAAAATCTCGGGCGGCAAACGGACGGGAGCTGCTACCGCTCGCGTAAGCAACCGGAACGATGCCGTTCGAGGACCTCCCTTTCTCGCGCCGAGAGGAGGAGCTGAGGGTTGCGCTAGGCAAGGGCAACCAAGATTATATGAGTAAGATTCCGATAAGCGGTTACGGGGAGGTTGGGTCCTATGGTCGAGGCACGGACAGGGATCTTCGAGACGGAGGAGCCGAAAAGTGGGCGTCGAGGGGCGCCACGCGCCGAACTCGCCGATCCAGAGATCTGTCTCGCAGGACCGGAGTACCCCGTATGTCCGGGTGGTGGATTAACATGACCGGGTGACGGTTCAGGGTTGACCGTAGACGAGGAGGCGCGATCGTGCGGGCTGAACAAGTGACCGATCCCGTGGCTTTCCACGGCGAGGGACCGGTCTGGTCGGAGCGCTGGGGTGTCCTGCGTTGGGTGGACATGTTTGCCGGTGACGTCCTGTCCCTGACGGCCGACGGCGCCATCGACCGGCGCCACGTCGGCGGCGTCGCCGCCGCCGTTCGACCTCGCCGCCGGGGCGGAGCGGTCATCGGCGTCGAGCGGGGCTTCGCGCTGGAGGACGCCGACGGGACGCTTACGCACCTGGGCGAGTTGTGGACCGATGACTCGGTACGGATGAACGAGGGGGGCTGCGATCCCGACGGCCGCTTCTACTGCGGGTCGATGGCGTACGATCAGCGGCCCGGCGCTGGCGCGCTGTACCGGCTGGATCCCGACGGCTCCGTGCGCGTGGTGTTGGAAGGCGTCACTATCTCGAACGGGCTCGAGTGGTGCCCGGACGGGTCCCTCGCCTACTACAACGACACGGCGACCCACCGCATCGACGTCTTCGACTACGACGGCGAATCCGGCCTGACCGGCCGGCGCCCGTTCGTGGACCTCTCCGCCGAAGCCGAGAACCCAGACGGCCTGACGGTCGACGAGCAGGGCGGCGTCTGGGTGGCGCTCTACGACGGCGGCGCGGTGCGGCGCTACGCCCCGGACGGCGTGCTCGAAGAGGTGGTCGAGGTGCCCGCGAGGAAGGTCACCGCCTGCACGTTCGGCGGCCCCTGCCTGGACCAGCTGTTCATCACCACGTCGCGGGAAGGCCTCGAGCCCGATGCCGATGCGTTGGCCGGCTCGCTGTTTCGGGTCGTCGTCGGGGTGAGCGGTCTGCCGGTTCGCGAGTTCGCCGGGTGAGCGGTCCGATCGGCCCGCAAGGGGGCCAGGAACACCTCCAACAGCAGCAACTCCGGCGGCGGCAAGAAGCGCAGGCGCAGGCGTCGCAACCGCAGCAACACCTAAGACGTTTGCTGTGCAATTACTCAAACCAAAAGGCTCGCCAGATGGCGTAGCGGACGTCCTAGCCGGTCGTTGAGCACCTGCCCGCAGGTGTATGCGGCGACCTTTGCCGCCAGGCGGGCCAGCAGGCCGTCGAGCGTCTTGGCCCGATGGCGTCCCAGGGAGAACTGGTCCTTGAGCTGCCAGATCACGCCCTCGATGAGCTGGCGCTTGCCGGCTGCCCATCGCCTCGCCCCCTCCGACCAAGCCCGGCAGGCGCTCTTCTGGGGGGTTGCGGCGACCACTGCTCCGTGAGTTGCCTTCCAGTGCCTCTCCCACTGCACGGACGAGAACCCCTTGTCCGCGAGAAAGGCGTCGTGGCCGTCGGAGGCCACCAGGAACTCGCCAACGGCACGTTCGTCGCGGTTGGCCGGGGCCAGCCCGAAGGCGGTCACCACTCCTTCTGGACTCACCGAGAGTGCCACCTTGAACCCGTACACCCACTCGGTCTTGGAGACGCTGCGGCCGAAGGCGGCCTGCCCGGCGAACAGCCCCTTGCGGCATGCCCTCACGCGCACTACCGCCGGGTCAGGGTCGTGTCCAGGACGTGGTAGACGGCCGACTGATCGGCGAGCGTCGCCGCCAGGTCCCGCTGGAACGCTCTCAGTTCGGGCTCAACGGCGCGGATACGCCGGTTGAGCTGGCTCTGGGAGAGCAGGTTCGGGAAGTAGGGGCGCAGGTGCGCGTCGGCGAACCTCCAGAAGTCGCGCTCGCTCCTGAAGCGCGGCCACTGCGCGAGGATCGCCAGGGTGTGGACCTCGGCACCGGACAACAGCATCGGTCGGCCCGCACCCCGCTGTCGGCCGCGGCGCTTCGCCCGCCACCAGTCGTCCGCCAGCACGTACAGTGCGGTGAGGAAGCCGTCGAGGTCCACTGCGCACTCGGCTCGGTTCAGTGGCGCTTCATCGAGTCGCTGGGACCCTCACGACACGTCGCGCGGCCCACCGGGTCCCCCGCGGAGGCCGCGCAACATGACCAGCACCGCCCTTCTTAGATCCCGCTCCATGTTTGGCCTGAGCGCCCGAAACTCCTCCCGGTCGAGGACCGAGGCCGCGTTGGGCGCCGGGTGAGCCGCGGGCCACATGCCAGCGACGAGCGTGGAGTGCGCGCGCCGACAGTTGCGAGAGCCCCAGCACCTCTCCTTTGACGTCAGCGATGACCTTCCGCGAGACGTTCTGCTCGAGGACTGACTGCAGGACGCGGAGCAGGCGACACAGCCGTGGCCTCGCCACGAAGGCGTCCGTGAGCACGCCGGCCGCGGCGGCGCGGTCGCCCGTACCGGCGAGTGGCGCGAGGCCGCGCTCCATTACCTCGACGAAGCCGCCGAGATCCTCCAGGAAGAGCCAGAGCAGGACGTCCTCGCGACTCTCGAAGTAGCGGTAGACGTTCGGCTTGGAGACGCCGGAGCGACGCGCTAGGCGTTCAGGCTCACGTCCTCAAGTCTTTCCTCCTCGACGAGACCGGCCGCCGCCCGGAGGATCGCCGCCCGGCGTTGCGCCTTCTCGGCCGGCTTGCGCGCCCTTCGGAAGTTAACCAAGAGGAAGCGCCCGCGCGGGTCGGTGACTATGCCCGAGACGTACGTCGAGCGCGTGGACGCCATCACCAGGGCAAAGGTGCCCGAGCTAACAGAGGACAGCGCCCGGGAAGCGGCTCAGGCCAACTTGCACCCCTACGTAGGGTAAGTCGGCTGAAGCGGGGTACCCAGGCTAGACCAACGCCCCTTCCGCGTAGCACCGGCGCCAATCTTCGACGGGCTCGAAGGAGGTGAATATCGGGTGGCCGGTCGTGACGGCACTTGAGGGGGCGGCGACCCGGAAAGTACTCGACTCCCGGGCTTACCGGGTCGCCATCTCTTCTGCCGACTCAACCTCGTGGCGCCTTTTCCACACATCGAACCCGCCCTCCAGGGCGGTCGCCACGAAGCCCATCTTGTTCAGCCGCCGCGCCGCACGGGCGCTGGTCGCCTCGTCCGGGTC
>CADCUZ010000122.1 GCA_902806015.1 uncultured Rubrobacteraceae bacterium
GCATCCTTTTCGGCATCGGCAACAGGGAGAAGACCGCCGTCGAGCTCGCCAGCGAGGTCATCTCCACTCACGGCGACCTCTTCGGCCTCCAAAACCTAACCGCACACGACCTCGTCCAAACCCGCGGCGTGGGCCAGGCGAAAGCGTGCATAATACTGGCCGCTCTGGAGTTCGGTAAGCGGCTGGGGAGGGTTCGTAACCCCGGGCGTCCGGTGATATCCTCACCGGCGGACGTTGAAAGTCTTTTGAGGGGGCGGATCGCCAATCTTGACCGGGAGAACTTCGTCGCGGTGCTCCTGAACACCAAAAACGAGGTATTGGAATGCCCCACGATCTCTGTGGGCACGCTCGCTTCTTCTCTGGTCCATCCCCGGGAGGTCTTCAAGCCAGCCATCAGGGCCAGCGCCGCGGGCGTGGTGCTGGCGCACAACCACCCGAGCGGCAAGGTGGAGCCCAGTCGTGAGGACCGGGATGTTACGCGCAGGCTCGTGGAGGCATCGGAAATAATCGGGATCGAGGTCCTCGATCACGTGATCCTGGGCGACGGGTACTTTAGTATGCAGGAACACGGACTGATCTAGCCGCCACGGGCGGTTAGGGTGCTGAACTTCGGACGGATGGGACGAGAATGTTTGGGGGACTCTTCGGGCGGGACGTTGCAATAGATTTGGGCACGGCGAACACGCTCGTGTTCGTCAAGGGGCAGGGCATCGTGCTCTCGGAGCCCTCGGTCGTCGCCATCGATACTAAGACCGACAAGGTGGTGGCCGTGGGCGCGGCCGCCAAGCGCATGCTCGGTCGCACGCCGGGCAGCATCGTCGCGATGAGGCCCCTCAAAGACGGGGTCATCGCAGACTTCGAGGTCACCGAAAAGATGCTCGCCTACTTTATCCGTAAGGTCCAGGGCCAGCGTCCGATCTTCCGCTCTCTCGTCGGCCCGCGCGTGGTCGTGTGCGTACCCTCCGGCGTCACCGGGGTCGAGCTACGGGCCGTCAAGGAGGCCACCGAATCGGCCGGTGCGCGGCAGGCGTTCACCATCGAGGAGCCTTTGGCGGCGGCCATCGGGGCGGGGATGCCCGTAAACGAGGCGCAAGGGTCGATGGTCGTGGACGTGGGTGGCGGGACGAGCGAGGTCGCCGTCATCTCCCTCGGCGGCATCGTCAACAAGTCCTCCATCCGTATAGCCGGGGACGACATAGACGACGCCATCACGACGTACGTCCAGAAGGAATACAAGCTCGCTATCGGCACCCAGACCGCCGAGCAGCTCAAGATAGAGATCGGGAGCGCCTTCCGGCTAGAGGAAGAGGAGTCCGCTGAGATCCGGGGCAGGGATCTCGTGACGGGGTTGCCGAAGACCATAGTGATCACGAGCGAAGAGGTCAGGGAGGCCATCAGCGTGCCGGTGGACGCTATTATCGCAGCCGTGCGCGACACCCTAGACCGTACCCCGCCGGAGCTCGCGTCGGACATCATGGACCGGGGCATGGTCCTCGCGGGTGGCGGGGCCCTCCTCCGGCACCTCGACGAGCGCTTGAGACGCGAGACCGGAATCCCGGTCCACGTCGCCGACGACGCCCTGATGTGCGTCGGCATCGGCAGCGGGCGTTCGCTGGAGGAGATAAACCTCTACCGCAACACGCTGCACTCCGCGTAAGGCGTCGTGGGCCGAAGAAAGTCCAGCGCCGCCAGCGTTCTCGCGGCCCTCTGCGCCCTGGGCGTGGTGAGCCTCGCGCTCTTTACCGTCTACGTCAAAGAGGGGGACTGCTCCGTCCAGGGAGAGTGCGGGCCTTTGCACACCGTCCAGCTTGGGGCCTCAGAGGTCCTCCAGCCGGTGCGCGGCGGCGTCGGCTCCCTGTTCTCGCCCATCCGGCAGACTGCCGGCAGGGTCCGGCACGCCCTCGACAACAGCGAAGAGGAGCGGCTGCGGGCCAGGCTGCGCGACACTGAGGCCCTGGCCGCGCAGGCCTCGCGTCTGGAGCGGGAGAACGAGCGCCTGCGCGGGCTCCTCAACGGGCGGAGGGTCGCCTACGAGTACGGGCCGCTCGCGCGCGTCGTGGCGCCGGTTGGCGACCAGTTCACCGAGAGGGTCGTCATCGACGTCGGCACCGAGGACGGGATAAAGGACGACCAGCCCGTCGTGGTGGGGGAGAACACGCTCGTGGGGCGCACGACGGATGTCTCTCGGCACACCGCGCAGGTCATGCTCATCACGGACCGCATGTTCGCGGCGGGCGTCAGGATCGTGCCGCCCGCCGAGTTCGATCCCGCCTCAGGGGAGATCTCACCGGCCGTCACCGCCGAGAACGTGTCCTACGGCCAGGGCATGCTCAAGACGAGCCTGGAAGGGTACCTCGGAGTGGATTACGTCGACCTGAGCCTGCGGGCCGAGGAGGGGGATTACGTGGTCACCAGCGGGCGGGCCGGGGGCCGGGACCTCCTCGACCCGCCGGGGTTGTACGTAGGCAGGGTGGAGTCTGCGGCCTCCCAGGACATCGAGCAGTTCAAAAAAATAGTCGTGGACCCGGCCGTGAACCAGGACGACCTCGAAGACGTCAGGGTCATCATCGGCTGGGCCGGACGGGAGGGCTAGGGGTGGTCGAGGAGCCCTCGGTAGCCCGGGCGTCGGTCATGGTCGCGGTCGCCACGCTCCTCGAGGCCGTCCTGGGACCTTACCTGACCTTTGGCTACGTCTCGCCGAAGTTTGCCCTGATCGGGTTAGTCTTCGCCGTCTCGCCCCTGCGGGACCTGCAGGCGGTGCTGCTCGGGTTTTTCGGCGGCATCCTGCTGGACGCCCTGGGCAGCGGGCTCTTCGGCGTCGGGGCGCTCGCGGGCCTCGCGGCGGCGACGCTCGCCTCCCGCGTGAGCGCCGTGCAGCGCAGGGGCACCGAAAGAGTGCTGCTCGCCCAGGTCGTCGCGGTGTCGGTGGTGGCCTACGACCTGCTCGGGTGGACGGCCCGCAGCCTTGCCGGTCTCGGGTCGCCGCCTTTCGCCGAGTACGCCGTCGCGGGTATACTCCCCGACGCCTTGCTCAACGCCGTGTTGGCTTACCTGGTTGGAGGGTGGCTCTTGAGGATGGTCAACCCGAAGAAGCGTACGTGGGGGTCCAAGTGAGCGTAACCCGCGAAGACTTCCTCCGGAGGGAGAACCGCAAGGCTCAGAAGGAGAACCTCAGCCTGTGGAGATCGATGGACTTCGTGCTGCTGCTCGTGTCGCTGGCGCTCTCCCTGTTCGGCATCATGGCGGTCTACGTGGCCGGCACGGATGCGAGGGAGACCTACGCGATCAACCAAGCCCTTGGCTTCGTGGTCGGGCTCGCCGGGGCAATCCCGCTCGCCATCATCGACTACCGCGTCTGGAAGCGGTTCCTCCGCCCGGCCTACGGGCTCGTCATAGTCATGCTCCTCGCGGTGACGCTTCTCGGGGTCGCGGCCGGCGGCGCGACGCGCTGGATCGCGATCGGGCCGGTGCAGGTGCAACCTTCCGAGTTCGCCAAACCGCTGATGATCGTCGTCCTCGCCGGCTTTTTGGCCGAGAAGGCCGTGGGGCAGCACGGCGTCTTCTTCAAGGCCTTGGGCATCATCGCGGTGCCGGGACTACTCGTCTTCGTGCAGCCGGATCTCGGCACCGCGCTCGTCTTCGGGGCCGTCTTTTTCGTGATGTCCTACGTTGCCGGGGCCAGGCTGCTTCAGCTCGGGGCGCTTGTGGCGGCGGCGGTGGTGGCGGCGGTGGTGAGCGTGAAGCTAGGCATCCTCGAGGAGTACCAGGTGGCGAGGCTTACGGCGTTTATGAACCCCAGCGAAACCGACACCGTCGGATACCAGGTCGCCCAGTCCAAGATGGCCATAGGCTCCGGCGGCCTCACCGGCAAGGGGTTCGACGCCACCACCCTGGCGAACTTGGGCTTTCTTCCCGAGGACCACACGGATTTTATCTTCTCCAACCTCGCCGAGAGGTTCGGGTTCGTAGGGAGCGTAACGCTCGTGTTCCTGTTCTTTCTCCTGATCTGGCGGATACTCCATGTGGCGACCACCTCCCGGGACCGTTTCGGCGTCCTGATCGCGGTCGGGATAGGCACGATGTTCCTGTTCCATGTGTTCGTGAACGTCGGCATGACGATGGGCATCATGCCCGTCACGGGCATCCCCCTCCCGTTTATCTCGTACGGGCGAAGCAGCCTTGTGGTGAGCGTGATGTCCCTGGGCATGCTGCAGAGCATCGCCATGCGCTCCCGCTCCGAGGTGTCGAAACATCCAAAAGTGTAGCGAAGCGGTGGTCGGGGTGGGCCGCGGCGGGTATACTAAATTGTCGTAAAGCACTTGTGATTCCTTTGCGAAAGCGTACGACGTTTTAGGAGCGGTGGATGTTTGCGGTTGTAAAGATTGGCGGAAAACAGTACAAGGTGAGAGAGGACCAGGAGCTTGTACTGGACCGCATCAAGGGAGAGGTCGGGGACTCGGTCGAGCTCCCGGTCGGCTTCGTCGCGGACGACGACGGGTTCGACTTCGGCGCCCGGGTGGCGCGGGTCGAGATCCTCGAGCACCTGCGTGGGGAGAAGATCCATATCTACAAGTACCGCGCGAAGAAGGACTCGAGAAAGAAGACCGGGCACCGGCAGGCGCAGACCCGGGTAAAGGTACTGGAGGTTCAGGATGGCTCATAAGAAGGGCGGCGGATCTTCCCGCAATGGTCGCGACTCGGCTGGCAGGAGGCTTGGCGTGAAGGCCTACGGCGGCCAGAGGGTCACCGCGGGCAGTATCATCGTGCGCCAGCGCGGTTCGAAGGTCCTCGCCGGGCAGAACGTGGGCAAGGGCTCCGACGACACGCTCTTCGCTAGGGTAGCGGGCACGGTCGACTTTGCGCGCTCCCGCGGGAAGAGTTTGGTGCGCGTTGTCGAGGAGCCCGTCTTGGAGGAGGCCACGGCCTGACCACCGCCCGTACCGGGGGTGACTAGCCCCATTGCAGTTCGTCGATGAAGCCAACTTCGCCGTCCGCGGTGGCTACGGTGGTGACGGCAGCGTCTCTTTTAACCGTGAGAAGTACAAGCCTCGCGGCGGCCCTGACGGTGGCCGCGGCGGCGACGGCGGTTCGGTGATCCTGCGTGCCACCGAAGACCTCTCGACCCTCGAACCCTACGCCCGCGGCCAGGTCATTAGGGCCGACCGTGGCGGGCACGGCTCCGGCAACAACCGCGCCGGCGAGAGCGGGGGGGACACGGTCCTGGATGTGCCCCTCGGTACCCAGGTCTTCGACGGGGATGGCCTCCTCGCCGACCTCTCCGAGCCCGGTGCCACCTTCGTCGTGGCCCGAGGGGGCGAGGGCGGTCGGGGCAATGGTTCTTTCGCCACTTCGACCCGTCAGGCGCCGGCGTTTCGGGAGCGGGGGCTCCCCGGCGAGGAAAGGGAGATCCGCTTGGAGCTCAAGGTCCTCTCGGACGTGGGCCTTGTCGGGCTGCCTAACGCCGGGAAGTCTTCCCTGCTGCGCGCCCTGAGCGCAGCCCGGCCAAGGGTCGGCGACTACCCGTTCACCACGCTAGTGCCCCACCTCGGGGTGGTGGATGAGCGGCGGTACAAGGGGCCCTTCGTGGTGGCGGACATCCCTGGGCTCATCATGGGGGCGAGCGAGGGCCGGGGGCTCGGCAACCGCTTTTTGCGCCACGTCGCGAGGGCGCGGCTGCTCGCGCTCGTACTCGACGCGAGCGAGGACCCCGAGGGGGCGCAGGGGACCCTGACCTCCGAGCTCCATGCCGCCGGGCTCTCCGGGCGCCCGACGGTCACCGTGTTGAACAAGGTCGACCTCCTTGACGAGGAACTCAGGTCCTACCTGCGCGAAGCCTTCCCCGACAGTTTCCTCGTCTCCGCAGCCACGGGGGAGGGCGTCGCCGAGTTTCGGGACCACGTCGAGGCGATAGTCCGCCGGATGGACAAGAGGGCGGCGCCGGCGCGGATGGAGCCCGAGCACCGGATCTACCGGCCGACCTGGAGGGGGTTGCGGGTAAGCCGGGAGAACGGGGCCTACGTGGTGGCCGGCGAAGACGCCGAGAGGCTAGCGCTCAAGACCGACTGGGATAACCCGGAGGGCGTCGAGCGTTTCCAACGGGAGTTGGAGAAAAGCGGGGTCGTCGGGGCACTCAGGCGGGCCGGGGCCGAGGAGGGAGACGAGGTGCGGATCGGGAAGGCGGTGTTCGATTTCCGGTGAGGATAGGGATCTTCGGCGGCACGTTCGACCCCGTGCATCAGGGGCACATGATCATCGCGGAACAGGTCATGGCGGAGCTCGGCCTGGACCGCATGATGTTCGTACCCGGCGGTATACCGCCGCATAAGGAGGCCTCCAGCGTGCGCGCCGCCGCCGAGGACCGTTTCGCGATGGTCGAGGCCGCCGTCGCGGGAAACGAGCGCTTTTCCGCCGACCGAGTGGAGGTAGACGCAGGCCGCCCGATGCACAGCGTCGAGACCGTGGACATCCTCAAACGGCGCTCGCCGGAACACGAGTGGTTCTTCGTGACCGGGGCGGACGAGGTCTCCAACCTTCTGTCATGGAAGGAGCCCGACCGGCTGCTGGAAGAGGTAGTGATGGTGGCGGCCACGCGGCCCGGCTACGACCTGTCGAAGCTGGACCATCTGGAGGTCGGGCTCCGGAACTTCGACCGCATCTTTCCCGTGGAGTGCACGCGGGTGGACATCTCGGCGACCGGCATACGAAGGAGGATGTTGCAGGGCAAGAGCATAAGGTACCTCGTGCCGGACGCGGCGCGGGAGATCATCATCGCGAGGAGGCTCTATGAAGGCGACGCAAAACGGATGGAAGGGGAGCACTTGAGGGGGGAAATCCGGTGAGGCGAGACGAATCCGTCGCCCGTCGGGAAGGCATCGGGACCAAGGGCGAGGAGATCACGCGCGAGATGGCAGAGATCTCGGCCCGGGCGGCCGTCGAGATGTTCGGCAAGGACGTCACCATCATCGACCTGCGCGAGCTCGTCTCCTACGCCGACTACTTCGTGGTAGC
>CADCUZ010000123.1 GCA_902806015.1 uncultured Rubrobacteraceae bacterium
GCTCGCGGCGACGGCCTCCTGGATCTCCCACCCCCCCGCGTACACCAGCCCCGGCACGAACACGATCCCGCCGCCCACCCCGACGAGCCCGGAGAGGATCCCGCCGACGACGCCGATGACGCCCAGAATCGATAGCTGCATGAGGTCCACCTCCCCATTCTAGCGGAGGTTTCTCAGGCCGCTTGGCGGGACCTCCGCCAGCGCCATAAGAGGTAGGCCGCGCCCGCGACGAACGCCACCGCGACCGCGTAATCCAGGTAGTGGAGGAAGTCCCCGATCCTCTCCCAGTTCTCCCCTAGCACGTACCCGAGGTAGGTCAGCGCGAAGACCCACGGTATGCACCCGAGAAGGGTGTAAACGCTGAACTTGGTGAGGTTCATCCGCGCCGTCCCCGCCGGGAAAGAGATAAACGTGCGTACGACGGGCAGACAGCGGGAGACGAAGACTGTTAACTCGCCGTACCTGTCGAACCACTTCTCGGCTACCTCCAGGTGGTGGGCCCTCACGCCGACGTACTTGCCGTAGCGAAACCACAGCTCGCGCCCACCCCACAGCCCAACAAAGTAAGCCACCCAGGAGCCGACCAGGTTCCCGAGGACTCCGGCCGCTACGGCGGCCGGCAGGGTCATCCTGTCCTCGGAGACGAGGTAGCCGGCGAAGGGCGAGATGGCCTCAGACGGGATCAGGACGCCCATGCTCTCGAGCAACATCAGCACGAAGACCGCCGGCGTCCCGTAACCGCCGATGGTCTCCGTCACGAAGTGTATGAGCGGGGCGAGGATCGTTTCGAGCACGAGGGTGAAGCTAACACCTCGTCGGCGCAATTTCTACCGGCGGGTCGGTTCCTCAGGCGCCGCTCGGAGGCCCGGATCCTCCGTAAGCAGGGAGTATTGGGGCGCGGTCCAAGATCGGCGGGGGGTCGGGGGTCTCCGCCGCATCGGCCACGGACGGCTCCGCCGCGGCCGGTGGAGGCCGGTTCGGTTCTCCGCGATCAGCCTCACCGTGTTCACGATGCTGGTGAGGCTGGCGTCCTCGCCAAGCACATCCTCGGCCCCGGCGTCGAGCGCCCGTTCGGGGTTTTGGCCGCGCTCAAGGGGAGTATCCGGGAGTTTGGGTTTGTCGCCCGCAGCTCGCGCGTAACCCCCGTCCCGTCCCCATCGGGCAGCCCGAGGTCGACCACGGCCACATCGAAGCCGGTGCCCTATGAGGCACGCGCCTCCCCCACGCGCCCGGCCTGCGTCGTCGCTTCGCAATGCGGCTCCCGCTCGATCTTGAAGGCGAGCGCCTTGCGAAACGCCGCGTGGTTTTCGGTAGGAAAGTACGCTTCGTTCCCGCCTCTCGTTCCCGCCCCTTCTTCGTTAGATGCCACCATACTCTCAGATCGCCCCGCCTGCTGCGTCACACGAAAGGAAGATTTTGCCTCGGCCTGGGGTGTACCCCACGTATAATCCTCGTCAGACGATTTACGAGGAGGGTCCGCGGGTTGCACAACAACGACGTGGTACGGACACTTGAGACCATCGTGGCGCTCATGGAGATCAAAGACGAATCGTACTACAGGGTGCTCGCCTACCAGCGGGCGGCCGAGTCCGTCTCTGCCCTGGGCCGCCCCGTCCGGGAGGTCGAGGACCTGACGACGCTCCCCCACGTCGGCGGGACGACGGCCGAGGTGATCCGGGCCCTCGCCGAAGACCGGACCCCCCAGATCCTCGCCGACCTCTCTGAGGAGGTGCCGACGGGTCTGGTCGAGGTAACCCGCCTGCCGGGCGTCGGCCCGCGCACGGCCGGCAGGCTCTGGCGCGAGCTGGGCGTAACGAGCGTCGAGGAGGTCGCGAGCCTCAAAGAGGGCCGCCTCGCCTCGCTCAAAGGCTTCGGCAAGAAGAGCGAGGACCGAATACTTTCGGCCGCCCGCACGTACAACTCCAGAGAACGACGCATGCTCCTGAACGAGGCGAGCGCCCTGGGGAACCACGTCCTCCAATTCGTCCGCTCGCACCCCGCCACCGAACGGGCCGACCTGGCCGGCTCCCTGCGCCGCATGAAGGAGACGATAGGCGACCTCGACATCGTCGCCGCGAGCTCGGACCCCGCCTCCCTTGCCGACGCCTTCGCCGGCGCCCCCTTCGCCGACGAGGTCCTCGCCCACGGCCCGAAGAAGGTGTACATCGTCTGCAACGGGGTAGAGGTGGACCTCCGCATCGTGGCCCCCGAGGCCTACGGCTCGCTCCTGCACCACTTCACCGGCGGGCAGGCCCACAACATCGTGCTGCGCGAGCGGGCCGTAAAAAGGGGCATCAACATCTCCGAGTACGGCCTCGCAAAGGCCGGCACCGGCCAATACGAGCCCCTCGCCACAGAGGAAGAGCTCTACTCGAAGTTGGACCTGCCGTACATCCCGCCGGAGCTTCGGGAGGACGCGGGCGAGATCGAGGCCGGTGAGAAGGGCGAGCTCCCCGACCTCGTCCAGACCGAAGACCTCAGGGGCGACCTGCACGTCCACACCAACTACTCGGACGGCAAGGGCACTATAGAGAGTATGGCCGAGGCCGCCATCGACCTCGGCTACGAGTACCTCGTCTTCTGCGACCACTCCCAGAGCCTGCGGGTGGCCAACGGCCTCCCGCCCGAGCGCCTCAAGAAGAAGTTGCAAGCCGTGAGGAAAGCCGACGAGAAGTACGGGGAGATCCACCTCCTCTGCGGCTCGGAGGTGGACATCCTGAAAGACGGCGCCCTCGATTACGGGGACGACCTCCTCGCCGAGCTCGACTTCGTGGTCGCGAGCGTCCACACCTCCTTCGGCATCGGCGAGGAGGCGATGGCAGAGCGTATCGTCCGGGCCATGAACAACCCCTACGTCCGGGTTATCGGCCACCCGACGGGCCGCATCCTGGGGCGCCGCGACCCGTACGAGGTGGACGTTTCGCGCCTCATCCGGGAGGCCGCCGCCACGAACACCGTACTCGAGCTGAACTCCTACCCCGACCGCCTCGACCTCGCCGTCCCGTACGTCAGGCAGGCCATAGAGGCCGGTGTGGAGATCTCTATAGACACCGACGCCCACGACGAGAGCGCCCTCGGCATGATGAAGTACGGGGTCTCCCAGGCCAGAAGGGCGTGGGTGGAGAGGGACAGGGTCATCAACTGCATGCCCTGGGAGGACTTTGAGGGTTACCTGAGAGAGGGGAAAGGGGCAGGATGACCTGGGTCATCCTGTTCGTTGCCGGCTTCCTCGAGATCGGCTTCGCCATCGGCGTGAAATATTCAGAAGCCTTCTCGCGCCTGTGGCCCACTCTCGGCATGCTCCTCGCCGGCGGCCTGGGCTTCTACCTGCCCTCCGCCACGATGATGAAGAGCCTCCCGGCCGGCACCGCCTACGCGGTCTAGACCGGCATCGGGGCCACGGGCACGGTAGCCGTCGGCATCCTGCTGCTCGGCGAGTCTCGGCCAGCCCCGTCAGGATCGCCTCGTTGGCCCTGATCGTGGCCGGCGGCGTCGGACTGCGGCTCGCCTGGGAGGGGTCTCGGGCTGCACGCATCAGGGAGACGTCGGGCGGACGTCCGCGCAGGAACACCCAGCCGCCAACCGCGAGGCCGATGGCCGATACCTGCAAGCCCACGCCTCCCCTACGGGGTTTCGTTGAAGTTCAGCCAGTACCATCCCAGGTACTGCATCGCCTCCGAGAACCTGCCGAAATCCGCCGGTTTGGTGACGTAGGAGTTGGCGCCGAGCTCGTAGCCTTTCACGACGTCTTTGTGCTTGTTTGAGGAAGAGAAGAGGATGACGGGGACGAGGTGCGTCCGTTGGTCTTCTCTGAGTCGTTCGAGGACCTGGAGGCCGCCCATATTGGGCAGGTTTACGTCCAGGAGGACGAACTCCGGGATAACGCTGGCGTCGCGGCCGGAGTAGGGGCCGGAGCCGAACATGTAGTCGAGGGCGTCCTCGCCCGTCCCCGAGATGACCACCTCGTCCACCTCGGCGACTATGCCGTGCTTGCGGAGGGCGCGCATCGCCAGGATCACCTGGTCCTCGTCGTCCTCCACGAGCAGTATGTTCCTCTCGCCCACGCCTTCCTCTCCCGCGTCAGGCCTCCGTCGGCGAATTATAGCGGTAGCGGGATGTGCTTCGCCTTCCACGGAAGGGCCCCGGCGTTTCCGCGGGGGCCCGATCGACGCTCTCGTTCCGTCGGCGCCCCCTTAGCGGGCGACGCTCCCTTTGACGTCCTTCTCGGCCGTCCACACTCCCGGGTCCTCGGCGTGGTCGGCCTCGCCCTGCTCTTCCAGCCAGCGCTCGGCATCGATGGCGGCGCGGCAGCCGTCGGCCGCGGCGGTGACGGCCTGGCGGTAGCGCGTGTCCGAGACGTCGCCCGCGGCGAAGACGCCGGGGACGCTCGTCATGGTGTGCTCCTTCTGGAGCACGTACCCCGATTCGTCGGTCTCGACCTGGCCCACAAAGAGCCCCGTCGCCGGCGCGTGGCCGATAGCCGCGAAGAAGCCGTCCACCGGGAGGGTCTTCTCCTCGCCTGTCTTGGTGTTCTTGATGCGGACGCCCTCGACGGTGGTCTCGCCCAGGATCTCTTCGACCGCCGTGTCGGTGATGAAGGTGATCTTCTCGTTCTTCCTGGCCCGGTTCAGCATGATCTTGGAGGCCCGGAACTCGTCGCGCCGGTGGATTAGGAAGACCTCGTCGGCGAACTTGGCGAGCACGCTCGCCTCCTCCATCGCCGTGTCCCCACCGCCGACGACCGCGACCTTTTTGCCCCTGAAGAAGAACGCGTCGCACGTCGCGCACCCGCTCACGCCCTTGCCAAACAACCGCTCCTCGCTCTGGAGGCCCAGCCACTTGGCCTGGGCACCCGTGGCGATGACGACCGTGCGCGCGAACACCGGCTCCCCCTCGCCCTCGGCCCAAAGCTTGAACGGCCGGCCCGAGAAGTCCACCCTCTCGACGTTGTCGGGGCGCATCTCGGCCCCGAAGCGGGCGGCCTGGGCCTCGAACTCGTCCATCATGTCAGGACCCATCACCCCGTCCTTGTAGCCGGGGTAGTTCTCCACGTCGGAGGTGAGCATGAGCTGGCCGCCGCTCTCGAATCCCTGGAAGACCAGCGTCTGGAGGTTCGCCCGCGCGGCGTAGAGCGCGGCGGTGTACCCGGCCGGCCCCGAACCAACTATGACGATGTCGTAAGTCTTTTCCGGCATCCTGCACGCTCCTCGCGTATGAAATTTGCAACACCCTGATTCTAGTACATCTTGCAAACCGTAAGTGTCAGATGTTCACAAGCGAGGGCCGTCGGCCCTCAGCTTTCGGCCCCCGGCCCGCCCTTCCGGCGCGCGGCGTTTCGCGCGCCCAGAACCCTCCGTACCGCCTCTTCGGGCGTGGAGGCGCGTACGGTTAGGTGGCCCATTTTGCGGCCGGGGCGGGGTTCCCTTTTTCCGTAGAGGTGGAGGGAGGCACCGGGGGCGGCGAGGGCGGCGGGCCAGTCCGGCTCGCCGCCCGTCCAGAGATCGCCGAGGAGGTTCGCCATCGCGGCGGGTTCGGCGCGGTGGGTGCTGCCGAGCGGCAGGCCGCAGACGGCGCGGAGCTGCTGCTCGAACTGGGAGGTGGCCGCGCCCTCGATGGTCCAGTGCCCCGAGTTGTGGGGCCTCGGCGCGATCTCGTTGACGAGGAGTTCGCCCCCGGCAGCAAGGAAGAACTCGACGCAAGCCGCTCCCACCACGCCCAGCTCCTCGAAGATGCCGCCCGTGATACCCACTGCCTCCTGCTCGACCCCGGGCGGCACCCCGGCCGGCGCGACCGTCAGGTCCAGGATGTGCCTGTGGTGGGTGTTCCGCACTGCCCCGTAGTGGGCGAACGACCCGTCGAGCCCGCGGGAGGCCACCACGGAGATCTCCATCTCGAAGCCCACCCACGCCTCCAGCACGGCCTCGCCTCCGAGGGCGTCCCAGGCCGCATCGGCGTCTTCGGGGGTCGAGATCCTCGTCTGCCCTTTGCCGTCGTAGCCGAAGCCCGCCGTCTTGAGCACCGCGGGAACCCCGACCTCCTCGACCGCGGCGGCGAGCGAGGCCCGGTCCGCCACCCCCCGAAAGGCCGCCACCGGGAACCCGGCCCCCCGCAGGAACTCCTTCTCCCGCAACCGGTTCTGTGTGGTTCGGAGCGCCCGGAGCCCCGGCCGCACCGGCACCAGGGAAGACAACTCCTCCACCGTCTCGGCGGGTATGTTCTCGAACTCCAAGGTGACGGCGTCCACGGAGCGGCCAAACCCTCGGACGGCCTCCAGGTCGTCGTAGTGGGCGCCCCACTCGCGGTTGGAGACCCGGCCCGCCGGGCTGTCGGCGTCGGGGGAGAAGACGTGTACCCGGTAGCCCATCCTTCGGGCTACGAGCGTCAGCATCCGGCCGAGCTGGCCGCCCCCGAGCACGCCGACGGCGGCACCGGGCAGGAGCGGTCCGTTCATTTGGGGTCCGGCAGATCGGAGCCAGCCGCCTTCTCGGCCTGCTCCCGTCGGAAGCGGCGCAGCGCGTCGCGCAGCGGGGGCCGGGCATTGGCGAGGATAGCTACCGCGAGCAGGGCGGCGTTCGTGGCGCCGGCTCGGCCGATGGCGAGGGTGCCGACGGGTACCCCGGCGGGCATCTGGGCGATCGAGAGGAGGGAATCTACGCCCTTGAGCGCCCGGCTCTCGACGGGGACGCCGAGCACCGGGACCGTGGTGTGGGCGGCGATCATGCCGGGCAGGTGCGCCGCGCCCCCGGCGCCGGCGACGATCACCTCAAGGCCGCGGTCCTCGGCCTCCTTCGCGTAGGACGCCATAAGATCGGGCGTCCGGTGGGCGGAGACCACGCGCCGCTCGTGCGCCACCCCGAAACGCTCCAGGGTCTCGGCGGCCTGGCGCATCGTCTCCCAGTCTGAGGCGCTGCCCATGACCACGCCCACCAAGGGTTCCGAAGGTCCTCTCTCGCTCATAACCCTCCCGGCTTTTTGGGGCCAGTATACGCACCAGCCCCGCCCAGGCCCTTCCACCGAAAAAAGATGTAACATGACGGACGACAGGTGGGAGAGCATGCGAGGTAGGCCTGGGCGGGCTTCCCTTGCGACGGACCTTGCCGGAGGTTGCATAGTGAGCCTGACGGAAGAACGCGTTACGGTAGAGCCGGGGGCCGATCCGCAACCGGGTTCGGAGGCGGAGCTCAGACGCTTCGCGCGGCTGCAGGAGAGGCTGGGTCCGCTCTCCAGGAAGCTGGCCGCCGACCCGCGTGCGCCTCAGACCGTGGTCGTGGTTCCGAGCCTCTCGCTGGACGCGGGAGAGCTGGCCAAGATCTCGGGGGTCCACCACTACGAGGAGCGGCTGCTGTGCATGCTGATGCTCCTCAGGATGCCGCGCACCAACGTCGTCTTTGTCACCAGCCAGCACGTGGCGACGGCCGTTATCGACTACTATCTGCACCTCCTGCCGGGCGTCCCCCTGCGCCACGCCCGCAGCCGGCTCACGCTCCTTGCCTGCCACGACGCTTCCGACGTGCCGCTTACGCGCAAGATCCTCGACCGCCCCCGCCTGATGGACCGCATCCGCGAGGCGATCCCCGATCCCCGATCCGCCCACGTGAGTTGCTTCAACAGCACGCCCCTCGAACGGACCCTGGCCGTCCAGCTCGGCATCCCCCTCTACGGCAACGACCCGGCGCTGAGCGCGCTGGGCACCAAAAGCGGGAGCCGCGAGCTCTTCCGGGAGGCCGGCGTGCCCCTGCCCGACGGCTTCGAGAACCTGCGCAGCGGGGACGACATAAGGGACGCCGTCGTGGAGCTCAAGCGTCGCGACCCGGCGCTGCGCCGCGTCGCGATAAAGCTGGACGAGGGCTTCTCCGGCGAGGGCAACGCCGTCTTCTCTTACCAGGGTGCCCCAGAAGGTAAGGCCCTCGCCGGTTGGGTCCAAAAGGAGTTGCCGCAGCGCACGAAGTTCGAGGCCAACGGGGAGAGCTGGGAGCGTTACGAACGGAAGTTCAGGGAGATGGGCGGGATCGTCGAGTGCTGGATGGAGGGCGAGGAGGTACGTTCCCCGTCCGTGCAGTGCCGCATAAACCCCGTCGGCGAGGCTTCTGTGGTCTCGACCCACGACCAGGTGCTCGGTGGCCCGTCGGGGCAGGTCTTCCTCGGGAGCACCTTCCCGGCCGACGCGGCCTACAGCCGGGACCTCAAGGAGGCCGGGCGGAGGGTCGGGGAGGTGCTGAAGAGGCGCGGGGCTCTGGGGCGCTTCGCCATCGATTTCATCTCCATGAGGCGGGGGGACGGCTGGGAGCACGCGGCCATCGAGATTAACCTGAGGAAGGGCGGCACGACGCACCCGTACCTGATCTTGCGCTTCCTCACCGACGGCGCCTACGACCCCGACGACGGCACCTACTGCACCCCCACCGCCAAGCCCTGCTACTACTACGCCTCGGATAACCTCCAGAGTCCCGATTACAAGGGCCTCACCCCCGACGACCTTATAGACATCGCCGTCAACAACGGCCTCCACTTCGACAGCGCCAGCCAGCAGGGCGTCATCTTCCACCTCATCGGCGCCCTCTCCCAGTATGGCAAGCTCGGCACCGTCTGCATCGGCGACAGCCACGAAAAAGCCCGGCAGTTCTACGAAGAGACCGTGAAGGTGTTGGATCGGGAGACGCGCCGGTAGGGCCGCTTCTGTCTCGATGGTGTAAGCCTTATAGGAGCCCCGCCCGGAGCGGTATGGGGTGCACATCTCAGAGTCCATGGGTCCCGCCCTAAGCTCTTGCCATCTTTCGCACAGCGATCGCCCAAGGGAGGGTAGCAAGACGTTGCGGACGCCGCCTGGCTGGAAGCTGGGTTACGATCGGCTACGGCGGTTCGGGAGAGACCCCCCCTCACTCCCGCCAGCCGGCGAGGAACTCCTCCTGCTCGGGCGTTAAAGCGTCCACGCCCATGCCCACGGCGCCGAGTTTTATGCGGGCTACCTCGTCGTCTATCTCCTTGGGAAGGCGGTGGACCCGGTTCTCCAACGAGTGGCCGTCGTTGGCGAGGTGATGGGCGCAGAGGGCCTGGATGGAGAAGGTGAGGTCCATGATCTCGATCGGGTGCCCGTCGCCCGCCGTCAGGTTGACGACCATTCCTCGCCCTACGAGGTAGACCTTGCGACCACCGGTCAGGGCGAACTCCTCGATATTGCGCCTGACCTCGCGCGAGCCGGAGGCGGCGTCCCTCAGGCCGTCCACGTCTATCTCCACGTCCACCCCACCGGCGTTCGCCAGGATCGCGCCCTCGCGCATCCTCTCGAAGTGCTCGGTCGTCAGGACGTCCGTGCTGCCGGTGGCGGTGATAAAGATCTCGCCCTCCTCGCAGGCCTCGAGCGCCGGCAGGACGTCGAAGCCGTCGGCGTAGGCCTCTAGGCCGCGCACGGGGTCGACCTCGCAGACGCTCACGCGAGCGCCGAGGCCGGCGGCGTACCGGGCGATGCCCTTGCCGCACCAGCCGTAGCCGAGCACGACAAGGCGCTTGCCGCCCATCATCAGGTTGGTGTTCTGCATGATGGCGGTTAGGGCGGACTGTCCGGTGCCGTAGCGGTTGTCGAAGAGGTACTTGCAGCGGGCGTCGTTGGCCGCGAGGGTCGGGAACCCCAGGATGCCCTCCCGCTCCATCGCCTTGAACTTCGCGACCCCGCTCGTCGTCTCCTCCGAAGCACCCCGGATGTGCGGCAGCAATTGCGTGCGGGTGGTGTGGGCCAGGCGCGTGAGGCCGGCCCTGTCGTCTATGAGTACGGCGTCGCGGCCGTCGGCGACCCTGTCGAGGACCCTCTCAAGCTCCCGGTCAGCCTCCAGGGGGTTAGCCTCCGAGGAGGCGTAGACTGTCACGCCGCGCTCGGCGAGGGCGGCGGCGACGTCGTCCTGGACGAAGAAAGGTCCGGGGCTCGCGACGGAGACGTCAGCGCCGGCCTCGGCAAGCACGACCGTCAGGTAGGCGGTCTTGGCTTCGATGGGGAGGGACACCCCGACGCCGAGGCCCTCGAAGGTGCCGTCCTTCAGGTACTCGTCGCGCACGCGGTTGAGGACGGGCGAATGCTCGGCGGCCCAGTGTATCTTCTTGTGGCCGTCCGGGGCGAGGGAGGGGTCCTTGACCAGGGATTCGCTTTGCATTCCGTACCTCCTCCTAGCTATACGCGCAAAGAGCCGACGTCTTCTTCGGCGGCCTCGACCTGCTCACGACCGCCGAGCATCAGGCTCCCGGCGACGATCAGGGCGAGGAAGGGGAGCAGGATCAGGCCGAGGGTCGCGCCCCCGGCTCCCCCGCTGGCGAAACCCGCGGCGGCCAGACCCTGGTCGTAGAGGCCCAGCCCCAGGCCCAGGCCGACGACGAGGGCGCCGATACCCCCGATCCACACGAGGAGGTTGCCCAGCAGCCCGCCGCGGGCGGCCGGCACCTCGTCGGGGAGCATGATCTCGGTCCACAGCAGGCCCCACCGCTTGACCCGCGGGTAGAGGACCAGCAGCAAGACGGGCCCGAGCACGAGCCCCGCGATGGCGTTGTTGACGGTGATGATCGAGCCCAACGCCGCGAAGGGGACAAACCCTATAAGGTCGTTGAACCAGGCGATCCAGACCGCGCATACCGTCGAGGCGAGGATCGTTACGGCCGCGTAGACAGCGATCTTCTTTCCTGAGTTCACGTTCGGCTCCATATTCTCCCCGCGCCTGAAAAACGAGCCCCATAGCTTGTAGGGCAAAAAGCCCAGGAAAAAGTTGCCGACAAAGCCGAAGATGCTACCTATTCCCAGGGTGCCGAAAAAGTCCCCGATAAGGTTCCCGATCGCCGCCCCCCAGGCCCCCGCCGGGCCAAAGAGGAGCCCGAAGACGAACGGGAAGACGTTGGCCGGCCGGACCTCGGTGAAGCCGGGGATGATGGTGAACCCCTTAAACGGTATGAGGACCGCCGCGTAGATCGCGGCGCTCAAGGCGACCAGCACGACCATCTGCGTGTGCCGCCACATCGTGAAGATCTCCCGCACCGCTCTCCTCCTCTTGTCTACCTGCTGACGCCTTCTAGCCCGCCGTACCCCGCGGACCGCAGCACGAGGGCCGCGGCCAGCAGCAGGGCGAACATTAGCAGAACAAGCCAGTCCCGGCGGCCCATGGCCAGATGCAGAAAATACGTCCTCTTCGGGCTCGCCCCGAACCCCTTCGACTCGAGCGCCATGCTGAACACGTTCGTCGAACGTATGGTCGAGACGAAGACCGGGATTAGGAGCGGCGTGTTCTTGCGGACCCGCTGGATGAGGCCGCCGGATTCGAGGTCGAGCCCGCGCGAGCGCTGCGCCTGGCTTATGGTAGATCCGGTGGCCGCTATCGTCGGGACGAGCCGCAAGGCGGTCGAGACGGCGAACGCGAAGCGGTAGGGGATGCCTATCTTGACCAACCCCGTCGCGATCTCCTCGTTGCGGGTGGTGGAGAGGAAAATCATGCCGGCGATGATCGTCGCGTCTATCCTGAGCGCCACCCCGATCCCGTACAGCAGCGCCTCCCACTCGACGAACAGGAACAGGGGCCTCTCCCCCTGGCTGAACACGGACCACATCGCGACCGTGACCAGCCCGATCATGACCAGTATGAAGCGTATGCGTCTCAAGTTGACCAGCGACCTCGCCAGGGCCCCGAACGCCACCACCAGCCCGAGCACCACGAGCCCGTAGAGGGGGTTCACGAACAAAAAGGCCAGCACGAACGCCCCCACGAGCAAGAACATCTTCGTGCGCGGGTCGAGCCGGTGCACGAACGTGTCCCGGTCCAGGTAGAGGAACGGGTCCAACTACGCCTCCCCTTTCTCCGTTATCCGCAGCATCTCGTCCACCGAGAGGACCGTGTGACCCAAAGAGTTGCCCAAAGAGACGATGTGCGGGGGCCGGAGCGAGGCGTCGCGCAGCCTCTCCTCCTCGGCGAAGACCTCCCTCACGGTCCCCGAGAGGACGACCCGCCCGTCGCGGACGACCGCGGCCCGGTGAGCGTACTCGGCGACGACCCACATCGTGTGGGTGACAACGATGATGGTCGAACCCGCTTCGTTCAGCCGCCGCACGAGGTCCATCATGGAGCGCTGCTCGGCGTAGTCCAGGCCCGTGGTGGGCTCGTCCAGGATCAGGACCTCCGGGCGTACCGCGAGCACGCTTGCCACCGCGACCCGCTGGCGCTCGCCCTTCGTCAGCCCAAACGGGTCCTGCCCCTCGTAGCCCTCCAACCCGACGGCGGCGAGGGCCTCTCCTACGCGCCCCTCCACTTCCTGCTTCCCCAGCCCCCGGATCTGCGGCCCGAACGCCACCTCCTGGGAAACGGTGTCCGAGAAGATTTGGTGGTCCGGGTTCTGGAAGACGTACCCTACGGTCTGCCCGAGCTTTCTTATCCCCTGCTCGGTCGTATCCTTCCCCTCGACCCGCACCGAGCCCTCCGTCGGATCCAGGAGGCCGTTGAAATGCTTGACGAGCGTCGTCTTACCCGAGCCGTTCTGCCCCAGCACGGCCAGGAACTCGCCTCGGCGCACCGCGAGGTCCACGCCCTCCAGCGCCACCACGCCGTTCTGGTAGCGGTGGCCGAGTCTCTGGACTTCGATTAGGACCTCCCCGTAGCCCCCAATCCTCTTCTCGTCGTCCGCCGCAAGCTCCCGGTGCCTGTCCGGGTCCACTCGCCAGCCGCGCTGGCGGAACTCCCTGAGCCCCTCCGCGGGCGTCAGGGGCAGTTGGCCCTGCCACAGGCCCATCTCGCGGAAGAAGCGGGTGACGCCGAGCGGCATGACGCGCGACTCCTCCAAGAGATCCACGTCGCGTAAGACCTCGCGGGCCGGACGGTCGGCCACCACCCTTCCCCCGCGCAGGATCACGATCCTGTCGGCCTCGAGCGTCTCTTCGGTCTCGTGCTCCACCACTATAAGCGTGACGTCGTCCCGTTCCTTGAGCTCGGAGGCGATCTCGAACACCCCGAGCTTGCCCACCGGGTCCAGGTCCGTCGTGGGCTCGTCCAGGCACAAAATCCGCGGCTCGATAGCAAGCACCGAGGCGATGGCGAGCCGCTGTTTCTGCCCGCCCGACAGCGTCGCCGGCTGCCGACCCTCGAACCCCGCCAGCCGCACCCGCCCGAGCACGCCCTCCACGCGACGCTTCATCTCGTCCCGCCCCACGGAGAAGTTCTCGGGCCCGAACGCCACCTCAAGCGCCACGTTCGTCGAGAAAAGCTGCGCCTCGAAGTCCTGAAAGACCAGCCCGACCTCCCGGGCGAACTCCCCGACCTTTCCCTCCCGCGTCGGACGCCCGCGTACCAGCACCTCCCCCTCCATCCGGCCGCGGAAGAAGTGCGGGATCAGGCCGTTCAGGGCCGCGCAAAGCGTGCTCTTCCCGGCCCCCGAAGGGCCCATCACCACCACGAACTCGCCCTCGCCCACCTCCAGGTCCACCCCGTCGAGCGCGGGCTTCTCCTGCCCCCGGTAGCGGTAGGCAAGCTCTCGGATGCTGATGGCCGGTCCTGCTATCTCTCGCTCCCTTCCATCCCGCAAGGATAGGCTAACAAAGGCACCTTACGCTACGCTTTAAAACGTTCCTCCCTTAAAAGGGGAAGTCCTGGGACCAAAAGAGCCCAACGGAAGGCGTCCGAACCGAGCGGGGCGCTCCAAATACCGTACTGACGGGCCCGGACCGCGGGTCGTAGAAGAAAGTGGCACCTATACGGCGGGCCTCGCTTCCACCTCTGGCAAGATCTCCTGCCCGTAAACGTCGAGCGTCTCGTCCATCGCGTCGTGCATGAGGTAGATGTTGAACTGGTCTACGCCGAGATCCTTTAGCTCCCTCAATTTTTTCAGATGGTCCCCGACGGTGCCGAGGACGCAGAAGCGGTCCACGATATTGTCGGGGACAAAGTCCGTGCTCGGGTTGCCCGACTTGCCGTGATGGGAGTAGTCGTATTCCTGGCGGGCCTTTATGTAGTCGGTGAGGGCGGCCGGGATGTCGCTTCCTTCACCGTACCTCGTTACGAGGTCGGCCACGTGGTTGCCGACCATACCCCCGAACCACCGGCACTGGTCGCGCTGGTGGTCGAGGTCGTCGCCCACGTAGGCCGGGGCCGCCACGCAGATCTTGACGTCTTGCGGGTCGCGTCCGGCCTCTTTGGCGGCGTCGTGGACATGCTTCATGGTCCACTCCAGGATAACCGGATCGGCGAGCTGGAGGATAAAGCCATCGGCCATGCGCCCGACGAGGCTCAGGGCCTTCGGCCCGTAGCCGGCCATCCAGACGTCGAGTTTTCCGTCCTCGACCCAGGGGATCTTCACCCCTACCCCAGAGTACTCGGTCTCGCGGCCTTCGGCGAGGTCCTTTATGACGCGCATCGCCTCTTTCAGCTGGCGCAGCGTGGTCGGCTTGCGGCCGAGGACGCGCACCACAGAGTCGCCGCGGCCGATGCCGCAGATGGTGCGGTTGCCGAACATGTCGTTGAGGGTGGCGAAGGTCGAGGCCGTCACGGAAGGGTCGCGGCTCACCGGGTTGGTGACGAAGGGGCCGACGACTATCCTCTCGGTCGCCGCGAGCATCTGTGAGTGGATGACGTAGGGTTCCTGCCAAAGGATGTGCGAGTCGAAGGTCCACGCGTGGGTGAAGCCGTGTTGCTCCGCCTTTTTGGTCAGCTCGACGACGCGGCTGGCCGGAGGGTTTGTCTGGAGGGTTACGCCGAAGTCCACCCCGTCAATCCTTTCCGCCGCCGGATACCGCTGTCGCCAGGCCGAGGGCCAGGTAGACGCCGCCGGAGAGGTAGCGTCGGCCGCGTCGGAAGCCGGGGCTTTCGTTGCGGCGCCTGAGCCAGTCGGCGGCGGTGCCGGCGAGCAGGGCGTAGAGGCCATCTGTACAGAGCGCTAGGAGGACGAACGTGGTGCCGAGTAGGACCACCTGCGCCAAGGCCGCGCCGCGCGAGGGGTCCACAAATTGCGGCAAAAAGGCGAGAAAGAAAAGCGCGGTCTTGGGGTTGAGGACGTTGACGAGCACGCCCTGAGAGAACACGCGCGAGGGCGGTTCCCCCTCGACGGTCCCGGCGTCCCTCTCGTCGCGGGCCAGGAGACGGCCGATTCCGAGGTAGATCAGGTACGCGACACCGAGCCACTTGATGACGGCAAAGAGGGTCGCCGACGAGGCCAGAATAGCGGACAAACCCAGGGCGGCGAAGAGGACGTGCACGAGGCCGCCCACCCCTATGCCCAGGACGGAGACGAGGCCCGCGGGTCGTCCGCCCTCGACGCTGCGGGCGACGATGTAGAGGACCGCCGGGCCCGGCACGAGCGTCAGGGCCAGCGAGGCGGCGACGAAGAGGCCGAAGGTGGTAGCGTCAGGCACCGGCTGCCCCTTACGCCGTCTCCGGCTCGCGGCCCCGCTCGGTGGAGCGCTCGGTGGACCGGCCGCCGAGCATCGAGAGCCCCAGGTACACCAGCGCCGTCACCCCGAAGGTGAAGAAGAGACCGTAATTGTAGAGGCCCTCGACGAAGGTCGGGTTCTCGAAGACGCCCGCGAAGTTCGGGGTCGTGGCCGCTTTTATGAAGCCGGGGAGGACGGGGACCACGCCGACGAGCACCGCGACGATCGCGCGCCAGTTCCAGCCGCCGGAGTAGGCGTAGCGGCCGTCGTGCTTGTAGAGGTCGGCGAGGTCGAGCTGGCGGCGGCGCACGATCCAGTAGTCCATGATCATGACGGCGCCTATGGCCCCGAGCAGGCTGCCGTAGCCGACCAACCAGGTAAAAATGTACGCCCCGGCCGTCTCGAGCAGCAGCCACGGGAACGAGAGGACGCCGATGACGGCCGTGATCATGCCGCCCATCCTGAACGAGATGTACTTGGGCGCCAGGTTCGAGAAGTCGAAGGAGGGCGAGACGACGTTCGCCGCCATGTTCGTCGAGATCTGGGCTATCGCGATCACGAACATCGCGAGGATCAGGAGCGCCGGTATGTCACCGGTGAGCCGCGTGATGAGCACGACAGGGTCCCAGATGGCCTCGCCGAAGACGACCACGGTCGCCGCCGTCACCGCGATCCCGATAAAGGAGAAGGCCGTCATGGTGAGCGGGAGCCCTATGGCCTGCCCGATGATCTGGGAGCGCTGGCTCTGGGCGTAGCGCGTAAAGTCCGGGATGTTGAGGGAGAGCGTGATCCAGTAACCCACGTTCGCCGCAAGGGAGGGCCAGAAGAGAGCCCAGAAGGGGGCTCCGCCCTGCTGGAGCTGGGCGGAGCTGGAGAACACGTTGCCCACCCCGCCGCCCGCGACGAAGCCCCATATGAGGAGGGCGAGGCCCCCGCCGATAAGGAGCGGGGCGGAGAAGGACTCGAACCACTTCACCCCCTCGACACCGGTCAGGATGATCGCTACCTGTATCGCCCAGAAGACGAAAAAGGCCACAAAGGTGTGCCCGGCGACGTTCGCCCAGCCGCCCCAGGCGGCGGTTACGAGGGCGTCGAGGGCGGCACCGCCGAGCCAGGTCTGTATCCCGAACCAGCCGCAGGCCACGAGCGCCCGCGCCATCGCCGCGAAGTTGGCCCCCCTCACCCCGAAGGAGGCCCGCACGAAGACCGGGAAGGGGACCCCGTACTTTGTCCCGGCGTGGGCGTTAAGCAGCATCGGGACGAGGACTATGAGGTTCCCCAAAGAGATGGTCAGGAGCGCCTGCCACCAGTTCATCCCGGCGGCCATCAGGCCCGAGGCCAGAAGGTAGGTGGTGATAACGATGGACATCCCGATCCAGAGCGCCGCGATGTTGTAGGTGGTCCATGTCCGCTCGTCGGGCCCGGTCGGCGCGAGGTCCTCGTTGTAGAGGCTGGAGGTGCTGACCTCGGCCTTTATCCGCGACAACTCCGCCCTGTCGCCCACGCCCAGATCCCGAAACTCTTCTCGCTCCACGCCGCTCCCTTCCAATAGGTTCTATAGGTATGGAAAGGTTCTATAGGTATAGAACCCTATTTCGCCCACTCCATCGTCTTCTCCGTAAGCCGGTGCAGCGCCCGCACCGACAATTTCAGGTCTTCCTCCGGCGTGTCTTCGTCTTTGGTGTGGCTGAGGCCGCGCAGGCTCTTTACGAAGAGCATCACCGTCGGCATGAGGCGGGCCATCTCGGCGGCGTCGTGCAGCGGGCCGCTGGGCAGGCGGTGGCAGACGCCGGCGACCTCGTTTACGGCATCGTCGGCCAGTTCGACGAGGTCCTTGTCGAAGGGGATGGGCTCTATCTGCCAGAGGCGTTCCCACTCTACCTCGCAGCCCTCTTCTTGCGCGACTTTGTCGCTCGCTTCTATCGCCTTCGCCAGCATGTCGGCGAGCACGTCGGGGTCGAGGGCGCGCTGATCCAGAGACATTTCGCACCGGCCGTTGAACGCGGTCACTATAGCCGGGCTGACGTTCACGAAGCCCGTGGTGGCCCGCACGTCGTCCCGCCGCGCGGCGTCGTCCCTGAAGGCTATCGCCGACCGGGCGGCGACGATAAAGGCGTCGCGCCTCACGTCCATGGGCGTCGAGCCGGAGTGGGCGTGCTGGCCGGTGAAGCCGACGGCGTGCCGCTCGACGCCGAAGGTGCCGAGCACGACGCCCAAAGGCAGGCCCATCCTTTCGAGGACGGGGCCCTGCTCTATGTGGAGCTCCAGGTAGGCTGCGGCGTTCTCCAACTGCTTTCCGGCCTCGTTGGCCCGATCGAGGTCCACGCCGTGCTCGCGCAAGGCATCCGGGAGGGCCACGCCGTCCTTGTCCTTGAGGTTGCGGACGTCGTCCGGTTTCAACGCGCCGGCGGCGGAGCCCGAGCCGAAAAGGCTGCGGCCGAAGCGGGCGCCCTCCTCGTCGGCCCAGTCCACGAGGCGGAGGGTGACGGGTCGCCTCTGGGGGGCGAGGGCGCGCACCACCTCAAGGGCGGCCACGACGTTCAGGGCCCCGTCGAGCCAGCCGCCGTTGGGGACGGAGTCTATGTGGCCCCCGAGGATGACGGTTTTGTCTGAGTCACCGGGGGCGGTGGCCCAGAGGTTGCCGGCCTCGTCGGTCTCTACGTCGGTGATGCCGTCTACCTCATCGAGCCTCGCCCTGAGCCAGTCGCGGGCCTTCGCCCACTCCTCCGTCCAGGCGACGCGACGGGCGCCCTCAGGGCCGCCGGTGAGCTCGGCGAGCTCCCTGAGCTCCTCCACGGCGCGGCCGGCATCCACCCCTTCGGCGGGCACTAGCCGACCTTCGCCGCTTCGCCGGTGACGGCCAGGGCCTCCTCGAAGGCGTCGGCGGCCTGCTCGGCGGCCTCGCGGGTGATGGTAAGGGGCGGGGAGACGCGGACGGCGTTGGCGCCGATGCCGCCCTTGCCGACGAGGACGCCGCGCTCTTTGCAGGCCTGCAGGAAGCGGACGGCGGCGGGCGGGTTCGGCCCGCCGTCTGGGCCTACCATCTCTAAGGCCAGCATCAGGCCACGCCCGCGCACCTCGCCGACCACGGGGCTCCCCTTCGCCATGCGCACGAGGCGGTCCTTCAGGTAGCCGCCGACCTCGTCGGCGTTCTTTTGGAGGTCGTTATCCAGGATAAAGTTCAGGTTGGCCAGGGCGCCGGCGGTGGAGACGTGGTTGCCGCCGAAGGTTGCGAGGTGGAGCTTGCCTGAGATGGAGTCTATGATCTCGGCGCGGCCCATCACGGCGCCGATGGCGAGGCCGTTGCCCAGGCCCTTGGCCATCGTGATCATGTCGGGCTCGATCCCGGACTCCCCGATGCCCCAGAAGTGGCTGCCGGTCCGCCCGAAAGCCGTCTGGACCTCGTCGGAGATGTACAGGATGCCGGTCTCGTCCAGGACCTCCTTTACCCCCCTTATGTACTGCGGCGGCAGCTCTATGAACCCGCCGACGCCCTGCACGGGTTCGGCTATAAGGGCCGCGACGTGACCCGTCGTCGCGGTCCGGATAAGGTTGCGCAGGTCGTCGGCGCAGGCGCGGGCGAACTCGGGGTCGTCCCTCTCGTAGCGGCCGTAGAGCGAGGAGTAGGAGTGGTGGGGCGGCATCGCGTAGGTCACGTCCAGGGCGGAGCGGCTCGTCGGGCGCCAGGTGCTCTGGCCGGTTATGCCCATCGTGCCGAAGGAGCCGCCGTGGTAGGAGCCGCGCATCGCGAGGACCTCGCTCGAGCGGCGGTGCTGCGTCGCGAAGAGCAGCGCCGCCTCGTTTGCCTCGCTCCCGCTGCTGACGAAAAAGACCTTCTGGTCGCCCGAGATTGGGGAGAGTTCTATGAGCTTCTCCGCGAGCTTGACCTGGTTCTCTATGAGGTAGAGCGTGGAGGAGTGCAGGATCTTGCCTGCCTGCTCCCGCACGGCCTCGACGATCTCCGGGATGTTGTGGCCGCTGATCGTCGTGACGATACCGCCGAAAAAGTCCAGGTACTCGTTGCCCTCGGAGTCCCACACCCTGAAGCCCTCGCCGTGGGAGAGCTCTATCGGGTCGTCGTAGTAGAGCGCTACCCACTCGGGGATAACGGCCTTGTGCCTCTTGAGTAGCTCGTTCGGGTTCGTCATACCCGGGCCTCCAATCCTTTTGTCGCGACAAACTTTCGCTCCACGCAGCGGCCCGAGCCCCGCTCGCCTACCACGCCTACCACCTCGCCGTCCCTGTAGACGGGGTTTCCGCGCACGTACACCGCCGCCGGCCCGCCGGTGAAGAACGACCTGGCCTCGTAGGGGTGTAGTCCACGTTGCCGTGGCGGTTGTCCACGGTCGCCGTCTTCGAGAGCTCCGGGTCCCAGGCGTCGTAGGCGCCGGCGAGGGTACCGCCCTCCTCCTGAAAGGCGAAATCTATAAGCATGGTCGTGCCGCCGGCCGCCGCGGCCCCCGTGCCGGTGGCCCAGTCATCGGCCGTGACGGTGGCGCCGAAGGGCATGTCCATGTGGGTGTGGGCGTCGATAAGGCCCGGCATGACGAGCTTGCCGGCGTCCTCGACGGTCTCGGCGCTGTCCGCGTCGAGGTTCGTGCCGACGGCGGCCACCTTCTCGTCTTCTACGAGCACGGCTGCGGGGTAGCTGCCTTCGGCGGTCACGACCGTTCCCCAGCAAAAAGCAGCTTGCTCATGGTGCTCTCCTCTCCCTCGCAGCCGCGTGTTTGCCTACTGTCGCACAACCCGCGCGCGCCCGTCAATCTCTACGGGGCCGCGGCGGCGGACGGACCGCCGGTCTTTCCCTGTCCGGAGGGCCGCACGAACCGTCCCACCGGCCCGGACGCCACCTCTCCGCCGTCGAAGACTACGCTCCGCGAACCAGTGTGCGGACGACGCTGCCCTCAAGACGCGCCTCAAATATGGGCTTTGCCTGTGCCGGCAAAAGAGGTCGTCAGACTCGAGAATCTGGTCTCGGCCGAGGTCCGCTAGGGCGAGGCCGAAGGAGTCGTCGGCGTCTTCGTCTTCGGCGGGGCCGGCGAGGGTCCGAGTCGACAATCGGAGGGTGCCGGAGAGGAAATGGTCCTAGAGCGCATCCCGCTCGGCCCGCGGGCGCGGGGTGCGCTTGGCGACGGCGCCGAGCGTTTCCAGGTCTCGCTCCATCATGACCGGGTACTGCGGGCAGGTCTCGCAGGTCGAGTCCACGCGGCGCCGTCTGGCCTCATCCACCGGACCACCCCGCGGCCGGCGCTTACGCGGACGACGTGCAACGCGCATCCCATCTCGTGCGCGAACATGACGGCCCGACCTGCGGCTTCGGGCTCGGCGACAATGTGGCGATAGCAGTCCGCACCGTCCTATTTCCGGCTGTCGTGTTGGGCAGGTGGAACTTTGTGGCTGCCCCGCCCTTCGCCTCGAATGGAATAATACGGTGCCTTAGCCGCGGCACCCCGGGGAATCGACGGAGCACGGCCAGAAGGCCGAGATGGAGAGGGCCGCTTTCGGGTTCACAGCGTTCTTGAGGTCACCCAGCGGGTACGGCCTTCGGGGTCGCCCGGCCTCGGCTAGGCGCGGAATCCGAGGCAGCGCGAGATCTCCGCCGCGGCCTCGACGGTAAGCCCGCCGACCTCCTCGAACGACTCCTTAGGTAGCCGGAAAGCAGGTCCCGACACGCTCACGGCGGCCACGACGGCGCCTTCCGCGCAACGAATCGGCGCCGCGACCGCGTTGAGCCCGTCCTCCAGCTCCTCTACGGTGCACCAGTAGCCTTTGTCCCTACTGGCGCGTAGCTCCTCTTGGATGGCCGCGGGCTTCGTGACGGTGTTCTCGGTGTAGCGCTGCAGCTGCCTTCTGAGCAGGCGGCGTCGCTGGTCCTCACGCATGTGGTGCAGGAAGAGCTTGCCCGCCGCCGTGGCGTGCAGGGGCGTGTGCTGGCCCTCCCAACTCACGCTCAACGCAGAAGACCCCGAATTGCTCTGGTAGATGATGACGCCCTCGTCACCCTCCAGGACGGCGACGGTGACCGTCTCCAGCGTCCGTTCGGCCAGCCGGTCGCAGACAGGCCGGGAGCAACGCGCGACGTCCAGATCCGCCGTCACCGAGCTAGCAAGCGCGACCAGGCCGAAACCTAGTCGGTACTTCTCGGTCGCGGCGTCCTGCTCGACCAACCCCCGGTCCCTCAGCGTCGTAAGCAGGCGGTAGGCGGTGGACTTGTGGATCTCGAGCTCCTTGGACACCTCCGTCACGCCGGACCATCCCCGGCGCGATAAGAGCTCCATCACGGTGATCGCCCTATCCACCGATTGGACTAAGGCGTTCCTGCGGTTAGCGGTCTCCATGGCGGATTATTCTACACTGCGTTCCGCGGCCGGACCCGACCCGACCGCGGGGGTAAGCGTGCCGTCTTCCACATGGAGAAACCGGCCCGAGACCACGCGGGGAGCCTCGCCCCGTCCACGTTGGGTGCGCCGCGGCCGCCCAACACATCCCCGGCGTCCAGCGCGGGCCGGCTACCAGAACGGTCGGACGTCAGGCACCCGCGGAAAAGAGCGACGCTGGCCGTTCTGCTCGTGAGCGTGTCCGTCGGTGCTCCCCGGCCAGGAAGCCTCTCGCGGCGTCGCGCCTCTTTGTCATCGCGCGAAGTCCGGTGGGCATCGAGCACGCGACCGTAGGCCGCCGCGTCGGCCCGCGCGAGGACGACGACCTCGCCCCTGAGCCCGTCGGCCCTGCCGACGAGCTCGTCGGCGTCGGCGAGGTAGCCCCGTCGAGGAGCGGGCGGCCATGGCCGTCAGGCCGCGGCGAAGGCCACGCTCACGGCCGCAGAGGCGCCCCCGCCGGGGGCGGGTTCGCGGGATGCGACCAGATCCAGAAAGCGGCCGAGCGGCTGCTCTAGATAAGCCGGCCCCGAGTCGGGTCTAGTAGCCAAGGTTACCCACCGGCGGGTTCCCGGACGGCTTGTGGCCGCGCCCTCACGAGAGGCCCGATATCGGAGTCAAGGCGAGCGCCATCCCGTTGTGCAGACCCTCCAGCGACCGCCGGGGTAATCCCGGTCTGCGGCGCGTGGAGGGCGTCCTGTCTCACGTCAGCCCAGGTTAAGGATGACGGTCTTGAACTCGGTGAAGGTCTCCATCGCGTAGCGCCCTCCGACGCGCCCCACGCCGGACAGGGATCCCGCCCTTCCGCCGAAGGGAAGATGACTCTCCCAGTGGTTTGAGGAGGCGTTTATGTTGACCCAACCGGTTCGCACCGCCTCGGCGAAGCGTAAGCCCCGCTTCAGGTCCCGCGTGAAGACAGCGGAGAGCAGCCCGTAGGGCGAGGAGTTGATCGTCCGTATGGCCTCCCCCTCATCGCGAATTATGGTCGCGGGGATTATCGGGCCGAAGGTCTCCTCCTTCGAGACGCGCATCCCGGTGCCGACCTTGCCCAGCACCGTCGGCTGGTAGTAGAGGTCCGTGGGAAAGCCCTCAGCGCGGGAGCCGCCGGAGATTAGGTCGGCGCCGCCCTCGAGCGCGTCGGAGATGTGCTGGTCCATCTTTTCGGCCGTCGGTTCGTTGTTGAGCGGGCCGAGCGTGGTCGTCGGGTCGAAGGGGTCGCCGAGCTTGATCCCGCGCTCCATCGCGCGCCCCAGCTCCTCGAGGTAGGCGTCGTAGACCCTCTCGTGCACCAGGAAGCGCTCCCCGGCGGTGCAGCTCTGGCCGGCACCCAGAAAGGCGGAGGTCAGGCTCTCTTCGGCGGCGTCGTCGAGGTCGGCGTCGTCCAGGATCACCATAGGCCCGTTGCCGCCCATCTCCAGGAGGAGCGCCTTGCCAGCTGCGCGGGCGGCCACCTTCTGCCCGGTCTCGATGGAGCCGATAAAGCCGACCGCCTGGGTGCCCGGGTTGGCCGCCACCTCGTCCCCCACCTCAGCCCCGGGGCCGCACACCATGTTGAAGACGCCGTCGGGCAATCCGGCGTCCACGATGCACTCGGCCAGCTTGACGGCGCACACGGACGTCGATGGGGCCGGCACCCAGACGACCGCGTTCCCGGAGGCCAGGGCGGGGGCGATCATCTCGGCCGGCATGGTGTAGGGCCAGTTCCAGGGGCTGATGATGCCGACCACCCCGCGCGGAACCCTGTACAGCAGGACCCGCTTGTCCGCATGGACGGAGGGCGGCATCGAACCTTCGAGGCGCGTGGTTTCGGCGGCAGCCATCGCGAAGTACTCGGCGAGCTCGTCCACCTCGTCGTAGGCTTCGGCCTCCAGGGGCTTGCCCTGGTCCAGGGTCAGGGTTCGGGCCAACTCCTCGCGGCGCGCCTCGATGATCCCCGCGACGCGCTCCATCGCCGCCGCCCGCTCGAAGGCCGAGAGGGCGGCCCAAGAGCCCCAGGCATCGTTCGCGGCCCTTATGGCGCGCCTGACGTCCTCGCGGGTGCCCTGGGGGACAGTCCCGATCTTCTCCCCCGTGGCGGGGCTCGTCGCCTCCATGCGGGCGTCGGACTCGGAGCCCGTCCACTTGCCCGCCACGTACATGGGGTAATCCGTGGTTACGATCATATAACGAGGTTCCTTTCGGCCAGCGGTGCCGGGACCGCCGTTTCCTTTACGAGATCCGCGCACTTCTCCCCGATCATCATGCAGGTGATGCAGGGGTTGGTCCCTATCATGGTCGGGAAGACGGAGGCGTCGGCGACGCGCAGCCGGCCGACGCCCCGGACCCGCAGTTGCGGGTCGACGACCGCACGCGGGTCGTCCACAGCACCCATCCGGCAAGTGCCCGCGGGATGGTAGACGGTGTTCGCCGTGCGGCGCGCGTACTCGGAGATCTCCTCGTCGCTCCCGACGCCCGGGCCGGGGGCGAGCTCGCGCTTGACCCAGGGCCTCAGCGCGGCCTGCCCGACGATAGCGCGCGCGAGCTTGACACCTTCCGTTATGACCCGGTCGTCGTACCCGTCGGGGTCGGTAAAGTAGCGGAAGTCGATCAGGGGCGGGGCCGACGAGTCCCTGGAACGTAGCCGCACGACGCCCTCGCTCCTCGCGCGCATCACGTTCGGGGTCAGGCAGAACGCCTGCTCGGCGGTCGGGTAGCCGAGCTGGACGGTGTTGAGGTCGAAGGCGCTGGTGCCGAAGTGGAACATCACGTCCGGCTCCTCGGCGGACGGATCGGTGCGGGCAAAGAGCGCCGCCTCCCAGCCCTGGCGCGACATCACGGGCACCGGCCTCGTCGACTCCCACATCACCACCCCCTCGGGATGGTCCAGGAGGTGCTCCCCGACACCCGGCAGGTCGACCAGGTTTGGAACGCCGACGTCGTACAGGTGGTCGGCCGGGCCGATCCCGGAGAGCATCAGGAGCTTCGGCGTGTCGAAGGCGCCGCAGCAGACGACGACCTCGCGACGGGCGAGGATGGCGCCCCGGTCGGTCTCGGCGCCCACCACGTCGCCGTGGTCGTCGAGCAGTATGCGGTGCACCTTGGTGTCTGTCAGGAGCGTGAGGTTCGGCGGCAGCTCGCCGATGGGGTGGAGGTAGGCCACCGAGCTAGACTGACGGATGGCCCCGCGCGCGTTGAGCTGGAGCCATCCCACCCCCTCCCGGAGCTCTTCGTCGTTGAAGCGGATGGGCGGGAAGCCCGCCTGCCGGGCCGCCTCGACGAAGGCCTCGCTGCAGGTGTTGCCGGGCAGGACCGTCTCGATGTTGACGCGGTCGAAGAGCCTGTCGAAGTAGGGACGGGCGTCCTCGGGCCCCCACCCCGTCGCGCCGGCTCTTTCCCAGATCCTCAGGTCCACGTCGGGTGTGCGGAAGGCGATGGCCGAGTTGTGCGAGCTGCAGCCGCCGAGCATCTTCCCCCGGCTGTGCCGGATCAGTCCGTTCCCGCGCTCCTGCGGCTCTATCAAGTAGTCGTAGTCGAGCTCCGTGCCTAGCAAGTTGACCCAGTTCCAGAGCTCGAGTATCCGCCAATCGCCCTCGTCGGATGGCCCGGCCTCTACCAGACACACGTCAACCTCCGGGTCCTCGGCGAGGCGGGCGGCAAGCACCGCCCCCGCCGTGCCGCCACCGAGGACGAGGTAGTCGGATTCGGCCGTTTTGTTCATGGGCTACCCCTCCGAAGATTCGCCGGGGTTGGCGGAGACCGGTTCGGGGTCCGCCGCGGTGCGCTCCAGGGATTGCCTCCTGGGCTCCAGGTACTCCGTCGGCGCCCCCTGCTCCTCCATAAACGAGATCGCGTCGGCTATCAGGGCCCGGCCTTCTTCGACGTGCGAGTCCCAGATGTCGATTTGCTCGTGCGGGTCGGTGGTCAGGTCGTACATCTCCGGCTTGTCCGTCGGCCCGCCGAGGATCACGGACCTCTCGGGGGTGGTGATGGTGATCGGCATGTAGCTCGCTATGCGCCGGGGCCGGGAATCCACGGCTGTGGTCATCTCGCCTTCCGCGAAGTACAGCGGCCAGGAGCTGACCACGAACGGTCGATGCTCGTCCTTTCTCCCGGTGAGCACGTCCGCGAACGAGCTCCCCTGCACCGCCTCCGGCCCCGGGCGCTCGACGCCCGTCAACTGGAGGATGGTGGGCGTCAGGTCCGGCGCCGTCGTCATCGCCGACCGGCGGCCCGGCTGCATTCCCGGCACGCGCGCGATCAGGGGGACCCTCGTGAGCTGCTGGTACAACGGCGACCAGCCGACCGTCAGCAGCCACGACTCCCTGAGCCACGCCGGCACGTTGGCGTTCTGCGCGATGTCTATGATGCCCGCGTCCAGCGTGTTGAGCCACTCGGCTTTGCCGAAGTAGTCGTGCTCCCCGAAGTAGAAGCCGTGGTCCGAGACAAAGAAGACCAGAGTGTTGTCCGTCAGGTTCAGAGCGTCCAGCTTCGCCAGGAGCCGGCCGATCCAGAAGTCCACCATCGTCACCTCGCCGCAGTACGTCGCGTGCGCGAGCTCGACCTCGTCTTCCCCGAGGCCGGCCTCCCCCCACTTCGCGTAGCTCGGGTAGATCTGGCGCCCGTCGTAGCCGGGCCTGTACTTGGCGGTGTAGTACTCGGGCGCGTCCCAGGGCTCGTGCGGGTCCCACGTGTCCACGTAGAGGAAGAAGTGCTCTTCGTAATGACGTTCGAGCCAACCCTCGGCCTCGGTCATGGTGCGCGCGACGAGCCGGTCAGACTCCGACCTCCACATCGAGCGGTAATCGGAGCGCTCGTGGGGCCTGGTGTCGTCCCCCTGGCCCCTCACCCAAATAAAGTCGTCGAAGCCCCGGTCGTAGCCGAACCGGTTGCGGACGAAGTACGGCGTGTCCACGACCCCCATCGTCGTGTACCCGGCCGAGGACAGGAGCCCCGGCAGCGTGTGCAGGGTCAACCACAGGGGCTCCCAACC
>CADCUZ010000124.1 GCA_902806015.1 uncultured Rubrobacteraceae bacterium
GCAGGCGCGAGAGATCATCCAGTTAGTCAACGGGAACGAGGGCGAGAGGCAGGTCCTCGACACGGCCTTCGAGATAGAGGGCTTCGCCCGCCACGCCGGCACCCACGCCGCCGGCGTCGTGATCTCCGAGGAACGCCTTACGGACATCGTGCCGCTCCAACGCGTCAAGGACACGGACTCCGTCATGGTCCAACACCCCATGAGCGACGTCGAGGCGCTGGGGCTCCTCAAGGTGGACTTTCTGGGCCTCCGCAACCTCGACGTCATCGAGGAGGCCCTGGAGACCATCCGGCAAAACGCGGGCGAGGAGGTGGACATCCAAAACATCCCCCTGAACGACGAGAAGACGCTCAACATGTTCGCCCGGGGCGACACGTTCGGGGTCTTCCAGTTCGAGTCCGGCGGGATGCAGCGGATGCTCCAGGAGGTCCGCCCGGACCGCTTCGACGACCTCGTAGCCCTGAACGCCCTCTACCGTCCCGGTCCGATGGACTACATCCCCACCTTCAAGAAGGGCAAGCACGACCCCGATAGCGTGGAGTACCGCGACGAGCGCCTAAAGCCTATCCTGGAACCCACCTACGGGGTGGCCGCCTACCAGGAACAACTCATGGAGATAAGCAAGCTCCTCGGCGGCTTCACCCCCGGGCAGGCGGACACGCTGCGCAAAGCCATCGGCAAGAAGAACGCCGCGATGCTCGCGACGCTCAAGGACAAGTTCATGGAGGGCTGCGCCGCCAACGCCGTCTCGATCGAGGTCGCCGACGAGCTGTGGAACTGGATGGAGAAGGCGGGCGGCTACTCGTTCAACAAGAGCCACTCGGCCTGCTACTCGTTCCTCGCCTTCCAGACCGCGTACCTCAAGGCGCACTACCCGGAGGCGTACATGGCCGCGCTCATGAGCAGCGTCATGAACACCAAGGACCGGGTGCCGCAGTACGTGGCCGAGGCCAGGGCCATGAAGATAGAAGTCCTGCCGCCGGACGTGAACGAGAGTGGGCGAAGGTTCACGGTGGTGGGCCAGACCATCCGGTTCGGGCTCTCGGCGGTTAAGAACGTCGGGGAGAACACGGTCGAGGCGATCCGGGCCGCCAGGGAAGCGGGCGGGCCCTTCGCCGACATCTTCGACTTCTGCGAGCGGGTCGATTGTTCGACCTACAACAAACGCACCCTGGAGTCCCTCATAAAATGCGGGGCCTTCGACAACGTGGGACCCTGCCGGGCCGCCATGCTCGCCGTCCACGCCAAGACCGTCGAGCGCTCGACCAAGGGACTCAAGGGCGCGTGCGAGGACCAGTTCTCCATGTTCGACGACGCCGAGATAGCGCCCCCGAAGCCCCCCTTTCCCGACCTCGAGGACGACCGGCGCGAGACCCTGGAGTGGGAGAAGGAAACCCTGGGCCTCTACGTCTCGGACCACCCCCTTCGCCCGGTGCTCCACAAGCTCAAGAAGCACACAGATACGACGGCCTCGGACCTGGACCACTGCCGGGACGGGGCGATGGTGTGGGTCGGGGGGCTGGCGACGAGCGTCAGGACCAACACGACGCGCAAGGGCGACATGATGGGGATGCTCCAGCTCGACGATACGCGCGGCTTCGCGGAGGTGATGGTCTTCCCGAGGGTCTACGCCAAGTGCGCGAACTGCGTGCGCGAGGACGCCGTCCTCAAGGTCAAGGGCCGCGTCGAGCGCAAGGAGGGTGTCCCGCGCATCATCGCTATGGAGATGGAGGAGCTTCGCCTGGAGCCCGGGCCCGACCCCGTCTATCTCGACGCCTCTTGCTTTGTCGGCCTGCCCCGCGATTCTGCGGAAGCGGCCTTCGGCCTCCTCGCGGAGAATCCCGGGAGCAGCCCCGTCTTTCTCGTCTCCTCGGCCGACGGGCTCGAAGAGCGGGTCTTCGACGTGCAAGACTCCTCCGACCTTCACGCGGAGCTAAAGCAGATCCTGGGCCCCAGGTGCCTCTCCTACGCCCGTAGAGAGACCCCGGCCGCCGAGCCCGAGATGGAGCAGGTGTCTTAGGGGGGTCTAGGGACCGCGTGACCGACGAGGTTCGTTGGACGGGGAGCAATCTATGGTACGGACCGGATGCCAGCGCGGGGGTGCGTTGTGCCACGTGAGGCGAGGGCACCGACGCGCACCACTGCCAATGCCGCATATGCCAGATGGCGTTCGGCCACCTCCCCGGGGTGTTCTGCGGGGTCTACGGGAGACACTTCGGTGGGAGAAGGGGGAACCGGCGTACTACCATTCGTCCAAGATAGCGCGCCGGGGCTTCTGCCGCGGGTGCGGCACCCCGCTGACCTTCGGGTACCTGGACTCGGACCAGGCGCACCTCGCCATCGGCGGTCCCGACGAGTTCGGGAGGTTCTATCCGGTGGCGCACTACGGCTCGGAGAGCATCGTGGCCTCTTTTTTCCCGACGACGGACTCCCGCGCGAGCGCATGGAGGACGGCAAGAGGTTCGTGGCGAAATGGCGCACGGCGCGGGCTTGACGAAGGGGCGGGTACCCCAGGAACGAGCGGGCAGTACGCTGGGCCCTTGCTCGGGGACGTGGACCGAGGTTGTCCTCGCGGGTTGTACAACTCGTCCCGCAGGGACTAGGATTGGTCCTTTCGCCCACGCACACGAGAGGGTAACCCGATGACCGAGACCTTGCCCGAGAAGATAGTCTTTACCCGCGGCGTGCCGCCACCCGAGGCGTTCCCGACCGAAGACCTTGTGGAGTGCTTCGACGTGGCCGTGCGCGCGGATGCGGCGACCGTGTTGCAGTACGGCCAGCAGCGGGGCTACGCGCCGCTGAGGCGCGAGCTTGCCGAGGAGTATGGGGTCCTCGAGGCCGAGATACTCGTGGGCAACGGCTCCTTGCAATTGCAGGACCTCGTGGCTTCGTACCTCGTGCGGCCCGGGGAGGCGGTCTTTACCGAGCAGCCTAGCTACGACCGCGCTATAAAGACGTTCCGTCGCCGGGGGGCGCGGGCCATAGGAATACCGCTTGAGGAGGACGGGATCAGCGTGGACCGCCTGGAAGCGGCCCTCGCCAGGGAGGTCCCGGCTTTTCTGTACCTCGTGCCGGACTTCCAGAACCCGGCCGGCGCCACGCTCTCGCTAGAGAAACGGCGCCGGATTGTCGAGCTGGCCAACAAGCACGACTTCTGGGTCGTAGAAGACATCCCGTACCGCAAGCTGCGCTACGAGGGCGAGGACCTACCGCTCTTGCGCGAGATAGACGCCTCGAGGGTCGTCACTATGAGCTCCTTTTCCAAGCTGCTCTCCCCCGGCATCCGGGTAGGGTTCATGATCGCCCCCGAGAGCCTCATAGACGCCGCGACCGCCCTCGGAGAGGACACCTACCTCGCCCCGGTCCTCCCGACCCAGGCCGCCGTCGCCGAGTTCCTGCATCGCGGCAAGTTGCAGCCAAACATAGACCGCCTCAAGGGGCTTTACACCCCCCGCTGGAAGACGATGTCCGACGCCGTCCGCCGCGAGCTGCCGGACGCCCAGGCATTCATCCCCGGGGGGGGCTTTTTCGTCAGCGTGATGCTCCCCGAGGACGCCAACACGGTGAACCTAGTAGGCCGGGGCAAGGACGCGGGCCTCGTGCTCACGCCCGGCGCCGCCTTCTTCGCGGACCCGGACGACGGCGTGGCCGTGCAGGGAGAGAGCTTCGTGCGGCTCCCGTTCTGCGCCGTGACGCCCGAGCAGATCGAGGAGGGAGTGAAGAGACTGGCAAGCCTCCTATAGCGCTTGGCCCCGGCCGTCGGCCCCGCGTAACCCGAAGGTTTCTCGCGGCCTGTCGCGGGTCGGGCCCGGGTTGCCTGGGACCGCTAGATTGCGGCGAAGTGCCGACAGCCGAAAAGGGGGTGGGTACGGGCGGCCTCTCGCGTACGCTCTGTCCGTGGCGAAGATGCCGGACTACGCGGTAAACCCGAAAGAAGACGAAAAAAGTACGCGGCCGTGCGGATGGCCCTGATCTCCTGGTTCCGCGAAAACGGCCGCGACCTCCCGTGGCGCCGCACCCGGGACCCGTGGCGCATCCTGGTATCGGAGGTCATGCTCCAGCAGATCCAGGTCGTGCGCGCGATACCTTTCTACGAACGTTTCCTGGAACGCTTCCCGACCGTGGAGACCCTCTCGGCGGCGCCGCTCGCCGAGGCCATCAGGGCCTGGGGCGACCTGGGCCGCTACCGGCGGGTCGCGAACCTGCACAGGACGGCCCGCATCGTCGTCGAGGAGCACGACGGCCGGATACCCGCCGACCCGGACGTGCTCGTGAAGCTTCCCGGCATCGGGCCTTACACCGCCGGCGCGGTCGCCTGCTTCGCCTTCGAGAGGGATGTAAGAAAGCTTGTTCCCCGAAGTTCGCTCTAGGGGTTCTCCGAACTTCTTGCTGAGGGGTTCTCCGAAGTTGGCACGGGGCTCTCGAGGGGGGCATCCTGCACCTTGCTGGGCAAACAGCGCACCCGGAGGCCCATGAACAGCGAGGAGGCACGCATCGTGGCCGAGGAACAACCACCGACCAACAACTGCGTCCCGGAGGAAGCGCCAGCCCGCCAGGACGTGGACGTTCTGCTGGACGTCTCCGAGCTCGAGGTAGACAAGATCCGCCTTACGGTAAGGGACCTCAGGGCCCACGTCTCCGTGCTCGCCGAGCTCGCCAGCCTGGTGAACCTGCAGATCGGCGTCGACGCCAGGCTCGACCTCGACGAGCTGGAGATAGAGGGGACCAGCCCGCGACCTCGGCCGGAGGCTACTGCGATTAACCACACAGTCTCTCAACGAGGTCGGGTGAATGGTCGATACGTCTCGAAGTCGCGGTACCACTCGAAAACGAATCATTGCGTGCGTGATTGTTCAGGGCAGGCTCACCAGTACCGTCGTGTGTGGAGGATCGACCGACCAAGCCTTTTCGGATGAGATCCGCGCGAGCCCGTCCTTCCGCAGGCTTTCTACGACGCCCCGGAGCCAAGGCTGGTCCGCTTCGCCGAAGCCCAGCGCTTTCCCCAGTTCGCCGAGGGCCACGCCTTCCGGCGGGGCTTCGCGCAGCACGGCGAGCACCCTGCCGCGGTGGTGGCGGTTCGAGCCACCGCGCCCTAGGGTGGCCCTCGCGGCGTGGGGGCGCCCGGCGAGGGCTTCCGCGATGGTCGGGCGGGCGGCGCACAGTTCGCTCACGGGGCAGGCCGCGCACAGGGGCTTGCGGGCCTTGCACCGCAAGGCGCCCAGCTCCATGACGGACTGGCCCCATCCCCAGGCGCGGTCGCGGGGCACCATGGCCTCTGCGAGGCCCAAGAGCTGGCTCTCCTTCGCCTTCGGCTCCGGCACCTCCGCCCCGAAGAAGAGGCGGTGGAGCACCCGCCGGATGTTGGTGTCGAGGAAGTGGGCGTCGCGCTCGAAGGCGAAGCACGCCACGGCCCCGGCCGTATAGGGGCCCACGCCGGGCAGCTTCAGGAGCGCTTCGGGATCGGACGGCACCTCGCCGCCGTGCTCCTGGACGATGAGGCGGGCGGTCCTGTGGAGGCTCACCACCCGCCTGTAGCGGCCGAGGTCTCCCCACGCCCTGATGGCCTCCGAGAGCGGCGCCTCGGAGAGAGCCCGTGGCGTGGGGAACAGGGCGACGAACGATTCGTAGAAGGGGACCGCGCGCGTTACCTGGATCTGCTGGAGCATGACTTCGGAGACGAGCACGCGCCAGGGATCGCGGGTGCGCCGCCACGGCAGGTCGCGCCCGTTCTCCTCGAACCAGGGGATCAGGGCCCCGCGCACCGCCTCGGCCTTGGCGGCGTCAAACTCGAAACCGTTCGTGCGTGTCGCTTCCTCGCTCACGTCCGTGAGGGTACGCGCGCCGCCCCGTTAAACAAGTCCGGATCCGGCAGGACCTGGCTCGGGGAGCCGCTCGGATGGGACAACAGCCGATCGGCCGAAGGGGATCTCGCCGACGAGGTCCGGTCGCTCAAGGCCGAGGGCGACGAGCCGCCGCGCGCCATGGGTAGCCTCTTGGTTGTCAAGGCCCTCCTGGGGGCGGGGCTGGTCGACCGGCCGCGGATCGTGGTGTTCCCGCAGCTCTTGGGCAACGCGGGACGGGAGCCGATCTTCGAAGGCCTGCCCGACATCGACCTGGTCCTCATCGGCACCGACGCCCTCGACGGCCGCCTCGTGGCCCTGGGGTACCGGCCCCGCGAGCGCCAACCCGGCCGGCTGGGCCCGAAGAAGGACGTCACGGACCTGCCTTCGCGGCCAGCCCGAGTCCCGCCACGCGTCCCGGACGTTTCGGCGAGGTTCGCCTCCTCTCGCCCCTGATCACCCAACATCGTGGAAGGCGTGTTCTCAGAAGTTTACCGGTGGTCGGGGTTCCGGGTTCCGGTAAGATCGCCTCATCGACTCAAGGGAGGGAAAATGCAGGAGCCCGTATTTAACGAGACGATGCAGCTCGGGATCGTCGTTCGCGATCTGGAGGCGACGGTACGGAGGTACGAGGACGACTACGGCATCGGCCCGTGGCAGTTCCAGCAGATCGACCTCGGCGAGGAGAACGACTACCGCGAGCACGGTCGGCCGGTCGAGCGCTCCAACCGCGTCGCCTTCGCCACGGTCGGCGGGGTGATGTGGGAGCTCATCGAGCCGCTCGACGAGGAAGGCATCTACGCCCGCTTCCTCGCCGAGAAGGGCGAGGGCGTCCACCACGTCGCCGTCGCCACCCCGGACTTCGAGGAGACCGTGGCGCGGGCGGAGCGCGAGGAGGGCTTGAT
>CADCUZ010000125.1 GCA_902806015.1 uncultured Rubrobacteraceae bacterium
GTGGTGGCGTCGAAGTCGGTAGGGCTCTTCGATCTGGAGCCGTACCTGGGGCTGCTGACCGCGGTGGCGTACCTGTGGATTGGAACCATCCTGCTCAGGGAGGCGTACGTCGACCCATCCCCTAAGACAACGTAACCCGAGGGGCGTACCTGCAGACGCTGCCGCCAATTCCACGCGCCCCCTCGCGGGCCTCGCGAGCATCCTCTCGCTGCGAACGTCGCTCGGGGCGTGCGCAGGATAGGCCCGAGTGGCATCATGCCGACAGGAAAAGGGCGACGAGGGCAACAAGCCGGAGGGCATCGGAATGGGACGTTCGTCCGAACCGGAGGGTTACGTCCTGCGAGGCGGCCGAGCGGGGGCACAACGGCTCCGGCTGCTCAACCGGGTCAAGTGGCCGACCACGGAGCCGCTGCTAGGCGCGGCCGGCTTGCGGGCCGGCATGAGCTGCCTGGACGTGGGCTGCGGCGGCGGAGACGTGACGCTGAAGATGGCGGCCATCGTCGGGGCCGAAGGCAACGTCGTGGGCGTCGACCGCGATGAGGCGATCCTGCGGCTGGCGGGGCAGGAGGCCGAGCGGCGAGGCTTGTCGGTGACCTTCCGCCGGCTGGACGCCGAGGGGCTGACCGAGCAGTCGGCCTACGACCTGGTGTTCGCGCGCTACCTCTTATCGCACCTGCCCCGCCCGCAGCGGGCCGTCGAGGCGATGGTGCGGGCCCTGCGCCCCGGCGGCCGCTTGGTCCTCGAGGACGTCTTCTTCCCCGGCCACGTCTGCTACCCTGCCAACGCCGCCTTCGCCCGCTACCTGGAAATCTACCAGGATGTCGCCAGGACGAAGGAGGGAGGGGACGCGGCGATCGGGCCGCGTCTGCTGGGGTTGGCATTGGAGGCCGGGCTGGTAGAGGCGCGTGTCGGGCTGGTCGTGCCCACCTTCCGCGACGGCGAGGGCAAGCGGGTGGCGCAAGTTACGATGGAGCACATACGGGAGGCGGCTGTGGGCACCGGGTCGGCCACCGAGGACGAGGTGGACGACATCGTCGCTGAGCTGGGCAGGTTCGCCGATGACGAGCGGACGCTGATGAGCATAGCCCCCACCTTCCAGGTGTGGGGTCGCAAAGCCGGTGCGTGAGACCCACCTCGTGGCGCCGCGCATCGTGGGTCTCGGACGTGACTCCGTGGCTTCCCTAATGCAATCGGTAATGCGATCGAGGACCTAAGTGACCGGTGATTATTGGCGATCCGGTTCATAAACGAGCGCCACAACGCCTGAGCTGAACGACTGTGATCCCAGAAGCTTCAACGTCGCGGGGATGCCCTCTTCGAACAGGCGCTTGCCTTTGCCCACAACCACCGGGTAGACCAGAAGCCGGTAGCGATCCACAAGATCGTGCCGCATGAGCGTTTGCACCGGCGTGCCGCGCGGTTGGCGGCACGCCGCAGCGGCGACGCCTCGCCCGGGTCATCAGCGAGCCGACGGAACCCGAACGCCGCGGCCGAGTCCGTCGCAAGCCCGCCGGTTCCCGGCCTCCTTCAGCCGGTCCCCGCCCCCTTGGGGCGCCCGGTCGGCGGGCAGCGGAAGGGTTCCGCGCCCGCCCGCCGCCGCGCCTCCTCCACCTCCGGCAGGCGCCGCTCTGACCACCGGCAGATGGCCTCCAAAAGGGGCTGCAGCGATCTACCGAGGGGGGTCAGCGAGTACTCGACCTTCGGCGGGACTACTGGGTAGACCTCCCGCTCCACGAGGCCGTTGTGCTCGAGGTTCCTCAGGGTCTGGATGAGCATCTTCTGGGAGATCCCCTCCAGCTCACGCCTGAGCTCCCCGTGACGCTTCGTCTCCCCCTTGAGCGCCATAACCACCAGCGGGCCCCATCTTCCCGAGACCACCTCGAAAATCCTCCTGGCGCCACACCCCGGGTCCAGGACGCAGTGCGAGTGGGCTTCTCTTGTTTTGTCCACGATCCTCCTCGGTTACTTGCGGGTAAGTATGGCACTTTTGGGTGCGTACTTGTGGGTGGGTGCAGGCAAAAGTACCATCCTTCGGAGGGCCGGGGAAGCTTTTTTGGGAGGAGGACGCGTGCCGAGAAAGATGACCGAGCAAGAGCGGCAGGGGTTCCTCGCCGAGCCGCGCGTCGGCGTGCTCAGCGTCGCCAGCGACGACGACCGCCCGCCTTTGACCGTGCCGCTCTGGTACGGCTACGAGCCCGGCGGTGACCTCACCTTCTTTACCGGGACGCAGGGACGCAGGGCCCGCAAGACGGGGCTGATCGAGAAGGCGGGCGTGCTGAGCCTCTCGGTGCAGCGGGAGGAATTTCCGTACAAGCACGTCACCGTGGAGTGCACCGTCGTCGGCACCGAACGGCCGCCGTCGGCCGAAGCGATGCTGGCCGTGGCCCGTCGCTACCTGCCCGAGGAGGCGGCTCGGGGGCTCGTCGCGTCGGAGCTGACGGACCCCTCGCCCGAGCTGGTGCTGTTCAGGGTCCGACCAGAGCGTTGGCTGACCGCCGACTTCGCCGCAGAGGACCAGAGGTGAGACAAAAGGCCGCGTTCGCCGCACCGGAGGAGGAGAAGTGAGCAGTTTCGTCTTGATCCCGGGGGCCTGGATGGGAGCCTGGGCGTGGGAACCGGTGACCCGCGGGCTGCGCGAGATCGGGCACGACGTCCACCCGGTCACGCTCACTGGGCTTGCCGACGGGGAGGCCGACGTCTCGGGCGTGGGGCTCTCTACCCACGTCGACGACGTCGTGTCCGTTCTCGAAGAACGCGACCTGCACGACGCCATCGTGGTCGGCCACCTCTACGGGGGGATCGTCGCCGGCCAGGTCGCCGACCGCGCGCCGGAGCGCGTCGCGCGCACCGTGTTCGTGGAGGCGTTCTTGCCGAGGGACGGGAGGGCGATGCTGGACTCCATCTCCGAGGAGGGGCGCGAGGAAGAGCTCAGGCAGATCGCCGAGAACCGCGGGCGCTGGCCGGCCCCGACCTTCGACGAGGTGGCGCACGGCAACGGCATGTCGGCCGAGCAGGCGCGGTGGCTTTCCGAGCGATTCGTTGGGCATCCTGGGCGCACGATCTCGGAACCCGCCGCCTTGGCCAGGCCGCTGGCGGGGCAGCGGGCGACGTACATCGCGTGCACGATGGGGGGCCACTGGAGGTCGGGGGAAGTCGCGGCGATGCGGGAGGAGCCGACGTGGGCTTTCCGTACCCTGGAGACGGGCCACTGGCCCATGGTTTCGGACCCCGAAGGGCTCGTCGCCTTGCTCGCCGAAATCGGGGACGAGCACGGCCGGTCGTGAAGTTGCGGGCAAAGGACTCTAGATGAACGCGAACGCTGTCCCGCGGTCCGGACGTCGCGAGTGGATAGGGCTCGCCGTGATAGCCCTCCCATGCTTGCTGGTCACCATGGACCTGACCGTGCTCTACCTGGCGGCGCCGGCCCTCAGCGCGGACCTCGAGCCCACGAGCACCCAGCTGCTGTGGATCCTCGACGTCTACGGGTTCCTGATCGCCGGGTCGCTGGTCACGATGGGCACGTTGGGCGACCGGATCGGGCGCAGGCGCTTGCTCCTTATCGGGGCGGCCGCCTTCGGCGCCGCCTCGCTGCTCGCGGCGTTTTCGAGGAGCGCCGAGATGCTGATCGCCGCCCGCGCGCTGCTCGGGCTCGCCGGTGCCACCCTCGCCCCCTCCACCCTGGCCCTGATCCGGAACATGTTCGAAGACCCCCAGCAGCGCGCGCTCGCCGTAGGGATCTGGGTGACGAGCTTTTCGGCGGGCGCCGTGGTCGGTCCCCTGGTCGGCGGGGTGCTCCTCCAGTTCTTCCCCTGGGGCTCGGTGTTCTTGCTCGCCGTGCCGGTGATGGTGATGCTGCTCCTGCTGGGGCCCGTGCTGCTTCCGGAGTACCGGGACCCCGGGGCCGGGCGGCCGGACCTCTTCAGCGCGGGGCTCTCTTTGATCTCCGTGCTGGCCGTGATCTACGGCCTCAAGCAGGTCGCCGAGGACGGGCCGGGATTGCCGTCGCTGCTTTCCGTCGCCACCGGGCTCGCCGTCTGCGCCGTCTTCGTGCGCAGGCAGCACGGGCTTGCCGATCCCCTCATCGACCTGCGCCTCTTCCGGGCTCCCGCCTTCGGCGCTTCGCTGGCCGCGATCGCGATCGCGATGATCGTGATGAGTGGAACCTTCCTGTTCACGGCGCAGTACCTGCAGCTCGCGCTCGGGCTGTCGCCGCTTCTGGCGGGACTTTGGACGGTGCCGCAGTTCTTGGGGCTCATCGTCGGCTCCATGCTGGCGCCGCTTATCGCGCGCCGGGCCCGCCCGGCCTTCGTCGTGGGCGCCGGCCTCGCCCTCTCGGCCCTCGGGTTCGGGATGCTCACGCAGGTCGACGCGACCTCCGGGCTTGCCGTCCTCGTGGCCGGGTCCGTCGTCTTGTCGCTGGGCCTCGCCCCGGTGTTCGCGCTGGGTACCGACATGATCGTGGGGGCGGCCCCGGCGGAGAAGGCCGGCGCCGCATCGGCGATTTCGGAGACCGGCAACGAGCTCGGCGGGGCCCTGGGGATCGCGATACTCGGCAGCGTCGGCACGGCCGTCTACCGTAGCCGCGTGTCAGAGGCCGTCCCGAGCGGCGTCCCGAGCGGCGCGGCGGACGCCGCTCGGGACACCCTGGGCGCCGCCGTCGCCGCGGCCGAGGGCTTGCCCGACCGGCTCGGCTCGGCGCTGCTGGGCGCGTCCCGCGAGGCCTTCGCGGAGGCGCTGCACCTGACCGCCGCCACGAGCGCCGCCGTCGTCTTGGGCATGGCGGTGGTCGCCGCGGTGGTGCTCCGGCACGCGCACGCGGGCTTCGAACCGGAAGGGGAGGCGGGCCTAGTGACAGATGGTGGATCTCCGCCCGCGCCGGGCGTCGGACGAACCCTGGAGAGCAACGCCGTCGAAGCTTCGGATGGCTGCGGGCTGGGGGGGGACGGTTCGTGAAGAACCCGTGCCTCCAATGGGTCGGCCTACGAGCCGCCATCTCGGGCGAGGTGATCCTTCCCGGTTCGTCCGAGTACGAGTTTGCACGCAAGCCGGCCATCGCCAACTTCCACGGCGTGCGGCCGCAGGCCGTCGTGCGGTGCGGGGCCCCTGAGGACGTCTCCGAGGCGATCCTGTTCGCCCGCCGACACGGGCTGCGCGCGGCGCCGCGCAGCGGCGGGCACTGCTTTGCCGGGCGCTCCTCGACTGAAGGCCTTGTGGTGGACGTCTCGCCGATGCGCTCGGTGTCGGTTTCAAACGGTGTGGCGACAGTAGGCGCCGGTGCGCGGCTCGGCGAGGTGTACGACGCGCTGGACGATCTCGGCCTTGCCATCCCCGCCGGATGCGGCCCTACGGTCGGCATCGCAGGACTCGCGCTCGGCGGCGGGCTAGGTATCCTCGGCCGCAAGCACGGCCTGACATCGGACAACCTGCTCCGAGCGCAAGTGGTCCTCGCGGATGGTCTCGTCGTGGAGTGCGACGAACGCTGCCACGAGGATCTGTTCTGGGCGCTTCGCGGGTCGGGCGGAGGCAACTTCGGCGTGGTCACCCACCTCGACTTCCGGACCCTACCGGCGCCGGATGGGACAGTTTTTCACCTAACTTGGCCCTTTGACCGCGCGGCGGCGGTCGTCGACGCCTGGCAGGGCTGGTCGCCCCCCGGGCCCGACGAGCTCGCCGCCAGCCTGCTCATAGTGGCCCCGGAAGATCCGGCCCACCCGCCCGTGGTCAACCTGTTTGGGGCAATGCTCGGCGCCGAGTCCAAGACCCAAGGCCTGCTCGACGGGATGGTAGCCCGGGTGGGCGCGGACCCCGCTTCGACGTTCCTCGATCGCGTGCCTTACCGCAAGGCCAAGCGGTATCTGGCCGAGCTCGGCGCCGAGATGGCCGGCGAGGACGGCAGGATCGGGGAGGCCCCGAACGGAGGACCGTCCGAGAATTACTCCTACAGCAAATCGGAGTTTTTCCGTAGTCCGCTGCCAAAAGAAGCCATCGAATCGTTGGTGGAGAACCTCTTTCAGGGGAGGGTGGCGGGACAATCGCGGGAGCTCGACTTCACGCCTTGGGGCGGCGCCTACAACCGCGTTCCTGGCGCCGCCACGGCCTTCGCCCACCGCGACGAGCTCTTCCTGCTCCAGCACACGATCGCCGTTGGGCCCGGTGCATCCGCCGCCGGGACGGAAGCCGCGCGACGGTGGCTCTCGCGGTCGTGGGCATCCGTACGCCCATGGGGGTCCGGCCGCGTGTACCCGAACTTCCCCGACCCGGACCTCGAAGGCTGGGCCCGCGCCTACCACGGCGAGAACCTCGATCGACTTGTAAAGATCAAGGCCAGGTACGACCCGGGCAACTTCTTCCGCTTCCGCCAGTCCGTCACGGATCGAGTTCCCGCTTAGCCGATCAGTGTAGTAGATACGCCGTCGAAGGTAGGAGCCGCAACCGGCGATGTTCTCTGCACGACCGGCAGGATTCCGGACGCGGCTCCCGCCTCACTGGGCCGGTTCCGGTGCCCTCGTTGCGGCGACCGGCTCGACCGGCGGTTAGAGACCGACAGGGTTACGCCGATTGCCGTGCCCTCCTAAGGGCTACGGCAAGTGCGAGGGAAGGGGCGACGAGGCTGAGGATCGCACCCAGGGTTCTTACACGGCCCTCCGGCTACGGACTAGCCGGCAGGGGAGAGGGAGAGCTTACT
>CADCUZ010000126.1 GCA_902806015.1 uncultured Rubrobacteraceae bacterium
CCCGCCGCAGGCGGCGCCCAGCGAGAGCACCGCCGCGAGAACGAACAACGGTAAGACCCTCGCGAACAGGCTCTTTTTCATGCAACCGCCTTTTTCCGTTTCCCGACGAGACCCCGAGGTTTGGCGTCCCGAACTGTGGTCTTCGGAGTCCAATATAGTTACGCGACGTTGCGCGGTCAAGCGCCGAGCTGGCGCGCGTGGTACGGTGCCCGACGGTCGATCCGATCCATGGGGGTGCTCGATGGCAGACCTGGACCCGAAGCTCGTGGACACCGTCGCCCGCGAGGTCGAGGCCCGTCGCGACGACGCGGTGCGACTGCTGCAGGAGCTGGTGCGCGTCCCCTCCGCGACGGGCAAAGAGGCGGCCGTCCAGGAAAAAGTCGAGCACGCCTTCCGCGGGCGCGGCCTGGAGGTGGACGTGTGGGAGGCGACGGCCGAGGAGACCGAGCCCTACCGCGACCACGTCGGAGACCAAGAGGCCTACGAGTCTCGTCCCAACGTCGCCGGAGTGCGCCGCGGACGGGGCGGGGGCCGGTCGTTGTTGCTCAACGCCCACGTGGACACGGTCGCGCCCGGGGACCCAAAGGCCTGGAGCCACGACCCGCTCGGGGGCGAGGTCGTCGGCGACCGGCTCTACGGCCGGGGCTCGTGCGACATGAAGGCCGGGCTCGTCACCCACCTGGTGGCGCTAGACGCGCTGGAGGCGGCGGGTATAGAGCTCGAAGGGGACGTGACGGTGACGGCGACCGTGGGCGAGGAGAACGGGGGGCTGGGGGCGCTCTCCACCGTGCTCCGGGGCTATCGGGCCGACGCCGCCCTCATAACCGAGCCAACCAGGCTGCGTCTCGTGCCGGCCCAGGGGGGCTCGCTCGTCTTCCGCCTCACCGTCCCCGGACTCTCGGCCCACGCCGCCGTCCGCGACGAGGGCGTCTCCGCCTTGGAGAAGTTCGTCCCGCTCTTCGGGGCGCTGCGCGACCTCGAACGGGAGCGTAACGTCTATCTCTCCCATCCGCTTTACGATCACCTGAGCAACAAGGTCCCCATCAACATAGGCGTCGTTCGGGCCGGGAACTGGGCCTCGACGGTGCCGGAGGGGCTCCTCGCCGAGGGCCGGGCCGGCCTGATCCCGGGCGAAGAGGTAGACGCCTTCAAGGAGCAGGTCCGCGAACGCCTCTCCGACGTCGCCAGAGGGGACGCCTGGCTGCGGGAAAATCCTCCGAATTTGGAGTGGTTCGGCGGCCAGTTCGCCCCGGCGGAGGTGCCGGACGAAGCCCCGATCTGCGAGGCCGTGAAGAGGGCCCATGCCCTAGCGACCGGGCAGGAACCCATCGTCGAGGGCGTCTCCTACGGCGCGGACATGCGGCTCTTCGTCCGCTTCGGCGGGATGCCTTGCGTGATGTACGGCGCCGGCGACGTGAGGGTCGCCCACGCCCCGGACGAGCACATAAGCGTCACCGACCTGCTCACCGCGACGGAGACCGTCGCCTGCCTGCTCGCGGGCTGGTGCGGCGTGGAGGGGTAGCGGCCCGTGGTGGGGTCCTTGCTCGGGAGGTGGCCCATCTGTACACTCTGCGACACGTAGCCGTCACGACGTAAGCTGACTGGCAGGGGGGACTTTGGATACACCGGGCGCGCAGCCGACCATTACCCGTAACGCGGCGGAGCAACCGGAGGAGCTCGCGCGGGCCATAAGCGCGCCGCTGCTCTTCTTCTACGTGCTCGGCGACGTCTTGGGATCGGGCATCTACGCCCTCATCGGGGTGATGGCAGCCCAGGTCGGGGGCGCGTTCTGGACCTCGTTTGTCGTCGGGGTTTCGGCCGCCATGCTGACCGGCTTCGCCTACGCCGAGCTGATCACCAAGTACCCCCACGCGGCGGGTGCCGCCATGTACACCGGCCGGGCGTTCAACAACCGCTTTTTTACCTTCCTGGTGGCGTTCTGCACGGTGGCCGCGAGCCTGGCCGCCACCGGCGCCCTGGCGCTGGCGTTCAGCGGGTACTTTTTGGAGCTGTTGGCGGCGCTCCTTAGCGTGCCACTGCTCTTGGCGGCCCTCGTCTTCGTCGTGTTGCTGGCGGTCATCAACTTCCGCGGCATCTCGGAGTCCGTAAAGTTGAACCTCGCCATGAGCATCACCGAGATCTCCGGTCTGGTGCTGGTGCTCGGGATCGGGGTCGTCGTGCTTTTGACCGGCGGCGCGGATCTCGGCCGGCCCTTCGACTTCAACGAGGGGGGCAACCCCGCGCTCCTGGCCCTGACCGGTGCTACGCTCGCGTTCTTCGCGATGACCGGCTTCGAGAACGCGGCGAACGTGGCCGAGGAGGTTCAGAACCCGAGCAGGGTCTACCCGCGCGCGCTGCTGGGCGGCATGGCGTCGGCGGGCATCATCTACCTGATCATCGCGTTTATCGCCTCGATGGTGGTGCCCACAGGCCAGCTTGCCGGCTCGGAGGTGGCGCTGCTGCAGGTGGTGCGACAAGGGTTCTCAGCCTTCCCGGGTTGGGTGTTCGCGATCATAGCGTGCGTGGCGATCACCAACACCTGCCTGGTTGCCCTGATAACGAACTCCCGGATCATGTACGGCATGGCCCGCGAGGGCGTGGTTCCACGCATCTTCGCCCGCACCCACCAGTCGCGGCGCACGCCCTGGGTTGCCATCGTTTTCACCACGATTATCGCGCTGATCCTGATCGTCGGCGTCGGGGAGGAGGGCGTCAACACGTTGGCGAGCGCCACCGTGGCGTTCCTCCTGGCGGTCTTCACGCTGGTCTGCCTGTGCGCGCTGGTTCTGCGCCGCGACCGCGTCCCCCAGGAGCACTACACGGCGCCGACGGTGATCCTGACACTCGGGGTGGTGGTGAACGTAGCACTCCTGCTCTACGTCCTGATAACCGACCTCCAGGGCCTCTTCGCGGGGGACATCGGACCCAGGGAAAGTGTCCTCGTGGTGTGCCTGGTGATGCTGCTGGTGGGGGTCGGCCTGTACTTCGTGAACAACCTCGCCCAGCGCAGGCTGGACCCGGCGCGGCCCGGCGGGCGAAACGGCCGAGCGTAGACGGAGGTATAATCATGACCCACGTTCTGATAGCCACCGACGGTTCGGAGCAGTCGCTTAAGGCGGCCCGGTACCTGCGCTCTCTCCTTGACCCCGCCTCGCTGGAGCGAGTCAGCGTGGTAGCCGTGGTCAGGCCTCTGGCCGCCGTGCCCTTCGCGAGCGACTTCGGCGAGGAGGAGCACGCCGCCCAGCAGGCCGAGGACCCGGGCGGCTACTCGTTCCATCGGGCGGCGCAGGAGGCCGTCGAGCGCGTCGCAGGGGAGCTGAAGGACATGACCCCAAACGTGGAGACCATCGTCCGCGGCGGCGCGCCCGCCGACCAGATCATCCGGGTAGCGGACGAGGTCGAGGCCGACCTGATCGTCCTCGGTGGCCGGGGGAAGGGGGCGGTTGAAGCCATCGTCCTCGGCAGCGTCGCCTACCGCGTCCTCCACCACGCACCCTGCCCCGTGCTCGTTACACGCTGAAAAAGGCCGGGGGCCGACGACCGTAGAGCTCAGGATGCTGGCGCTGGTCGTCGTGCTGAGCCTGGCCCAAACCGTCGCGGCGTCCCACGCCAGAGCATCCTGCGGCGCGGTTACCGGTGGACGTCCAGGCCTAGGAACTAGCCGGTGCCGCCGGTGCGGGGCCGGGCGTCCGGACCGGGGCTGGGTAACTTTCTTGAGACCTCCCGCTGTTCGCGACTGTCGTCCTCGCCGCGCACGTCACCGGGACCTACAACGCGCTCACCGAGTGGGGGGCGCGGCTCTGCCTTGAGCCCGCGTCGCATACGTGCCGCTCTACGCCGCCAGGGTTGCGCTCTTCCGCTCGTCTGAAACGTCGCGACGGTCGGCATAGCCCTCTTGGTCGTCGCGCTCTTCTTGCGGTAGATCCGCCTAGGGGACCCGGGCTCCTCGCGAAAGCTGGCAGACGACCGCGCTAGGGGAGCGCGGAGAGCAGCCGGTCGTTCTCTTGGGGGCCGCCGATGGTTACCCGGCTCCACCCGACCGGGTAGCCCAAAGCCTCGCCCTCGCGCACGAGCACGCCGGTTTTCTCGAAGAGCTGGGGCTTCGCGCCGACCATGACGAAGTTGGTGTGGGAGGGCACGTACTCCAGGCCCGCCGCGCCGAAGGCGCCCTGCACGCGCTCCCGCTCGCGCTTCATGAGTCGGGAGCGTTCGACGATGGCCTCAGGCTGGCCCAGGGAAGCCGTCGCGGCGGCCTGGCCGGCCTGGTTCACGCTGAACGGCACGTGCGCGCTCCAGACGAGGTTCGCAAGCCGCCCTGGGGCGAGACCGTAGCCGACCCTGAAGCCCGCGAGACCGTGGACCTTGGAGAAGGTCCTCGTCGATACTACGTTCTCCGACCCGAGCACCAGCCCGTGGGAGCCGGTGTACGTCGGGTCGTCTACGAACTCGTAGTAGGCCTCATCCAGGATCAGGAGCACGCCCTCCGGCACGGCCTCAGCGAAACGCCGCACCTCCGAGAGCGGGAGGTAGGTCCCGCTCGGGTTGTTCGGGTTGCAGAGGATCACGGCCCGCGTCTCGCCGGTCACGGCGGCGAGCATCGCGCCGAGGTCGGCCCTGTGATGGTCGTCGAGAGGAACCCTCCGCACGTCCAGCCCGACCACGCGCGCGGCGGAGGCGTAGAAGGGGAAGGAGGGCCAGGGGATGATGATCCCGCCGGGCCGCTCCAGGATCTGCATGAGGTCCACGAGCGTCTCGCTCGAGCCGTTGCCCACGACCACGTTCTCGGGGGAGACCCCCGGGTTGGCGCGGGCTATGGCCTCGCGCAGGTGGGCCGCGTCGCGGTCGGGGTAGCGCCCGGCGCGGGAGAGGGTCTCGATTATGGCGGCTTTGGCCTCCGGCAGGGGGCCGAAGGAGAGCTCGTTCATAGTCAGCTTCACGTACCTCTCGGAGCCGTAGTCAACCGAGATCTCCTGCCGCAGCCGCGGCGGGTTGTACGGGCTCACGCCGTCGAGTGCCGGCCTCGTCTTCACGCTGACTCCGATCTTTTCTAAGGAATGGCAGACGCCCGAAAAAGGTTACCCCGCCGCCCCAGCAGCAACATGGCGCGAGAAAGCCGGCCGCCCTAATGAATTATCTGGTTCAAGAACCGCTTCGTGCGCTCGTTTTTCGGGTTATCGAAGAAGTTGTCCGGCGTGTCGACCTCGACGATGCGGCCCTCGTCCATAAAGACCACTCGGTCGGCGACGCGGCGGGCGAAGTTCATCTCGTGGGTGACGACCACCATGGTCATGCCTCCGCGGGCGAGGTCGGCCATCGTCTCCAGCACCTCGTTGATCATCTCCGGGTCGAGCGCGCTGGTCGGCTCGTCGAAGAGCATGACCTTGGGCTCCATCGCGAGTCCCCTGGCTATCGCCACCCGCTGCTGCTGACCGCCGGAGAGGCTTTCGGGGTACTTGTCGGCCTGCTCGGGGATGCCGACGCGGTCGAGCAGCCGCGAGCAGCGCTCGTCGGCGTCTCCCTGGGAGACGCTCTTCACGCGCACCGGGGCGAGCTTTATGTTCTGGGAGACGGTCATGTGCGGGTAGAGGTTGAACTGCTGAAAGACCATGCCTATCTCCGAGCGGAGCTTGTTTATGTCGGTCTTCTTGTCGTGGACGGAAAAGCCGTCCACCGTAAGCTCGCCTGCGGTTATCGTCTCGAGGCCGTTGATGCACCGCAGAAGCGTGCTCTTGCCCGACCCGCTCGGCCCGATGACGACGACGACCTCGCCCTCGTCCACTGAGAAATCTATGTCCTTGAGGACGTGAAAGTCCCCGAAAAACTTGTCCACCCCCCTGAACTCTATGATGCTCAATTTTTCTCCCAAAAACCCTCAAACGTGCGGTGTAGAATAGCACAAGCACGCGAATATCAGGAGGAGCTTTGGACAGTCTCTTCGACCCCGCGGACGGCGGCGAGAACCGCGAGAAAAGGCTGGAAGACCTGGCAAGGCAGGTCTCCGTCTGCACAAGATGCGACCTCGCGATGACCCGCACGAACACGGTCTTCGCCAGCGGCGACCCGTACTCGCCGCTTGTGCTTGTCGGGGAGGGGCCGGGAGAGAACGAGGACGCCACGGGATTGCCCTTCGTGGGCCGCGCCGGCAAGCTCCTCGACGACATCCTCGGGGCGGTAGAGCTTAGCCGCGACCAGGTCTACCTCACGAACACCGTCAAGTGCCGAGCCGCCGTGGAAGAGGGCGGACGGATGAAAAACCGCCAGCCCAAGACCACCGAGATCCGGGCCTGCAACCCCTACCTCCAGGGCCAGATGGAGGCGGTGAGGCCCGAGATCGTACTCTGCCTCGGCGGCCCCGCCGCAAAGACCATTATCGACAAGGACTTCAAGATCACCAAAGACCGCGGCAAGTGGTACGAGCTGGACAATGGCGCGAGGGCGATGGCGACCTTCCACCCGGCCTACGTCCTGCGCCAGCGCGGCGACGACCTCAACAACACCAAGCGCCTCGTCTGGAAGGATATCCAGAACGTCTACGCCGAGTACCAGAAGGCGATGGAGGGACGGAGGCAAACCTAGCCACATCCGGCGCCGCCCCC
>CADCUZ010000127.1 GCA_902806015.1 uncultured Rubrobacteraceae bacterium
AGGTCTCCGACCCGAACTGCAGCCCGTAGAGGATGTCCTCGGCGATGGCGAACCCGAAGCCGACCGCCGACCCGTAGACGATGCCGTCCATGACCCCCGCGAACTCGACGAGCCCCCGCCTGCGCGCCGCCACGTGGGCCACGAGGAAGGCTATGAGCAGCGCCAGACCCTTCGCCGTCTCCTCGACCGGCGGCGCCACGAAGACCGCCGTCACGAACGAAGCCGCCTGGTTGCCGGCGATCCCGCTTATGGTGATTGAGGCTATGGTATTGAAGAAAAGCGAGACCGTGGTGGCCACCGCGAAGCCCCAGATGAAAACCGGGATCACGTACCGCAAGGACTCTCGCTCGTACAGGTCGATGGCCCGTATAAAGAACAGGTAAAGTAGCGTCTGGACGATACCGATTCCGACGAGCGAGGCGCTCAAGGACACTCTTATACCCCCCCGACTGGTTCCATGGGCCGCAAGTATACCCACTCTTGGTAGAATACCCGCATCGGACCCGAGAGGAGGGATGTGGACAGCGAGCCCCACGAGCGAAACTCCGTACTGGGCGCCGTGCGCCACCTGACCCATGGGGTCTACGTGCTCGGCACCCGCCGCGGCCGACAGTCGAACGCGATGGCCGCCTCCTGGGTGATGCAGACCTCCGAACGACCCCCGTGCGTGGCCGTCGCCGTCCGCGGCGACCGCTACACCCACGACATTGTCCTCGAGAGCGAGACCTTCGCCCTGAGCGTCCTGCGCGAAGACCAGGTAAACGTGGCGACCCACTTCGGCGAGACCAGCGGCGAGTACGACGACAAGCTCCGCGGGGTGCCCTACGGCCTGACCCCGAACGGCTCGCCCTACCTCCTCGACTGCCTGGCCTACCTCGACTGCCGCGTGACGGACCGGGCCCGCGCCGGCGACCACACGGTGGTGATCGGCGAGGTCACGGCCGGCGAGACCCTGGACGCGAACTACCCCCTCATCTACGACCCGGGCGAGTACGAGCAGACCCTCCGCTAGATGGGCCCCCAGGCACGACTCCGCGACCTCGGCCTGGAGCTTCCGTTCGCCCCCGTCCCCGCCGGCTCCTACGTGCCGGCCACCCAGACGGGAAACCTGATCTTCACGGCGGGCCAACTCCCCTCACGCGACGACGAACTGCACCGCACCGGCAAGGTGGGCGCCGCCGTCATGCTCGAAGAGGCCCAAGAGGCCGCCGGGCTCTGCGCCCTCAACGCCGTGGCCGCCGCCGAGAAGGCCGCAGGCCTGGACAACCTGCGCGACGTCGTGAAGGTCACCGGCTTCGTCGCCTCGACCCCCGGCTTCAACGGTCACCCGACGTTTTGAACGGCGCCTCCGAGCTTCTCGAGCAGATCTTCGGCGAGGCGGGACTCCACGCCCGCTCGGCCGTGGGCGTCGACGAGCTTCCCCTTGACGCGCCCGTCGAGGTGGAGGTAGTGTTCGGCCTCGACACGCCGGCCTGACGCGCTTAAATGAGCCCCCTCGGGGGTATAATCTGGACATTCGTATACGTGTACAGAGGAGTGTTCCGTTGGATACCACCAGGGAAAAGACCAGCATCAAGCTCTACACGGGTAGCTATTGCCCCTACTGCCGCAGGGTAAAGCAGGAGTTGGACAGGTTAGGATTGGGCTACGAGTCTGTCAACGCCGACAACGACGGCCGCCAGGAAGTCGTCCGGCTCTCCGGCCAGCGGGCGATCCCGATCCTGACCATCGACGAAGAGGTCCTCGTAGACTCCTCGAACATCATCCGGGAGCTGCGCAAGCGTTACTCTTGAGGCTCGGGGTCCCCCGCGGGCCCATCCTCCTCGAGTAGACCCAGAACGTAGTTGGCGTAGAAGGCCATGGACTCGTCAGGACCTTCCCGCAGGAACGCGTGGGCTTTGCCGATAGGGTCCAGGACGAAGTCTCCGACCTCCACGGTGGGGCCTTCGCCCCACTCCTCGTCTTCGCGCCAGGCTGCGGCGTGTCCGGCGTTCTTGCGAATGGTCTCGCCCAGGAAGCCGCCCACGCCGGCGACGAGACCCCCCGAGACCGGCGGGATACGATCAAGGGTCTCGTCGCCGGCGTGGGCGGCCATGAGCAGGTCCTCGACGAGCGGCAGGTACCCGGGTTCGAAATCCAGGTCGATCCCCCAGTGGCGGCTGGCGACCTCGCGGAAGACCGCCGCGGCCTCCTCGGGGCGGGCGACGTCGAGCCTGAGGAGGTCAAGCTGCAGCAGCGCGGCCGGCGATCTCCCGCAGAAGAAGCGCAAGCTTTCTGGCACCGGGTAGGCGCTAAAGAGCTCCAGCTCGGCGTCTGCGTGCTCGGAGTTGCGCAGCACGGCGGCCCGCTCGGCCACCTCGCGCTCGCTGCGCTCGTCCCACGGCCCCGTCGTTACCTCCACGAAAAAAGTCTTCTCGTCCTTGAGGAGGTGGATCGGCAAAACGACCCGCCCGAGGGGAGAGCGGATCTCCTTGAAGAGCTCTAGGATGCGCCCCCCCCGCTCCTCGAGCTCGCCCGCCACCTGCAGGATCGTCGCCGGGCGCGGCGCGTCGGGGGTCAACTGGATCGGCCCGGGGCGCCCCCTTTGGGTGTTCTCCTGCGACGGTACCGGCGCTTTCTCTTCGCCCCTCCAGAACACCTTGGTACAGCCTCCAACGTAGTTGCCCAAACCCGGAGAGTTTAGCATCGGCGGGCATTTGCCGGCACGACCTTCATGCACTATCTTACGCCCATGCCCGAACGACAAGAGCTACTCCTGGTGCGTCACGGACAGTCCACGGCAAACGCGAGGGGCGTCTGGCAGGGCCAGATGGAATTTCCCCTCTCAAAAGTGGGACGCCGCCAAGCGTCCCTCGCCGGACGGACCCTCGCCCGGGAACCATTCGACGCCCTGTACTCCAGCCCGCTCGCACGGGCCCTCCAGACGGCCCAGATCATCGCCCGCGAGGCCGGTTTTACAGATAACGCCGTCCCGCTTGCCGGCCTGACCGAGCGCCACGGCGGCGTCCTGGAGGGCCACACCTGGGCCGAGCAGGAGGAGCGGGATCCCGAATTCGCCAGGAGATTTCTTTCCCTGCCGGAGGAAGAGCGCTGGGCCCTCGCCGGCGCGGAGACCGACGAGGAGGTCATGGAACGCTTCGAAGCTGCGATCTCGGAGATAAGGCACCGTTACGGGCAAGGAACGCGGGTCGTCGTGGTCTCACACGGGGGCGCGATGCGGGCGTTCTTGCGGCAACGGTTCGGCCCGGGCGTCTTGCCGGGGACCTGTCGGGCGGCGAACGCTTCGATAACGCGCATCCGCTGGGGCCGCAACGGGGTGGGCCCTGAACTGCTGGACCTCGCCTCGACCGCGCACCTGTCGGGCGAGCGGGGCCCGGATACCACCAGGGCGGACTAGCCGCCCGACCCGGGGGTGCTCCCGAAGGTGGTACCCTCGGGCCGCTTAACCGAGGAGACGGACGCTGCGGGCGTTGGGGCCGCGATCGTTGCGGCCGACCTCGTACTCGACCTCGCCGTTCGGTGAGAGCGCGGACGGGTCGCCCTCGACCTCCGAGTGGTGCACGAACAGGTCGTCGCCCGTCGGGCGTACCAGGAAGCCGTAGCCCTTCTCCGGGTCGAACCACTTGACCCGCCCCTGCTCCCGCTCGGGAGTCTCGCCTGCGTCCTCCGGCCCGGGCTCGCCCTGACCGTTGGTCGCGATGGGGGTCCAGGATTGGCCGTCGGCGACGTCCTGGGCCTCACCGGCATCCGGTTCGAGCACGATGGAGTCTTCGGCGACCTTGACCACGACGGCCTCGACGCCGGCCCAGTGCTCCTTCCAAATCGGGTTTTCCGCGACCGCCGGGTCTAGCCACAGGCCCCATCCGTCGTTCTCGCCGTGGTCGAGCACCCCCTCGAAGAGGACCTCAGGCTCCCTGGGTCCACGCTCCCGGCGGTAGATGTCGTTGCGGGAGCGGAAGGACTGCACTGACGAGGCGCTCGTCCCGAGGGCATCGGCGATCCAGTCGTCCGTCTTACCCGCCTCCACCCACTCCCGGATACGGTCCATATGCGGTTTCAACGCTATGCGCTTCCTGGAGTCTGCCATGCTACCGCTTGCTCCTTCTTGCCTTGCCGTTGGTTACGAGAGAAGTTTTGAACGATAAGCGACGGTGTTCCTTGATGACGCCGATCATCATTCTACCACCTCCGCGCCCTTCTATGCATCCTCCCGCTTGGAGGTCCCCGGCTGGTCCCCGCTACCCGCCTTCGGCGGGACGGCCCCCTTCTCCGGGCCCTCTTCCTCGGCAACGCCCGGCGCGTCCTTGGCCTGAGGGTCTTGGACCCTCGACGGCTCCTCCCCGGCGGCGGGGTCCCGCTCCACCCCAGCGCGCTCGGCGCTCTCCGGCGGGACCGGCTTCTGCTCCCGGGGCTCGTCTGCTGCCCCCCTCGAGACGGTCCCGCCCTCCGAGGCGACCGCCTCCTCCTGGTGCGCCTCCGAGGGCGCCGCCTGTGCCTGATCCCTCGGGGGCTGCGGATAGTGCTCGAAGCCCTCGCGGCCGAGCTCCGCGAGCATCTCGCCCACCACGGGCGCGGGAAGATCCAGGCGCAGCGCGAGGCCCTCGGCGCCGGCGAGCGTCTCGTAAGCGTCCGCGGCGGGCTCGTAGCCGAGGCTCTCGAGCGCCCGGGCGACGTCCGCGTTCGGGATCAGGGTGTTGCCGCCGGCGGCGACGCGCAGGTATTGGAGTAAGAGAAGGTCGAGGCCGCCGACCACGCCCACCACGGGTTCGGTCTCGAAGATCCTGCGTCGCACGAAGAGCCGGGTGTCGTAGCCGTCGGCCCAGCGCCGGAGCACCTCGCGTTCGTCCACGTAGTTGTACTGGGCTACCCGGTGCTTGAACTGGCCGAGAAGCTTGCCGGTGAGGACGCGCAACCCGTCGTCCCCAAAAAACCAGTCGTTGCCCTCGACGCTCATTATGCCGCTGGCGTGGGCTATGGTGAGCGGTTCTTCCTCGTCCTCGAAGGCCGCGCGAAAGGAGCGTACCATCTCCCGCACCTCTTCGGGGGGACGTCCGCTCTTCATCAGGGCCGTCTCGTAGACCACCATCGCGGCCAGCCCGCCGGAGCCCTCGTCCAGCCTCCGGGCCGCCCGTTCCAGCCGCCGGTCAAAGTCCGCCAGGTTCTTAATCTTCCAGGCGGCCTCTACCGCCCTATCCGCTACCTCGACCATGGTATCTCCTCGACCTTAAAAAACTTTCCGGCAATATAGCATCTCGTCGGGCCTCAATTCGGCGCCCGCAGTCCGTAGTCGCCGGGGCCGTCTGGACGAACGGCGTGTCGGGGTTGTCCCGCACGTCCACCGAGAGACGGGCCCGCGCATGGTGTTCTGGAGCGTGCGGCCCCCGTTCTCAAGGTAGCCGGAGTCTAGCGCGATTTCGGTGAGGTCCCCGTAGTGCGGGTGGTTTCCACCCTCCCGGAGCACCTCTCTGGCAGCGGCCTTGGGGTCCTTAGATGGGGTCAGGAGACCTCCGACGGGACCTCCGGGTAGGCCCCGATCAGGCCGACGTAGGGGCAGTGCTCCTCGAGCGCCTCCAACGCGCGCCCCACCCTCTCCTCATCCGGGTGGCCCGTGAAGTCCGCGAAAAACACGTAGGTCCAGGCGCGCTTGCGGCTCGGGCGGCTCTCGATGCGGGTCAGGTTGATCCCCTGCCCCGCGAACGCCGAGAGGGCCTCCTTAAGCACGCCCGGCCTGTCTTTCACCGAGAAGACGACGCTGGTCTTGTCCTTCCCGGTCCGGGCCGCCCAGGAACGCCCAAGCACGATGAACCGCGTCGTGTTGGTCCTCGCCTCCTGAATGTTTCGCGCCAGCACCCGCAACCCGTGCGCCTCGGCCGCAAGCGCGCTCCCCACCGCCGCTACCCCGGGCTGCGAGGCGGCCCGCCGGGCGGCCTCGGCTGTGGACTCGACTTCTTCGAGCCGCGCGCCGGGCAGCTCGCGCCGGAGCCAGGAGGACGCCTGGGCCAGGGCCATCGGGTGCGAGCAGACGAGCTGGACCTTCCCCGGCGAGGTTTCGGCGGAGATCAGGTTCTGGGAGACGGGCAGGTAGACCTCCCCGCAGACCTTGAGCGGGCTGTTCATCAACTCGTCTAGCGTGTGGGTGACCGCGCCCTCCATCGAGTTCTCCACGGGGACGACGCCGTGCTCGGCCTCCCCCCGCTCCACGCGGGCGAAGACCTCGGCGACCGTCGCCTGGGGCTGCAGCTCGATGCTGGTCCCGAAGGACCGGAGGGCGGCCTCGTGCGTGAACGTGGCCTCCGGGCCCAAGTACGCCACCGTGAGGCGGGTCTCCAGGGAGACGGAGCTGGAGATTATCTCGCGGAAGACAGCCTCCAGGCCCCGCTTCGGGAATTCGCCCTCGCCGAGGGCCGTCACCCGGTCCAGCACCATGCGCTCCCTTGCCGGCGCGTAGACGTCGAGGCCCCTCCTCTGCTTGAACTTGCCGATTGTGCGCGCCATGACGGCCCTGCGGTCGAGCAGGCGCACGATCTCGGCGTCCACGGCGTCTATGCCCGCCCGAAGCTCGTCCATCTCGGCCCCGTTCCGGTCCGCCCCTGCCTCCGATTGCTGTCCCGCGTCTTCGCGTAAAGGTTCCGATGGAATCACGGCGACCGTGTCCTCCGTTCGTGGGTGTCGATGGGCCCGGCTCTGGTGGTCTGGAGGGGCGGAACCGCGCGTCAGGAGCGGGCGCGCCCCCCCCCGGTAAATCGCCGCGCTATCGAAAGGTGGCGTTGCATGATGGAGGCAAAGTACCAGAGGGGCGAGGCGTTTGTCAAAAGCCTCCGAGGCCCATCAGGAGCAGGACCGTCACGACCCCGGCGACCGCGAAGCGGTAAAATGCGAAGGCCCTCAGGCTGTGCCTCGTTAGGTAGTTCAGCAGGAACCGGATCGTCACGTACCCGACCGCCGCTGAGGTCACGAAGCCGACCACGAAGAGGAGCGTCTGCCAGGCGCTCATGCCGTTCGAGATCACCTCGCCCACCTCCAGCCCACCTGCCCCGGCGATAATCGGCACGCTCATCAGGAAGGAGAACCGCGCCGCCTCCTCGCGCCTGAGCCCCAGAAACAGGCCGAGCGTGATCGTGGCCCCCGACCGCGAGACGCCGGGCACGAGCGCCGCCGCCTGCGCGAACCCGATACTAATGGCCTCCCCGAAACCCAGCTTGGAAGCCCGCCGGGTCCGGGTCCCCACCACCTCCCCGACTATAAACAGTGCCCCGATCAGCACAAAGTTGAAGACCACGACCCACGGCGAGCGCACCGTGCTCTCGAAAAACCCCTCGAACAGGAACCCGATGAGGGTCGCCGGCACCGTGGAGGCGATAATGAGATAAGCCATCTTCTGATCCGCATCGTTCGTCAGGTCCCGCTCGACAAAGGAACGAAAAAACGCCACCGCCATCCGTAGCAGGTCCCGCCAAAAGTACGAGACCACCGCCAGAAGCGTCCCCATGTGAAGCGCCACGTCGAACGACAACCCGAAGCGCGCCTGGTCTAGCCCCAAAAAGTACTGGCCCAACAAGAGGTGCCCCGAGCTCGACACGGGCAAGAACTCCGTGAGCCCCTGCACGACGCCCAAAAGTATGGCCTGAAAAAGCTCAAGCAAACTCAATTCCTTCGGTCTAGCGAACGCCGCCGGCATACTACTACAGAAGCTTCTCGGCTTGTCGACACGCTACGCTCTGCGGGCTTCGCTTTCGGAAAGCTCGGGCTTACCCTCCGCCTTCAACCAACGGCGTTAGAGGAACCGCTCCCGGAGAGGCCGTACCGGTTGGCGACACGTCCTTCGCATGCCAAGGCTTGGCTGGCCGACGGGCGCCGCGCCGACCGCCCTCCTACAGACCGCTCAGCTTTGCGAGGGCCCGCGAATCTTTCAGCGTGATGCGGCCGGCCTCGATCTCTATGAGGTCGCGGTTTCGCATCTCGTTGAGGACCTTCGTGACGGACTCGCGGGTGGAGGCGACCATCGCCGCGAGGTCCTGGTGCGTGAGGCGCAAATCTATAATTACCGCGCCATCCTGACGTTCGCCGAACTTCTGGGCCAGGAGGGGCAGGAGGTTGGCGAGGCGCACCTCCGTCTCGCGGGGAAGCAGGCACTTGACGAGCTCCTCGTACTGCACCAGGCGCAGTTCCAGGAGCGTCATGATCTTAAAAGCGACCCGCGGCTCCTGCCTGACGGCCCGCTCGACGAAGACCTTGGGGATCTTGGTGACCCGGCATTCGGTGACGGCCTCGGCGTAGGCGCGCTGGCGCGCCTCGCCGGCGAAGGCCAGGTGCCCGAAGATATCCCACGACCTGAGCAGCCGCAGCGTCGCCTCCTTGCTGCCCGAGTAGGGGCGAAAGAGCTTCATCACGCCGGAGACCAGCACATAGAGCGCGTCCCCGTACTCGCCCTCGCGGTACACTGCATCGCCTGGCCTGTACGTCCGGTCGGCCGTGGCGATGCCCATCTCTTCCATCAACCGTAAGAGCGACCGGCACTCCTGCTCCTGGAGCTTCGTGTACTCCGGCAGGGAAGAATCCACGTCCATCTAAAGCCCCCCGCTCGCGTCCGTCGCAGCGTGTCTGCTCCCCCGGCGCCCCGGGTCGAGCCTGCTACACATTGCTACATTGTACATTATTCACGCAAGCCGGTGGGGGCGGGACGGGCCGGCCGGATTCGGTTAGAATGCCCGAGACGGGAACCGAGAGAGGAGACGAGGTGCGCGAGCGGCTAACGTTCGGAATCTTGATTTTGCTTCTGATTTTCCTCTTCGCCTTCACGTTCGCCGTCCTCGGCAAGGGCGAGTACGAACCGGGTGGGGCGCGGCAGTCTTCCCCGGCGGTCGCCCTGTCGCTTCCGGCCTGATCTAAACCGCTCCGCCCCTCTCCACGGCCACCTCGTAGGAGGACATCTTCGGGTGCCCCCTGAGCAGCCCTTGCGTGCCGCCTCTGGAGTGGGCGCGCGCAAATTCCTCGCTCCCCACCCACGCATCGAAGGCCTCGCGGTCGCGCCAGCGCGTTACCACGAGCACCTCATCTTCCCCCTCTGACTTAAGAACCTCCATGGAAACGAAGCCAGGGAAACCCTGCACGTCGCCCCTACTCGCGGCGAACCGCTCCACCACGGCGTCCGCCGCGCCCTCGTTTACGGGCAGGCTGTTCATAATCGCTATCACCTCTACCCCCCGACTTTCCGCGCGACCACGATGCCGCCGCCGCCGACACGCTTGGCCATACCGAGCGCCTTTAGGGTCTCGGCCATCAACGCCGGCGCGTCCGCGCCGTGCGCCGGGTACTCGGCCACCCCGGCGTCCACCTCGAACCCCTCGGGATCCTCCGCCAGGCGCCTGGAGACCCGCTCCGCCATCCGGTAGGCGTCCTCGCTGTTGCTGCCAGGCAGGATGGCGCATACCTCGTCGTCACCGAAGCGGGCGCAAACTGCCGTCTCCGGCGCGGCCTCCGCCACCGTCTCGGCCAACCGGCTGAGGATGCCGCGGGCGCGGCTGAGGTTCCCCTCGGCGACCGTTTCGGTGAAGTCCACCACGTCGAAGGCGAGCACGGAGAACCTCTCGTGCTCCCTCACGGCGGCGGGCAGCAGCAGACGGTTGAACTGCTCCCTGTCCGGCAACCCGGTGACCAAGTCGGTCGCCGCCGCGCGCCCGAGCGCCTGCTCCATCTCCCGCATCGCGGTCGCCTCAAAGGCCTCGAGGCCCTTCTCGGTCACCCAGTCGGAGGCCTGCAGGAGCTTGACGAAGAACCTCGCCACCTCGCTTCCCGACGCGCCTGAAAGATCCACGCCCTTCTCGACGGAGCGCCACACGCACCGCCGGAGCACGGAGAAGTCCTCTATGACGCCGACGGCGTCGCGCCCGAGCGCGTGCTGGTCGTCGGCGATCCTGGCGACGAGCGAGCGGATCTCCCCCCCCCGGCTGAAGCCCTCGACGCCCTGCGCGCTCTCCAAGAACCCGGCGAAGACGGTGACCAGCTCTTCCATCCGCGCGACCATGCGCCCGCAAGGCTCGCCCTCACCTAGCCCTTTGCGTTCCTCCTTCCAACTCCTCAAGATGTTGGGCAGGTCCTGGCGTATGCGGGCGACTATCTGCGTCTGCGGTGGTGTCTCCATGCCACCCAGTATACCCGCGCCTTTTCCCCTACACGGTCGCCGGCGCGGTCGCCGACGCAACCTTTTTCGCCCGGTGACCGTATAAAGGTTGTTGGGCAAAAAAAGAGCCCGTCGGGTCCGAAGATAGAAGGGTTTAGAAACAGGCGCCGCCCGGTAGATTAGAAGTAGTTTTTGAAATTGATTTCGGGCGGGTCGCGCATTTCGTGAGGAGGGCATTTTGAAGCCGGAGGCCAACAAGCGGACAGAGGGACAGAAGCCGGAGAGGGAGCAGGAGACGCCGGAGCTTCTCGCCAAATACCTCGCACACATCGGGCAGGGGCAACTGCTCTCCCACAGGGAAGAGATCGACCTCTCCAACCGGGCGAAGGTCGGTGACGCGCGGGCCAGGCAGAAGCTTATCGAGAAAAACCTCAGGCTCGTCGTCTCCGTGGCCAAAAAGTACCGGGGCTACGGGCTGCCATTCGAGGATCTCATTCAGGAGGGCAACATAGGCCTCATGAAGGCCGTCGAGAAGTTCGACCCCGACCGGGGCTTCAGGTTCTCCACGTACGCGACGTGGTGGATCCGCCAGGCCGTCCAAAGGGCCGTCGCCGACAAGGGCCGCACCATAAGGGTGCCGGTCCATATGACGGAGAAAATCCGGAAGGTCAGCCGCGCCGTCGCCGAGCTCTCCTTGCGCCTGGAGCGCGAGCCCACCCGCGACGAGGTTGCCAACCATCTCGATTGGGACGTCGAAGAGGTGCGCCTCACGATGCGGGCGATGCCCGACGCGACCAGCCTCAACCAGCCCGTCTCCAGCGAGGACACGGCCTCACAGTTGGGCGACTTTATCGAGGACGAGAAGGTCTCCGACACGCCGGACACGGTTATGCGGGAGATGGAGACGGCCCACCTCAAGGAGGCCATCGACCACCTCCCCGAGAGGGCCCGCTACGTGCTCGTCAGACGCTACGGCCTCGACGACCGCGAGCCCGCGACGCTCGCCGAGCTCGGCGACGAGCTGGACGTCTCTCGCGAGCGGGTGCGCCAGCTCCAGCGTGAGGCGGAGCGAATCCTGAAGGCCGGCGAATACGGCCGCATCCTCCGCGACGCCGTGGCCTAGGGCGAGGGGCACGATAACCGAAACTCCGCGGGTTTTCTCCCTCGTTACCGGACGAGTGGGCTCTTTCGAAAGCCTTCGGCGAGTGATCCGTAGGGGACGCGTGATCTTTTTTGCGTGGGCCGCCGCCTTTGCGGCGCTCTCGGCGCTGGCCGGCGCCGGGCAACTGGAGCGCTTGGACACCGGGCTTCTACGCCTCGCCCAATCGCACTCCTCGGCGTTGCTGGATGCCGCGGGCAGCGCCCTCTCTGTGCCGGGAAGGGCGGGGGTATCAGCGGCGGCGCTGGCCGCGCTGGCGGGCGGGCTCTACCTCCGGGGCCGCGGCAGATTGGGTTGGAGGCTTCTGGTCTCGCTGCTCACGACCACGGTCGTGGAGATCCTGCTGAAGTTCGTCTTGCCGCAGGCCCCGGTGCCGCAAGAGGTCGGGCGCGTGCCGGACCCCTCGCCCATCGACTTCGACACCCCCCACCCATACCCGAGCGGCCACATGCTGCGGGCGGTCCTCATTCTCGGGGCCTTCTACCTGCTGTGGCCCAACCCTCTCGTGCGGCTCGGCGCAGCCCTACTCCTCGCCGGCTCCGCCCTCGCACGCGTCTACCTCGGCACCCACTGGCCCTCCGACGTCCTCGGGGGCGCCCTGCTCGGGGCCGCCGGCCTGGCGTGGGCGTTCGGTGCCGAGGGCGGGAACGCCGATCACCCCAGGACCGGCAAGATCAGAAAGGGGAGGGGCACTTGGAGATTACCGTGGTAGGGTCGGGGACGGTGGTGCCCCAAATAGGGCGTCGGCAGAGCTGCGTCGTGGTGGAGGCGGGCGGGGAGACGCTCGTCTTCGACCTCGGTTCGGGGGCGGTGCGGGGCATCGTGCGGGTCGGCCTCGACCCGTTTGCCGTCGACCGGATCTTTTTTACCCACTTCCATCCGGACCACACGGTGGACGTTGTGAACCTGCTGTTCGCCATCAAGTACGGCGCCGGGAGGGAGCGCACCCGGCCGCTGCACCTAGCCGGCCCCGAACCCTTCCGCGGCTTTTGGGATTCGGTGCTAGCGGTTTGGGGAGACTGGATGTCCGGCGACTACCCCACCCATGTCTTGGAGTTACCCCGGGAAGGCGCCGCGCCGCTCGACCTGCCAGGCTGCATGCTCTCCTGGGCCCCGACGCGGCACAGCCCGGAGAGCATCGCCTTCAGGCTCGATGGCCCGGACGGGGCGTTCGTCTACACGGGCGATACCGAGTACAGCGGGATGGTGGTGGAGCTGGCCCGCGGGGCGCACACACTTCTGATAGAGTGCACAAGGCCCGATGACGATCCTCTCCCCAACCACCTAACGCCTTCCGGGGCCGCTCAGATCGCACGCGAGGCCGGCGTCGAGCGCGTCGTTGTCACCCACCTACAGCCGGCGGTTGACAACGAGCTTCTGCCATCCAGGGTGCGGGAAGGGTACGACGGAGAGGTCCTCGTAGCCAAGGACGGCCTGCGATTGCGCGTGTAACGTTCTCAGGATTGCGGTCTCAGCACTTGCTTTTCAGGCCCATCGCCTCGCCCCTGCCGAGGAGCGCTCGGAGATCTGGCCCGGCCCGTTCGACTCTTCGCTCATCAGGAGGTTCCCGTGAGAGCCCTCGGGGGCCTCGCCAAGCCCGAAGGTGTGCCCCCGCTCGCGGGTGGGTCATCGTGGACTCGACGTCGTAGCGTCCCCGGCAGAAGTTCGCAACGCTCGTGGTCCGGCCGTGATCGGCCTGGTTGAGGCGGATGTTCGAATTGGCTACCCTGTTGGGGCTGTCCTGAACCCACGTCCAGACGCGGTTGAAGGCCGTGTAGCCCGAGGGCAGGTCCCCGAACCTGGCCATAGCTCCCGTAGTCGTTGGAGGGCAGGTGGCAAGGCTCCTGACGTCCACCGAGCGCCTGGCGCCGCCCTCGTAGATGAGCCATCCCCCTGATGCCGCAACCGTCCTGCACCCCGGAGATGTTCGCGCCGCCCCGCTTCATGGCCTTCGCGATGCGGACGTCCGACAGGTACGGTTTTTGCTGGCGCCTAGCCCGAGCAGGCGGCGCAGCGGCCGTGGAGCGTGATCTCGTGCCAGTCGGTGACGAAGCCGGTCTCGCGCTCGACCTGCAAAGCCAGATACTCCATGAGCTCCTCGTTGAACTCTATGACGGCTCCGCACTCGTCGCAACGAGCGTGATGGTGCACATGCTCGGTGGAAAGCTCGTACCTCGAGTACCCCTCCCCGAAGTCCTCTTTGCGCACGACTCCGAGCTCCGTCAGCAGATCCAGCGTCCGGTAGACCGTGGAAAACCCGAGCTCGGGGTGCCCGCCCTTGACCCGGTCGTAGAGCTCTTCCGCCGAGAGATGCCGCTCCCCCTCGAGCTCGTGCACGATGACCCGACGCTGGTTGGTGAGGCGGTATCCCCTGTCCCTAAGTATGCGTTCGAGATCCAGCATAGGGCACAGTCTAGCCCCGCCGCATTGCGAGATCAAGAATTGATCTTACCCAGCCACCGCGGGAGGGGTCCCGTCAGGCGGGCTTTTCGCCGTCGGGGCGAAAGGTGGCCTTGCGTCCGCCGGGCCACCAGTTCCAGTCGCCAAGGATGCGCATGGTGGCCGGGACCAGCAGGATCCGGATGATCGTCGCGTCCACGAACACGGCCACGGCCATGCCCAGCCCGACGGCCTTCGTGAGTATTATGCCGGTAAAGGCGAAGGCGCCGGTGACAACGATGATGATGGCCGCCGCGGAGGTGATGATGCCGGCGGTGGAGACCAGCCCCTTGGAGACGCTCGCGGTGTTCGAGTCCCCGTTCTCGTAGGCCTCCTTCATCCTGGAGAGCAGGAAGACCTCGTAGTCCATCGAGACGCCGAAGATCGTGCAGAACATCAGGATGGGCAGCGTCGCGTCCACGAAGCCCAAAGGCGTGAAGTTCAGCAGCCCCGAGAGGTTACCGTCCTGGAAGACGAAGACGACGGCCCCGTAGCTCGCCGTGAGGCTCAGGATGTTCACGATCACCGCCTTCAAGGGGATGATGAACGAGCGAAAGGTGACGAGCAGGATCAGGTACGTCACGCCGATCACGAACGCGGCGGCAAGCGGGGCTTTCTGGTAGAGGCTGGAGATGAAATCCTTCTGCCCCGCGGAGAGCCCGCCGACCAGAAAGCTCGTCCCCTCGGGCGCCTCCACAGCCCGCACCGCGTCCACCGCGCCGTACGCCCGCTCGGTGTAGGGGTTCTCCTCGGTCACCGCCCGCAGCAGCGACCGGTCCCCGGCCACGTAGGAATCGACAGCGTTCTTTAGCTCCTCCGACTCGCGGGCCACGGGCAGCTCCAAAAAGGCCGCAACCCCTTCGGGCGTCACCTCCCCGTTCGCGGAGACGCCTTCCGGCAGCTCGGGGAAGCGCCGGTACACCTCCGCCGAGACGCGCTTCTCCACCTCGGCCCGGATCTCGTCCTCCGCCCCGCGCACCCGCTCGGCCACCCGAGGTTCGACCTCGGCTCGGATCCTCTCCTCCGTACCCGGGGGAACCGTGCCGTAGGTCGCCCCCACCTCGGAGAGCTGCCGCCGGACGACCTCGTCACTGTTCTTGTCGATCTGCTCCCGGATCTGCTCTTGCACAAGGCCGTCCACCCGCCCGCCCGCTTCCTTCTCCGCCTTCTCGCGGGCGTCCCCGACCCGCGAGGCGTAGTCGCGGGCGGCCTCAGCCCCCGCCGTGTAGACGCTCTCGACGCGGGAGACGCCCTCTGCAGCGCGTATCTTCTGGCCGAGGTCCCGCACGTCGGCGAGGCCCTCGGGGCTCAAGGGATCCCGACCGAGGTCGGCGACCACCTCCATCGGGTTCAAGGTCGCGTACCCGAAGTTCTCCTTGAGCAGGTCGTCGCCCGCGCGCGACTCGTACTTTTGGGGCAGGACAGTGGCCTCGGGAATGCCGACCTTCATGTGGCCGACGGGGAAGAGCAGGGCGGCGAGGATGCCGGCGACCAGCAGTATCACTATCAGCGGGCGGCGCATCACCACCTCGGCGCTCCAGCTCCAAAAACCCGCGCCGGGCGCGCCGCTCGTGCGCCGGATGCGCAGCAGGTTCACCCGCGGGCCCAGGACGCCGAGGAGGGCCGGCAGGAACGTCAGGGCGGCCACCACCGAGACGAAGACCACGATCACTCCCGCGAACCCGATGGAGCGCATAAACATGAAAGGGAAAAAAAGCAGCCCGGAGAGCCCGACCAGGACGGCGGTCCCCGAGAAGAAGATGGAGCGCCCGGCGGTGGCCACCGTCCGCGGCACGGCCTCGGCCGTCGAGTAGTCCTCCAGCTCCTCCCTGAACCGGCTGACGAAGAAAAGCGCGTAGTCTATGCCCAAACCCAGCCCGAGCATCGTCGAGAGCGTGAGCACGAAGACGGACATGTCGTAGGAGCCGGCGAGAAAGTAGATGATCGCCAGCGACGTCAGGACGCTCGCCCCCCCGACAACAACCGGCACCCCCGCCGCGACTAGCGTCCCGAAGGCGAAAACCAAGATGAGCACCGCGAAGGGAAAGGCGTACTTTTCGGCCTGCTGCACGTCCTCGTTGCTCGCCGTTTCGAGGTCCTGGTAGACGGCCGGCGCACCGGTAACGTAGGTGTTCAACTCTTCGGAGCGGACCTTGTCCCTTACATCGGCGACGACGTTGCGGGTCTGGTCGATAGAGACGCTGAACGCGATGATGGCGTACGACTTCTCCCCGTCCCTGGAGATGAAGCGCCCGTCCTTGGAGCCCGCGTAGGAGGCCACGTACCGGACCTCGTCCATCTTGCGGACCCCCCTGAGCGCCTTCTCCTGAGCATCCTGAAACTTCCGGCCCCTGGCGTCGAGGCCGTCCCCCGTGAAGACGACCGTCAGCGCGGCCGGGGAGACCCCGAACTCGTCGGACATGACGTTCTGGACGCGCTCGGCTTCGGAGTTCGAGCCCTCGAAGCCCCCGCCTTTCAGGCGCCCAGATAGGTCCGGGGCGAACAAGGCGCTGAAGGTCAGAACCGCGGCCCACACGATCAACACCGCCCACCTGAAACGGTAGGCGAAGTCGCCAAGATGGTAGAAACCCCTCATCTGTTACGGCGGCTGGTTTCGGACGACGCTCGCATCGGCGGTATGCTACCCGGCGGGAGGGTTACGGATGGTGTTCGGTTACACGGACTCGCCGCCCGGCCTCCGTGCGCCGCCGGGCGGGGCGGACCTCGCCGGCAGGGTCAGGGCGAGGGCGGAGCCGAGGACTGGGAGGGCGGCGACGGCCAGCATGGCGGTTCTCAGGCCGACCCCGTCGGCCAGAAGGCCGAGCAGGGGCGCCCCGATCCCCCCAAGGCCGATGGAGAGGCCCATCGTGATCCCGGCCGCGAGGCCGATGCGTCCGGGCAGGTACTCCTGGCCCATCACCACCGTAACCCCGAAGGTCCCGATCGTCGCCGCGCCCACGAGCGCGAGCAGCGCCATGCCCGCGTAGGGACCGACGAACGTGAAGGCCAGGACGAGGGGCGGCAGCACGAGCATGGACCCCGCGAGCACGGCCTTCCGCCCGTACCTGTCCGCGAGCGGCCCCATGAGCAGCGTCCCGACCGCCCCGGAGGCGAGCATCACCGCGAGGGCCACGTTCCCCAGGGCAGCGGACGCGCCCAGAACGCGCTCGTAGTACGAGGCCACGAAGGCGACGAACCCGAAGTAGACAAAAGAGCGGACCACCACCACCCCGATCATGACGGCAAACGGCGTCCAGCTTTCCGGCGCGTTTTTCGCCTCCTTCGTCGCGCCCTCCGCAGCGTCCGGCGCCAGGCGCAACATGCGGGGAGTCTCGGCGAACATGACGCCCGCCATGAGCGCGGCCGGGAGGGCCAGAAAGAGCGTGCCCGGGAGGCCGAAGACGAGGACGAGCGGGGTGGCGACGATGGGACCCAGCGCGAAACCGGCGTTGCCCCCGACGGAGAAAAAGCTCATGCCCCGCGCCCGGCGGGCGCCGGAGACGTAGTTGGCGAAGCGGGCGCCCTCGGGGTGGAAGGCCGCGACCCCGACGCCGCTCAGTACGACGGAGGCGCAAATCGAGGGGTAGCCTGGCGCCACCCCGACGAGGGCCAGGCCCACCCCCGCCAGGAGCACGCCGAGCGGCATGAGGGCCGGGATGGGGCTCCTATCCGAGAAGATTCCAAAGAGGGGCTGGACGAGCGAAGAGCTCACGGTGGCGGCGAAAACGAGCGCGCCGGCCGCCGCGAGGGAGAGGCCGCGCTCGGAGATCAGGAACGGCAGCAACGCGGCCACGGCGCCCTGGTTGAGGTCCGTAAAGAGGTGCCCCGCGGACAGGACGCCCATCGCCCGCCGGTCCACGCCCTTTTTCGCTGCCCCGCTCAATCTTGCCTCCCGCCGGTCTGCGGCCGCAAGATGCTACCAGTCGTCGGAGATCCCGTACGGGCCCATCGCCCACACCCCGCACGAAACCTCCCGTATTTCCCGCCGCATCATCTCCACGACCTCCTCGAAGACCTCCGCCGGGCGCCCGGGCGCGGGTCGTCCCGCGCGCGGGACCGGCATCCTCGCGAGCACGTCCGCTCCTCCACCTTCGCCTCCCCCTTTGATGCCGCCGAGCTCGCAAGCCTTCTCGAGCGCCTCCCGGAAACCGCCCACGCCGTCGACGAGGCCGTGCCCCAACGCCTCGGCGCCGCTCCAGACCCTGCCCCCGGCGATGCCGTCCAGGTCCGCGAGGTGCCTGCCGCCCGAGACCCGGGCCTTGAACTCCTCGTAGGCGTTCCCGATCTGCCCCTCCAGCACCCGCAACTCGTCCTCCGTAGGCCGGCGGCTCGGGTCCATCAAGCCGGCCCGCCGGCCCCTTTCGAGGCCAACCGGATGGACCCCGAGTCTGCCGTAGAGGCGGTCGGCGACGGGCCGTATCGTGATGACCCCGATGGAGCCCGTAACGGTGGTGCGGCGGGCGACGACGTGGGCGGCGGGGGCCGAGACGTAGTAGCCCCCCGAGGCCGCGACGTTGCCCATCAGGACCACCACGGGCTTTTTGGCCGAGATCCTTTGTACCTCGCGCCAGATCAGGTCCGAGGCCAAAGCGTCCCCGCCCGGCGACTCGACGTGGAGCAGCACGGCCGAGACCCGCCCGCTCCCCTCCGCTCGCCTGAGCGCCGCCACGACGGAGTCGCTTCCCGCTCGCTCGCCCCCCAGGAATGGCAACGGTAGCGGCAACCTCCGGCTCTTTCCCCGCGCGATCGCCCCGGACACCTCAACGAGGCCGATTCGCCGCCGCGACCGCCCCCGGTACGGCGCTTTTAGCGACTTCTTCGCCGAGGCCCACTCAACGAGGCGCAAACCCTCCCCCCCGCCCGCGAGCCTGCGCGGCAGCTCGTCCTCGTAGCAGACGCCGTCCACGAGGCCGGCGTTCACGGCCTGTAGGGCCCCGTAGGGGGCTTTGTCGATCTTTTCCTGTGCCTCCTCCGGTGAGAGGCCCCTCGCCTCGGAGACGGCGCGGACCAGTTCCTCGTAGCGTCCGTCGAGGAGGCGCTCGGCCTGCTCGCGGGCCTCGTCGGAGAAGTCGTTTCGGGTGAAGGGGTCGCCGGCGGACTTGTACGGCGACACCGCGATGACCTCCGCGCCGATCCCGAGCCGGTCCAGGGCGTCCTTGAAGAAGCTGACCCGGGTCCGCACCCCGGTGACGCCCACGGTGACGAGTGGCGCGAGGAGGATCTCGTCCGCCGCGCACGCCAGGTAGTAGGAGCGCGTGTCCACGGGGTCCGCGAGGTAGGCAACCACGCGGCCTCCCCCCTCCCGGAACGCGAGCAGCTCGCCCCTGGCCTCTTCGAGTGAGGCCCACCCGGCGTCGAGGTCCCGCAGGCGAAGCACCACGCCCCGGGGCCGGCCGTCGGCGGAGATCCGGCCAAGCCGCTCCCGCAACGCCTGGAGGGTTACGGGGGAGGGCCCGCGCGCGAGACGACCCCTGACGAACCCCGTGGGCTTCTCGAACTCCGGCAGCGCCCCGCCCACCTCCACCCAGACAAAGGCCGGGGCACGCCGCAGGAGGCGCACGAGGGCGTTGCGCCCGAAGCGCCAGAGGTTGAGCAGGGCGTCGAGAATGCCGGACACTGGCCGCTATGATACAACGCGGTCGGCGACCGGCCGTATGGTAGACTCGCGAATAGGAACTATTACTGATCACAGGAGGGAAAGACTCGGACATGGGGGGCGCGTTGGAGAGGGACATACGCGAGCGGTTTCGCAGGTCCGGCTACACCCTGACCTCGCAGCGCAAGGCGGTTTTGGAGGCGCTGGGAGACAGCCGGGGGCACCCCTCCGCGGAGGACGTCTACCTGCTCGTCAAGCAGAAGAACCCGCGCGTGGCGCTGGGTACCGTCTACCAGGCGCTCTCCGTGCTGGAGGAGATCGGGGTGGTAGGCGCCAAGCACTGGTCGGAGTCGCCTACGCGCTACGACCTGAACGTGAACCCGCACCTGGACATCCGCTGCTTGGCTTGCGGCGAGGTCGCAGAGGTGCCCGGCGTGGGCCTCGGGGACCTGGAAGAGCGCGTTCGTGCTGCCACCCCCTATGAGGTGAAGCGCGCCGCCGTGGTCGTCGAGGGCCTCTGCCCCGCCTGCCGCGCCGACGGATAAACAGCTCCCCCGCCCGGCCCTTTACCTCGCCCGCGTCGACCGTTAACCTTCAAAGCCATCGAGGGCCCGGGGGTGAGACGATGACGGATAGGTGTTTGTGGGAGGGGGGCGCATGAGAGAGGCTCCAGAAGAGGACCCGGCGGCCGGGCTGGCGTCGAGCCTGGAGGCCGCCGGTGCCCTCATTGAGAGCCTTGAGGAAGAGGTCGCCGGGCTGCGGGGTGACCTCGACGCGGCGACCGCCGCGCTCCGCGCGGCCCACGAAGAGGTGGCGGCGCGCGCCGACGCGGCGCGCGAGGCCGAGGACCTACGGGCCGAAATCTCAGACCTCAAACGTCGCCACTCCGACGAACAGCTCCGCCTGAGCAACGAGCACATAAACGAGGTAGCGAACTTGCGGCGCGCGTTCGAAGAGCAGCGACGCGCCGACGTCGAGGCCGCGACCTCCGAACCGCGCGTCGATGCCCTCAAGGAGGAATTCGCGCAAGAAAGGGCGGCCATCCAGGAGTTTCACAAGGCGGAGGTCGAGGCCCTGAAGACCGCCTCAGAGAGCCGGGCGGAAGAGCTCCGGACGAAGTACCGGGAGCAGGAAGAGCGCCACGAGGCCGCGCTCGAGGCTGCCCGCCGGGAGGCCCGCAGGCGGGCTGAGGAGTTCGAGCGCTCCCGGGATCAGGAAATCGAACGCCTGCTCTCCGAGGAGCGCGGCGCCCAAGAAGAGCGGCACGAGGCGACACTCCGGGCGCTCAAGAGCGCGGCGGCCGGGCGCGAACTGGAGCTCCAGAGGGACTACCAGGCCGTCGTCGAGGCCCAGCAGACGGAGATAGAGGCGCTCCGCGGGGAGCTGGACTCGCGCAGGCTGCAAGCGGAGGAGGCGCGCAAGGAGGAACGCAAAGAGGTAAAGGCGCTCGCCGAGGGCCGAGAGCGGGAGCTGCGCCGTTCGCAGGCGACGCGGCTCGCGGAGGCCAAGGAGGCGGCAGGGAGGCGCGTCGAGGCCCTCCAGGCCCAGCGCGAGGCGGACAATCGGGCGCTGCGGGCGCGGCACGCGGAGGAGATCTCCGGCCTGCGCCAGGAGTACGAGGAGAGGCTCGCCGCCGAAGACGAGCGCAGGAGATCGGAGACCTGGGCCCTCGAAGAACGCCTCCACGAGGCCGGCATCCGTCTGAACATCGAGCGGCGCGCCTACGGCGCCCGCCTGAAGGAACTGGAGGCCGCCCGCCTCTCGGAGAAGGCCACCCTGAGGAGGGACCAGGAACTCGAGGTCAAGCGGCTGCGGGCCGAGGTCGCCGCGAAAGAAGAACGCATAGAGGTGCTCGAAGAGGCCTCCGAGGCAGGCGGCAAGACACCGGAAGCCCAACCCGATGCCGTCGGGCTAGCGGCGGGCCCCGAGCCGGCGTCCGCCGGCCCCTATGAAGCCGCGGAAGACGCCCCCGAGAGACACAAGGACGTGCCAACGCCCAAAACGGAGGAGGCCCAGGCGCAGAGGATCCTCGCGGAAGAGAGGGTACGGGACCTGGAGGCCCGTCTCGTCGAGGCCAGAGAAGAGGCCCGGCGCAACGCCCTAGAGTTGGACAAGGTGACGGAGAGCGTCCGGCGTCTCGCCGAGCCGGAACGCAGGCTACGGGAGGGGCTCGACCTCTTCAACGGGAGCGAGCACGCGCGGGTGGTGGCCTCGATCTCCCGCTCCTTTGGCCTGCCGCGGGTCCACACCGGCCTAAACGGTGGCGACCCCGGAAAGCCGACGCTCACGCTCGTCTGGGGCGACGTCGCCTGGCGGCGCTACGTCTGCGATCCCACCGAGGGCGTCCCCGAGCCCAGGGTCTACCTCGCGGGCACGGGCGAAGATCCCGACGAACTCCCTCAGCCCGAACGCCAACCCAACGCACGCATGGACGCCCGGGGCCGCCTGATGCTGGGCGTTCAAGCGCGCTAGAGGTCTCGTAACCTTTTCGCCGAAGCCGTCAGCCGTCGACCCTCCCCTTCGGGCAAGAACAAGAAACCCGCCCCTGGCGGGCAGCGTTTTAGGACGCCCTATTGTGGAGGTGCAAGGCCGAAGGCTATTGCCGGGGCGCGCCGCGGGCTTTGGACCGCCGCATGAGCTGTAGCACCCGTTCGTTGTGGGCATGGAGGGTTTGACCGCGACGGGCCCCGACGTGGGCGGCGCCCACCGCGGCGGCGAAAAAGGCCGCGGCCAGCAACACACTTCCCACGCTGTCCAGGCCGGGGAACGGCGTCTTGCCCAGGAGCAGGTTCATGACCGGCGAGATCAGGAACGCGACGGGGGCGACGAGGGTGCCGTGCAGCCGGTGCCGCCCCGGCGCCTTGTACGCGCCGGCCATCCCGCCAAAGTAGAAGCCGAAGCCGCAGATCACGAGCAGCACGGGCGCGAAGGTCTTTATCGCCGAAGCCGAGGGACTGACCTGAAAGAGCCAGGAGAGAACCGGGGCCAGGATGCCAAACAGGATCAGCAAGATGAACGCGAACGCCACCAGCATCCCCACCCCGATAGAGGTAACGCTTCTCATGGAGGAGATTTTAGCAGCCCCCCGCCGGTCGCCCCCGTGGCAGGGTTCACCGGGAGCCGCTACCGCGGCTTGTAGGCGCACTTTCGGCATAGTAACCTCTTGGCCCGTGAGAGAGCGCACCGCACGCACCCTTAGCCGCAGAGATTTCCTGAAGATGGGCGGCACCGGCCTGGCCGGGGCCGCGCTGCTCGGCGCCGCGGGGTGCGACCTTACCGGGCACCTCCCCGGGCTTCCCGGCACCAAGCAGCGGTCCAGCCCGGGGAACAACGTGGTGCTCATCATCCTGGACTCCCTGCGCAAGGACCACGTCGGCGTCTACGGCCACGACCGGGCCGCGCAGACGCCGAACCTGGACGCGCTGGCCGCGGACAGCCTGCGCTTCACGCGGGCCATCCCAGAGTCGATGCCGACCATCAACGCGCGGCGCGCGATCCACACCGGCACCCGGACCTGGCCCTTTAGGGACTGGGACCCGCCCAAGGGCGAGGACATCATCCTCCAGGGATGGCAGCCCATACCCCTGAACCAGACTACGCTCGCCGAAGTCCTGCGCCTCAACGGCTACCAGACGATGATGGTCACGGACAACATGCACCAGTTCAAGGCCTCCTACGACATGCACCGGGGCTTCGACGTGTGGGACTTCTTCCGCGGCCAGACGACGGACAACTACATGCCCAGCTGGACGTACCCGCCGGAGAAGGTCGGGCAAGCCCTGATGAGGGGCAACGTCCCCGCCATGACGGCCCAGATGAAGCAGTACTTCTCGAACGTCGCCGCCCGCCAGTCGGAAGAGGACTGGTTCGCCCCGCAGGTCTTCACCCGCGCCTCCGAGTTTCTGGAGTTCGCCAAGGAAGGCGACAAGCCGTTCTTCCTGACCGTCGACTCCTACGACCCGCACGAGCCTTGGGACCCGCCCGAGGAGTACGTGCGACTCTACGACGACGGGCCCTACGACCTCAAAGAACCGTTTTCCGTCATCTACGGGCCGAGCGACTACCTGGCCGAGCGGGAGCTCCAACGGATGCGCGCCCGCTACTCGGCGGAGGTCACCATGGCGGACCGCTGGCTCGGGCGTTTCATGGACAAGATGGAGGAGCTCAACCTCTTCGAAGACACGCTGATCGTGCTACTCGCGGACCACGGGGTCGCGCTCGGGGAGCACGGCTACTCCGGCAAGCCGGCCTACGCGCTGTGGCCGGAGATCACGGACGTGCCGTTCTTTGTCCGCCGCCCGGACGGCAAGGGCGCGGGCGAGACGAGCGAGTATCACGCCTCGACCTACGACGTGGCCACGACCGTGCTCGGCTACCTCGGCGTCGAAGCGCCGGGGCAGATGCAGGGACAGGACCTCTCCGAGATTTCGGCCGGCGTCGAGCCGGAAGACCGCTCGCATTTCACCGCCGGCTACCACGACCACGTGTGGACCCGAGACGAGCGCTACGTGATGTTCTCCCGCCACGACGGCTCGGACGCGAAGCTCTACGACGTACAAGCCGACCCGGGGATGAACAGCGACCTCGCGGGCCAGCAGCCCGACGTCGTCAAGCGCATGTACGACGGCTACGTCCTGAGGGACGCGGGCGGCCCCCTCCCCGTCTACGACCCCCTGCCCGAACCCACCGTGTAGTTAGCCCTGAGGCCCATCTGGGCGTCCGGCGCCAACCCAGCCGTCGGATCGCGCTTCCTTATCGGCGCGGCCCCTTAAGCTATTTCGCGTGTTCCATCAGATGCGTATACGTTATCGAGGTTACGAAGGCGGCCAACGGCATGGTCAGTACGGTAGCAATCGACCCGCCTAGCCACTGACCCCATGTGTCCGAGCCCGAAACCAGGAACCCCACAACTCCCCCTGCGTGGACGGCTACCTCCTCCAACACAGCGGCCAAGGCGGCCGTAAGGAACACCAGCTCAAAATGACCCCGAACTAACTCATTGCTGCGCTTGAGCGCCGCCACCGGGCTTAGGTGCTCTCTGCTGATCACCGGCGCGTACAAAGACCAGCGCGTCAGTATCCATAACCCAGGGACCGCCAGCAGGACGGTTGCTGCCCTAGGAATTACGATAGCGGCAACCGCGGCGGCCGTGGCGGACGGGGCCACAAGAGACGCTTGGCGCATCATGTGTAGCATGCCGCGCGTCGTGATGGGTTCGCCTCCTCGCTCGGTCTCGGCGGTGACCTCCTCTGCGTATGCTACGTAGACTATGTAGAGGTAGAAAGCGAATGCTCCGGTCAGGGATGTCAGGACCTGTTCTCTAACATGGATTTTTCCTTCGATGAAGTAGTAGGGAGCGAGCCCCAGCATGCCCAGCAGCGCCGCCGGGAAGATCGACGCCAATGGGTGCCCTCTAATGATCCCGATTGCTTTCCGCCATACGGATAAGATGCTGGCCTGTTCGTCGGCCAACACTAGCGCCTTCATCGCTTGTCCCGCTCCTGACGCGTCGCCTTCTGAAAGAACCTATGCCCTACTCGTCGTCTCTGGGACCGCCCTCGATGTTTTCTGTAGTGTAACCCTGGCTCCCTAGCGCCGGGTCGGGTGGAAGATGCGAGTGCGCCCTATTGGCGCAAGCACTAAGTTGCGGCGCTCTCATGCCGCTCACCGCGGTTCCTGCTGCTGCCCCTGTTTCGCCCCGTCCACATCCATGAGCTTTGCACGCGCACGCTCGGCCTCGATCTCGAGGCTCGCGCCTTCGTTTTTTCCCACCGGTCCACGGTATGATGATCCCGTCGGTGTTGGCTGGAGTATTGGTCCCCTCTCCTGATCGGTGTGGGCGCTGGGGTCAGAAGTGCGAGGCCCGAGAGGAGGCGCGTGGAATTGGCTGCGCCAGCGAGTACGCCCCTCGGGTTACGTTGCCTTATGGGATGGGTCGACCTGCGCCTCCCGGAGCAGGATGGTTCCAGTCCCCAGGTACGCCACCGCGGTCAGCAGCCCCAGGTACGGCTCCAGATCGAAGAGCCCCACCGACTTCGACGCCACCACGCCGGCGATCGCCGCGGACAGCACTACAAGAGCGCCGCCCCGAGCCCGCCACCGCGCCGGGCGTTCCATCCAAGCCACCCCCGTGGCAAACAACCAGAGGCCAACCAGCACGTGGGAAAACATCCTGAAGTACAGTTGTAAGGTCCCGAAAAGCTCGCTGAGCACCACCAACTGGGCGCGCAGAATTTCGTCCGCCGCCGGGTACGCCGGTCCCAGCGCGGACGCGCTCGCCGCGTTCGTCGCCGCCCCAACGATCCCGACAACCACCCCGGCCAACCCGGCGATAGCGCCGACCAGCGCGATGGCCGACCCGACGGCCGGGGTGCACCGGTAGAGCGTCGGCACGACAGGCAGCAGGCACAGCAGCGAGGCTAGGTAGAGCCACCAAAGGCCTAGGTAAGACCCCTCGTTGTTTGCGATCCAGGGCAGAAGCGCGCGCGGCCGGTCGAGCATCTCGGTGCTCAACCCGAGCCGGGCGAGGTAGACGAACGTGTACACCACCGTCACCAAGAACAGCAAGCCGGAGAG
>CADCUZ010000128.1:0-2548 GCA_902806015.1 uncultured Rubrobacteraceae bacterium
GCAAGGTGGCGTAATACCCGCGGCGGTTGTTATCGGAACCGAACGGTGGTGGGATCGGGGCGGTGCTATGCGGGTTTCCGAGAACCCTACCCTTCTAGAAGCTTGGGAAAATAGGGCCGGGAACACCAGCTTCGTGCAGTACATCTGGTTCTCCTTCGCTTTATCCCGCGGGGCCTCTAGGTCCCGGCCACGCGGCGCGGCCGGCCGAGGCGTCAAACCAACCAGCGGCCGTCGCGCATCAGCTCGCGGTCGGGCAGCTCGTTCACCTCGCGTCAGGCCCGGATGCGGCGCGGGGAGACGCGGAACCAGCGGTACGGCGCGGCCTCGATCACACACAGACGCAAGACATCGGGCGTCGTCTGATAGACCTGGTCGAACGGGGTCTGTAGCCAGAGAAAGAGCATCTCACCGGAAGATCGGCTTACGGACACGCCTGCTCGGGACTTTGGATCCCGTGCCACCAACCCGCCGTGAAGAACTCCTCCAGCATGGGGGCTGGGCGAGCGGAACCACGTCGTCGTGGGTATGGCCTTCAAGGAGTGATCGTCGCCAACTCGTCTTTGCGATCGGGGTCGTGGGACAGACAGTAGCCTGTGCCGTGCGTGGGCGGGCGGCAGGATGAACCCGCCGCCGTAACGCCTTTGCAAGATTCGGCCATCATCGCCGCCGGTCTATACCGCGCGGGACCGTAACGCCGCGAGAAAAGCCGGTAAACGCGTGGTCAAGCGCACGCACGGGTTTGATGTGCCGCCCGTACGCGGCCATGCTGTTGGCTGTTAGCCTGCTGGTTTCCTCAATCATCGGCATTGCTCCAATCGTCGGATTCGTGTAAGCCGCGCCCCGGCATCTTGGCGCGGCGGTCGTTATATCGTCGTCCCGCTCGCGTCGGCAAGCACGCGTGCCACGGGATCGGTTGCCAGATAGCCCCGGCGGTCCGTCGCGTATAGGTATCGCGCGTACGCGTACGCCTCGCGATTGTGTTCGGCTACGGCGCGGCGCTGCACCATTTCGTCTGGCGGTGGGACCGAGGCCGATCACCTCTGCATGACGGTCCGGGGGATCCAGAAGCCGGGGAGCGTGACCGTCACCAGTGCTGTACGGGGCACCTGCGCAGAGGGCCAGCGCACCCGTTAGGAGGCCATGAGCCTCATAACCGGCCAACGCTAACGACGACGTCGTGCCTCACTTGCAGACCGAAGCGGCCCACGCTACCGTCAGCGCTCTCCGTTAGCCTCGTGCCCTGGGTTAGGCGGCTGGCTGCTGCGGCGCGCCAGGACTATACCTGCCAGCACGACCGCGCCCCCTACAGCCTGCCAGCCACCGAGCGTCTCGTCCAGGATCGTCCACGCCAACACGGCCGCGGATACCGGTTGCAGGAGGAGCCCCACCGAGGAGAAGGCTACCGGCAGGCCGGCGAGGGCGTAGGCGATCAGACCCTGCCCGCCAGCATGCGAGAGGAGGGCCACGCCTAGCAGGATCGCCCATCCGTGGGCCGTCGTGGCGAACAGGTTTTCGCCGGAGAGGATGGTGATGGGCAGGAGCGCCACGCACGTAACCGCCCCGCTTGAGACCATTATGGTGCCGGTGGAAAAGTGGGACCTGAGCCGGTAAACGGTCAGGATGTAGCTCGCGTAGAACACCGCCGCGACCAAAGCTGCCGCGTCTCCCAGTATGTTTCGGGGATCGCTGGCGAGATCCCAGCCCACCAACATCGCAGCCCCCGCCAGCGCGACTGCCAGGCCTGCGACGAACCTGGCGCTGAACCTTTCACCAAAGAGGAGCCATCCCCCAAGGGCCACGAAAACCGGGGCTAGGTTGACGAGCAGCGTCGAGTTGGCGACGGAGGTGAGGCCCACCGCCCAATGCCACAGGGCGATGTCCCCCGTAAAGAACAGCCCGGCGAGGACGAGAGCGAGGAGGTCTCCGTACGCCAAAGGTCGGCGCGCCGTGCGCTCCCGCCCATCCGCAATCCGGGTCCACAGAAAGAGGACCGGGACCGCGAGGGCGACGCGCCAGAATGCCGTGGCGCTGGGCCCCAACTCGCTCAGGCGCACGAAGATGGGTGAAGCCCCTATAGCGATGCCGCCGACGACGAGGGCCAACAGGGCGAAGGGTGTCTCTCCGAGAGCCGGGCTCTTGGGTGGGGGCACGGCGGCTACCTCGACATCAGGATTCGACCCGGGTTTCGAACGGTCCTCCTTCACATCCGCTTACCGACCGTGACACGAGCCCGGGTTCGCGGCTCCAGCAGCGCCGGGGCGATCACGAGAACAGGAACGCTCGTCGTCGGCGGATCCAAGACACCCGAACCTCGCACATCGCCCCTCACAGATCCCTCGCGAAACCCGACAACCTCACGGCGCGTGTAGCTTCGCATGTTCGAGCCTGCTACGAAAGCACCTCCAAAGCCCTGTGCCTTCTCCGAACCCGAGCGCCGAGTCCGGCGGAGTGGGGAAGGGCACACCGCAGTCGGTCACCCCGGGACGGGGGTGCTCCGCCAATCGGCGTCGGCTTTCCGGGCTCTTACCCGGCTGGCGTTTGCTCCGCC
>CADCUZ010000128.1:2558-6439 GCA_902806015.1 uncultured Rubrobacteraceae bacterium
GGATGCGGCGAGGCCGCTCGATCGTCATCAGCGTCGACTCGGGTAGGGGCGGTCGCGAGCATGGTAGCGGTCGGCGGTACACGACGAGCGGCGTCCCGCCCGTGAGTCTGGCCCGCGACGGTAACTCGGTGGTGGGGTGCCATCCCCCGGCACCCGTTTCGTCATACCAACCAGAACGCTCCGTGACCCGCCCGAACGGAGGGTTCTCCTGCCACGAGTCAGTGCGCCGAGAAAGGTAGGCCCCACGGCGTCCCTTAGCCGCTCGTGTTGATCTGCTTTTCGGCTATGTTTATCTGCACCGCAGGTCCCATCTTGCGGATCTGCGCTAACGCGCGGATCGCCGAAAGGTGGTTCCTGTGCGCCCTGTCGAGGCGCTTCTGGTAGTAATTGCCCTGCGCAAGGGTGTGCTTGTCCAGGTTCGTAGCGTATAGGCCCTCGAAGAGCTGCACCTGCAGCCAGGTGGCGACGATCCTCTCCGTCAGGAGGAGATCTAGGGGTGATGGATGTTCGCCTGCTATCTCCGAGCGCATGGAATGGAGCTGGTGCTCGATCAGCTCCTTGGCCGCCAGCTCCTCATCCTTGGTCATGTGCTTTATGAGGAGTAGCTCGGCCATCCGGCCCACGTTCCTCACGCGCCAGGCAAGGTCGGGGCTTTGGTTCAGGATCTCGCGGATGGCGGGCACGACCTCCTTGTCGCCCTTGTCGGCCTTGCCGACGAGCTCCCGCAACCTCACGATGGTCTCCCTGCGTTGCTCTAACTCTCCCTTGCCCATCGCCGCAAGGTCAGGCGACGAGTACCCGACCTGCCGGTAACTCTTAGCATCCTTGTGGTTCACGGCTTTTTCTCCATTCTCCTCTGTTGTGCCTGCGATACCCGGCCGCCAGGAGGGCCGCGCGGGCCAGGACCTCCGCGGCCTCGCACAGCTCGTCCACCGGGGCCATGAGGCCCTCTAGCCTTTCGCGTTCCTCTTTCCAGGAGGACGCCTCTTCTTCCCGCCGCCTTCGCTCAGACTCGTCTTCAAGGTGCGCGATCTCTCCGAGGACACCCCCGCCCACGTACTCGCGGACCACCCGGCCGCCTTCCTTGCGGGAGCGGGTGTAGTAGGGGCCGCCGCGCTCGCGCCGCTCCCAGGGGCTCACGGGGTATCCCTTTGTTGTGTTACCCCTTCGCTCTTGCCCCGCTCTGCTTGCTCGAGCCGGTAGGGGTGGCTTGGGTCGCACAGGTAGCATCCCGCGCCGTCCGGATAGCCGTGGATGCACGTCGGATGGTGGTCCGCTTGGCCCTCTTGGCATCCTTGGCCCTCTTGCTTTAGGTAAGCGGATTCGAACTGCTTGACGTTGGCATCCTTGCCAAGGGGGCCAACCGTGCCAAGGGTGCCAAGGGTAGGTGCTTGGCCCCCTTGAGATTGCCCTTTTGGCAGCATCCAGCTCCAGGAGCCGTCGCCCTCCTTCTCAGACCTTACGCCAAGCGCCCGCTTGGCCCTCTTCAGGGTGCGCTCCGAGACGCCGGTCCCGCGGGCGTCCTTCTTCACCCGCTCTGCTGCCACGGACCCGTCCGCGAGTTCTTTTGAGAGGAACTCCTTGGCCTCGGACATGGCCGACCTCTGCTCCGGGTCCGCCGGCTCTTTGAGTATGTCGCCGGCGTTCAGACTAGAGGTGCCGCCCCACGCCACGCGGGCCGCGCCGTTGGGGGCCGTCCCCACGCGAAACGCGAGGCTCGGGGCCGCCACGGAGAGGTTGTGCTTGTTGGCCGCCAGTATCCTGCGCTCGGGGTCTTCGGGGTCTTTGGACGTTCTGGTCGAGAATTAGAAGGTACGTACAGCCCGCCGGCATGGCCGTTCTTCTCCGGGCGGCAGCGTCCTTCTTGTGGTGCCGGGTTAGAGGCGCACGGTTGGCCGATTCGAGGGACCAATGGAGAACCTTGGAAGCTACTGCGGTACGGGGGACCTTCTCCGCAAGGTTGGCCCCGAATATCCGCTCGAGCGGCGCCTGCCTTTGGCCTCCTAGCATTATGAGTCCGGCGTCGATCTCCTCGCCGAGAACAGCGATCTCCTTCTCCGGCTTCCTCTCCCTGTAGTAGGAGGCCGCAACGGTGCCGCCGAGATCCTCGCCTATCCGCCGCACCCGATCGTCCAACACCTCGAGGCCTTTGAGCCTCCTCCCCTGGTCAAGTCCGGATTGTGAACCCGATACCTCCAGTCGGCTGGGCGAAAACGTAGCGAGGTAACGGCTGCGCGCGACTACGCCGTTGCTGTCCGGCCACGCCGCAACCTGTGGAGGGCTTCCGCGAAGCCTCGTTACGTTCGCCCCGAACGGGTTGGTTGCGTAAGACCACGGGTATGCGCACGGGATCTTCCCAGCGCGATTTGTCTGTGCCGGCCTCGCTTAACTTGTCAGAGACTGGACGCGAGGATCGGCTAAGCCACGCACCGAGCCACGTGAGCCGCTTGACGATGTTAAAAGTTTCTAATATCATAATGTCAAGACATATGTACATAAACGTGTGATTGCGGGGTACGCGGAGAGTGGCGGATCAGACGTACAGGGCACTGGCCGGTGTGAAGTTGGAGCATTCCAGTCCGGTGCCGCTCTACCATCAGGCGGCTCAGGCGCTCGAGCGGGCCATCGAAGACGGACGGTTGCCGCGGGGCAGCAAGCTGGAGGGTGAGCTGGACCTAGCGGAGCAGCTCGGGATCAGCCGTCCCACGATGCGTGCGGCCCTGAAGCAGTTGGTGGACAAGGGCTTGCTCATAAGGAGGCGGGGCATCGGGACGATGGTCGCGATGAAGCCCGTCAGGCGGGCGGTCGCGTTGACGAGCCTCTACGACGACCTGAAAGAGTCGGGCCGGGAACCGACCACCCGGGTACTGGACTTCGAGGAGACCTCTTGCCCGCCCGAGATCGCCGAGCAACTGGAGCTTGGGCCGGGCGCCCCCGTGTTGCGCTTCGATCGGCTGCGCGTTGCGGAATCCGACCCGATAGCCCTCATGCACAACTACGTGCCGGTCGGCCTGTTAGGGATCGAGAGAGAGGACCTGGAGCTGTCGGGGCTCTACGACCTGTTCCGCCGGGCCGGCATCACCCCGCACGTCGCCACCCAGCGGGTCGGGGCACGCAAGGCCAACGACGAGGAGGCCGAGCTCTTGGAGATGGAGCCGGGCGACCCCGTACTGACGATGATGCGGACGGCGTACGACACCGCCGGGCGGCCCATAGAGTACGGCTCCCACAGCTACCCGGCGGAGACCTACTGGCTGGAGATGATGCTCGCGGGGTTGTAGCGCAATGTTCCACGCCGGGGTGGGACCGCCGGCGATACAGGCGATGCACGGATTGGGTCGCCCGGTGGGGGCGGACGGCGAGGGAAAGGGCGAATATGAGGAAAGAGATAGGCATAGCGGTAGTCGGGCTAGGATGGATGGGACAGGTGCATAGCCGGGGCTACCGGCGCCTGTTCGACCATTACTCCGATTGCCCGCTCAAGCCGCGGCTGGTAATGGCGGCCGACGCGGTCGAGGACCGCGCGCGGCAGACCGCGGACCTCCTCCAGTTCGAAGGGTGGACGACTGATTGGCGGGAGGCCGTCGAGCACCCCGAGGTCGAGGCGGTGAGCATCGCCGCGCCCAACTACCTGCACAGGGAGATAGCCGTCGCCGCCGCCGAGGCCGGGAAGCACATCTGGCTGGAGAAGCCGTGCGGGCGGTATCCGTCCGAGACCTACGACATCGGGCGGGCCGTCGATGAGGCCGGGGTGAAGAGCATGATCGGGCTCATGTACCGCCACGTCCCGGCGGTGGAGTACGCCAAGGAGCTCATCGCTGCCGGGGAGCTCGGGGAGATCACGCACTACAGGGGCTACTTTCTGGCCGACTACGCCGCCG
>CADCUZ010000129.1 GCA_902806015.1 uncultured Rubrobacteraceae bacterium
GGGAATGCCGCCGAGCGAAGGCCTGTAGGTTCTGGTGGGCGGCGACCGCGACTTGGGCCAACCCGTCGTGCACCTCGTAAGCAACGCGTCGGCGCTCCTCCTCCTGCGCGCTAAGCAGCTTTCCGACCAAGTCCTGCAAGGCGCGCCCGCGCTCCTCTAACTCCTCGTAAAGCGAGGCGTTCTCAAGGGCGCTCGCCGCCTGGCTAGTAAGGCTGCTGAGTATCTTCATGGTGTCGGTCTCCGCCAGCGACTCCTTACCGTAGGCCTCCAATACACCGACGACGCGATCCTTGATCCTGAGCGGCAGGCAGAGCCCCACTAGGTAAGCGTTCTCGGACCCCGAACCGTGAGGCAGCCGGAACGTGCGGGGTTCCTCGCTCTCCAGCGTCGCCCGGCGCGCGGCCTCGGCCTCCTGCTCGAACCGATCCCGGCGTCGCAGTCCTTCCAGTCCGGCCGAACCCCAGATGCGTAGCTCCCCGTGGGCGTCTTGTACGCTGAGGACCGCTGCGGTCAGGCTTGATACGCCCCGCATGATCTCTAGCAGCCTCGAGACGATCTCCACCGACGAAAGCGTGGAGCCCAAGACTTGGCCGGCCTCGCGAAGGGCGATCAGCACGCTCAGACTGCGGCGAAGGTTCTCTTCGGCCATCTTGCGCTCTGTGACGTCGTGCGCTACGACGATCATGGCCTCACGGCCATCGTAGAGCACGCCGCTGACGTTGACCTCCACGGCCACCAGCGTCCCATTCTTGCGCCGGTAGCGTCTCTCGCCGATGAAGCAGTGGCCTTCCGCTATTGTACGTTTCGTGTTCTCGTCTATGCTCTGCCGGTCGTGGGCAACGATGTCGTAGAGCACCATGTCATTGAGCTCCTCGGGCCCGTATCCTAGCGAGCGGTGCAGCGCGGCGTTGGCCTCGAGGATACGCTTGCTCTCTAGGTCTACGACGAAGATGTTCTCGGCCGCCTGCTCGACCACGGTGCGGTAGAGGATGTCGCTTCTGGTTAGGGCTTCCTTGGTCTTCTTGGGTTCGGTTATGTCCTCAATCACGCCAACGAAATGCTCGGGCCCGCTCGAAGTGCGGATCAACGAAAGGGTGAGGCAAATCCAAGCCCGGGACCCATCCTTCCGACGTATGAGTTTCTCCTCCGAATAGTCCCGTAACTCCCCACCTAACATGCGCGCGCCGCGCTCGAGATCCCTTTCCAAGTCTTCGGGAAGAAGAATGTCCCGAAAATCCACCGTGTGTAACTCCTCGCGAGTATAACCGAGGATCTCGCAGAACTTATCGTTGAAACTGATCCAGCTCCCGTCCAACCGGACCTGCACCATACCCACCGGGACCTGCTCGAATATGGCCGCGAATCGCCGCTCGCTCTTCCTTAGGGCCTCCTCGTCCTCCTTGCGCTCGGTCACGTCGAAGATGGCACCCTGCCAGTACAGGGGTCCTCCGCCTTCGTGGCGAACGAGGACGGCCTCCTCGCGCACCCACACCACCGAGCCGTCCTTGGCCAGCAGCCGGTACTCCTCGGCGAAGCGCCCCTCCCCTTCCTTCTCGAAGCGCTCGTCGGCGGCCAGGATCCTCTCACGGTCGTCGGGGTGAAGGCGCTTGGGCCACAGGCGGCCCTCCAGCCACTCCTCAGCGGTGTAGCCGAGCATCTCTTCAATCTGCGGGCTGGTGTACAGCGGGGTGGCCGGGTCGTCGACCGAATCTATGTAGGTGACCGCCGGGATCTGCTCGACTAGGGTGCGGTACCTTTCCCCCGCATCCCTGAGCGCCTCCTCCGAGTACTTGCGCTGGTCGTTTTGCTCTCCATCCGAGGTCTCCACGTCTCCCTTTCTGGTGGGAACGCCACCGCTAGCGTCAAGTATACTGCTCGCGGTCGTTATAAAGAACTACCCCAGAGGCCGCCCGCCGCGCTCTGACCTCACGGTCGGCCTTGAGGCTTTCGAGCACGACATCCCGCTGGGTCTCGTCCTTCCAGAAGTCCCGGAAGAGTTGTTCCTCGTTGGGGTCGTCCTCGCCGATCTCCTGCAGGATTGCTACACGAAGCGAGACCTGTTCGTCGTAACCGATGGCACCGTTGGTCGGCAGAGTGCTAGCCCCGCCGGCGAACCTCAACCCGGAAGGTACGTTCCCCTCCCTCTTCGAGCCCATCCACGACTCCGCCCCGCATATCGCTGGAGGGGGCGTCGCTGGGCTGTGAGGGACTGCGCAACTCGCGCCAGATAGCGGGCAGCACCTTCGCGGGGTAGCTCCACCGGATAAACGACTCGCCGTGCTGTCGGATCCTGTACCCGATCGGCACCTCTGCCAGCCGGAAGCCCTTGCGCAAGAGGTCCAGCGTCAACACCTGGGCGTAATTGTAGTCGTGAACGATCTCCGCCCTATCGGCGGCCTCGCGGGAGAACGCACGCATCCCCGTCTGCCCGTCGGTCATCCTCCGCCCCGTGAGCGCCGAGAGCAAGGCGGTGAAGGCGTGATTGCCGACCCGCCGGTACAGGCGCATTCCCCGCACCCCGCCGAGAAACCGGCTGCCGAGCACGTAGTCGGCCCGACCGGCCAAGATCGGCTCCAGCAGGCTCGGGAGGTCCTCGGGCGAGTACTCGAGGTCCGCATCGAGGTAGGCGACGGCCGTCGCCCCCGTCTCCACCGCGGCCCGTAAACCGCTCCTCACCGCGGCACCGAGCCCCCTGTTCTCCTGGTGGACCACCACCGTGGCGCCCCGCCCCCGCGCGACGGCGGCCGTGCGGTCCGTGGAGCCGTCGTCCACGACCAGGGGAAGGAGGGTGTGGCCCGGCACCTCCACGCGCGAGATGCCGTCTAGCAGCTCCCCGATAGTGGACTCCTCGTCTTTGGCCGGTATCACGACCGCCACCACCGGGTTCACCGGTTCCCCTCCAGCGCGTCCTCCAGCACCCGGCCCGTGGAGCCCGCCGGCGGCTCGACGCCGAGCAGGTAGCAGATCGTCGGCGCGAGGTCCATGACGGAGGCGGGCTTCGCGACCGCCCGGCCGCGCGCGACGCCGCTGCCCCACATGGCGAAAGGGACGAATCGCTCGCCCTCGGAGAGGTGCCCGTGGGCGCCGATGCCGATGCCCTGCCCGTGGTCGGCCATCAAGACCACGGCCGCGCCCTCCAGGTACCCTTTCTCCCCGCACCAGGACATGAAACCCTCTATGAGGTTGTCCGTGACCTCGATGCGCTCCACGTACTCGGGGTAACGGGTGCCGCGCACGTGCCCGTTCTGGTCGACGGCCAGCAGTTGCAGCACGAGCAGCTCCGGGTCGTGCTCCTCGAGCTCGCGCTTGCCGGCGGCGATGAGGTTGCCGTCGATCTTGTCGTTGTGGGCCACGCTGGTCACGCTCGCCACGTCGTCACCGAAGGCGTCTATGAGGTGCGCTATCCCGACGAGGCGCCCCTTCTTGCCCGAATGGCGCAACACGTCGAAGACGCTCTCGACCTTTAGGCCGAGCTTCAGGACCAGGTTCGAGGTGATCCCGTGGCGCTCCGGCGGCGCCCCCGTGAGCATCGACGAGAAACACACCACGGTCCGGGCCGGATAGACGGTCTCGACCGACCCGTAGACCGTCCCCCCCGCCATCATCTTCTCCAGGTAGGGCTTCTCCGCCTCGCGGAACCTGTCCAGCCGGCACCCGTCTATGACCACCACGATCACGCGCTTGGCCGACGCCCCGGCGCGGTTGACAACCGCTGTCGGCTCCGACGGATAAACCGGCTTCCAATCGAAAAACCGCCGGTGCACCCACCACCCGGCAACACCCACGGCGGCCGTGAAGGCCAAGACCGCCCCAGCCCGACCCACCGTGAGAGGTACCGAGACCAGGTACTCTAGGGCGAACAGCACGACCAACGCCTTCGGTACCTGCTCCAAAAAGTTACCGCTCGTCGAGTCGGGGTTCTCCAGTACGAGCCTACAGAACCGCAGGAAGTTGGTCTTCGGCGCCCCCGTGCGCAAATGGTAGTAGAAGGTTCCCCAGAAAAAGACCGTAAAGAAGGCGTATAGCCCAAGCGAGAGCACGAGCGCCCCGACGTCCACGAACCGGAAGACTAGCACGAACGCGGCCAGAAAACCCCACAGCGCCCACCGCAAACGCAGCGGAAAGTCGTAGCGGACAAAGAGGAGCACGAGCGGGACCGCCGGCAACGCCCGCCCCCAGAAGCCGGGGCCGAGGATCTCACCAACGTGGAGGAGCACGAAGACGCCGAGGACGAACACGGGGTGGAACGACTTGCCCTCGTTGAGCACGTTCCACAGGCGGGCGGCGAGGATCTCGAACCCCGACGCCGCCTTCACGCCGGCCACCCAGAAGAGAAGCCGCGCCCCGGGGGCACCCCGTATTTGGTCTTCCTCACTACATCCCCGCCCGACTCTTGCCCAACGGCCTCTTCGTACATTACCTTTGCCGGTAGATTATTGCAAATGATTATCATTAATATCGAAAGGCGGGTTATGGTGGCAGGTATCGGTGGGGTGTCAAGGGCTTTTTGGCGTCGGTGGTTGGCGCCCTCGTTGTTCGCGGCTTTGGCAGTCGTGGTGGTGGCGGGCCGGGGCCCCCGAGAACGGCGGGTCCGGCGGGGAAGGTCGGGGGCGAAGAGGAGGCGTCGGCGGAGCCCATCGGAGGCGGGAAGACCGGCGAGAACACTTTGGGGTGACCACGGCCGTAGACGTCGGGGGGGCCCGGAGTTGGGGGCGGCGGACGAGCACGAAGAGTACGTGGCAGAGCAGACCGCGTTGCTGGAGGAGCGGGCGAGGGGTTCACGGAGGAGGTGGTCGCGGGCGACGTGGACGAGGAGCAATAGGCTCCTCGCGCCGGCGCGGTAACCTTGGCAGCGAATCGAACCTATCGCGGCCTCGCTCGGGGATTAAGACCCGAACACTGACGTTAGGGAGGGCGACGTGCCCGACGGCGAGTGGCGCGGGGATTCCACAGGATCGAGAAGGCCTTCGGGGTTCTGGGCACGACCGAAGGGCAGGAGGAGGAGTACGCCCGCCGGCTCATGGAGGTCGCGACCAACCTGCGCGAAGGGGTGGAGACCGTCCAGCTCGAGCCGGAGGACCTCCTCACGGGCTCGGTCGAGTTGCTCAACGAGGTATCGGCCGGCAAGATCAAGGGCGAGGAGGACCGCTACGCGCGCACGGACCTCTACCACACAAGCGCGAACATCGAGGGCTCTGAGGTCGCCTTCGAGGAGCTCAAGCCGGAGGTCGCGGGGGTAGACGTGACCCTGGCGAACGACGTGGTGGAGGGCTTCGAGGGGATCTACGAGGAGCTCGAACGCAGACGCGCGCGACGCCGGATACGGGGCCGTTACGCTGCCCCGTCCGCAGACGGTCGCGTTCTGCGGCGACCATTAGGCGGGCGTGGCGACGGCGAAGCAGGAGTATCTGCACTTCCTCGCCCTGGACCTCCTCACCGAGGACCTCGCAGAAGTGCGGGTGCTCTTGCGGGCCTGGACGGAGGCCACGGCGCGCATGACGGAGGGCAAACCGGCTCGCGGGAAGATCGCGAGCGAGGGCGCGCCCCCGTATGATGCCGGCAAGACGTTCGGTCTTTTCTCCGCCAGGCGCAAGCTCACGTTCGGCTTTGGGCCGACGCTTTTCGAGAGGGACGTCGAGGACCGCTTCGGGCTCGCGGGGACGACGCCGGGCGCATGGACGCCCACGTCCGGCTCGCGCGCCACAACGAGGGAAGAAGATCCGACGGCTACTCCTTCACCGACGGCTTCGACGCCGAGCGCACCCACCGGGACGCTGGCCTCTTCTTTATCTGCTTGCAGCGCGCAGCGCGCGAACAGTTCGTGACGCCATAGCGCCGCCTCGCCGACAACGCCCGCCTCAACGACTTCATACGCCACACCGCCAGCGCCCTCTTCGCCAGCCCGCCCGGGGCAGGTGAGGACGGCCACGTCGGCGAAGGCCTTTTCGGCCTGACCTGATGCCGCGAACCCGTCCGAACGGCCCGCGCAAAACGCCCAGGATCGAGGCGGGCGAACACCTGCGTCCGGGACCTCACCGCTCCCTCTTCACCCGGAAGACGCGGTAGTCCAGCCGGAGCGACTCCTTAACCGTGGGCAATTGTTTCTCGACGGCGGCGAGCCGCGGGAGGTTCAGCCCGGCCGTGGCCACCTCCTTGAAATTCCAATCCGCGAGCAGCGGCGCCGGGCCGCCGTCGGTGGTGATGTAGAGGGCGGCATCGAGGAGGCCGACCTCCTCAAGCTCGTCCACCTCCCGGACGAAGCGCGTCCGGTCGTAGGGCAGGACGGGGCGGCCGTAGAGGTACTCGAAGGTCGAGGCGGTAACGTCGTATCCTTCGGGCATCTCCATGTAGACGACGTCGGCGGGCGGTATCTTCCCTTCGATCCTGTCGAAGGAGGCAACTGCCCCGTCCAGCTCCTGAAAGGTGAGGATGGGGAGCGTGGTGTAGAGGGTCCACGACAACGCCAGGGTCGCCAGGGCGCCGGAGGCAACGGCGCCGGCCCGCCCGTTCAGGAGGCGGGAGATGCCGTGGCCGACACCGACCGTTGCGTAGGCTGCCAGGAGGGCCAGGATCGGGAACGCCGCCGGGACGAAACGCCTGGTCGCCCAAGGCAGGTCGGGGGCCACGTTCGGGATCGCCGCGTACAGCGCCCCGAACGCGAGAAAGGCGCCGAATAGCAGGGCGCGCGCGGCGTCCATCCGGCGCGCCGCCAGCACGAACCCGATGAGGCCCAGGGCCGCGACCGCCGGCGTCACGAACCACACCAGGCGCAGCAGTATTTGGGTCCGGTAGGCGTAGAAGTCCCTGGACCCGTCCGGCAGCGTCTCCCACGGCACGGGCAGGACGAAATAGGCCCAAAGAGCCAGGATCGCCACGCCGATGGCGCCGACGAGGGCGATCCGCCTGGCCCGTGCCTCCAGGCACGCCCCGATGATGCCCGTCCCCCATCGGCCCCTGACGTACAGGACGGCGCCGGCCAGGACGAGGACGAAGGGGGCCGCGTACGGGGCAAGGACGAGGGCTTCCTTCAGGCCGTGCTCGGTGTAGATCACGTACAGGTAGCGCGCGCCGTAGGTGTTCAGGTAGAGGACCGCGAGCCCGGCGAAGACGACCAGCGGCACGCCGGGGTAGAGCCAGCGTCGCAGGGGGCGGCGGGCGAGGAGGTCGAGGCCGAAGAGCGGGGGGATCGCGGCGGCGGCAAGAAACGCGTCCACCCGGATAAGCATGACGCCCCCGAGGAGGAGGCCGGCAAAGACGCCCGTGAGCCCCCCGGCGCCGCGCACGAACCTCACCGCGAACCACAACCCGGCAAGAACCAGGAGCGCGCTCATCACCTCGCTGGACGGGTGGCGGGCCCACCACACCTGGGCGTAGCTCGTTGCCAGCAGCGCCGCGCCGAGGAGCCCCGCCCGCCGGCCGAAGACCTCGCTTCCTAGGGCGTAGGCCACCCCGACGGCGAAGGCGCCCATGACGGGCACGACCAGCAGGTTTCCCCAGGTTCCGCCGATCAGGCCTCCCAGGCCGAGGAAGGCGAACGGGCCGGGGAAGAACTGCGGCACGATCAGGTCCTGCCCGTACAAGTAGAACCCCGGGTACTTTTTACCTTCAACGAAGTGGTGGAAAGGTGCGACGGCCCCGACGAGCGGGTCCCGGTGCAGCAGCGCCCCGGTGCGCGCCAGCTTCTCGGCGAAGAGGAAATACACCCCGGGGTCGCGGCTGTTGAGGACGTACTCTGCCGGTCGGCAATAGAGCCCTAAGCTACCCACCGCGAGCAAGAGCGCGCCGAGGTCCCAAGCGGTGCCCCTGCCTCTCGCGCCTTGCCCGCGGACGACGAAGTACGCCCCGGCGGCGAGGAGCGCCAGGCTCCCGACGATGACGGGAACGGTGAACCATCCGGCGAGGGCCAGGAGCGTCAGCAGCGGGACGGCGAGGGCGAGGGAGGCCGAGAGGCGGAGCAAGAAGAGTTCCGCGAGGCCGTCGTCCTTGCGGCAGAGCCGGGGGCCGAGGAAGTGGCCCGGCAGGTAGAGGGACGCCAGGATCAGGAGCCCCTGCACCACGGCGCTTTTTAGGCCGGGGCGGCGACGAGCGCCCGGGCGGCCCACTTCGCCTGCGCCGCCACCCCCTCCTCGAGGCCGACGCGCGGCTTGTAGCCGAGGACGCGCTCAGCACGCCCGGAGTCTGCCCAGGTGGAGCGGACGTCCCCCTCGGCCTCGGGGCCGTAGCGGACCTCGAAGGAGGCCCCGGTCACCTTCTTGACGGCCCGGATCATGTCGTCCACCGTCGCCCGCGTCCCGCCCCCGACGTTGTACACGCCGACCGGCGCCTCCAGCGCCGCCACGGTGGCCTCGACGGCGTCTGAGACGAAGGTCATGTCCCGCCGCTGGCTGCCGTCGCCGAACACGTCCACCGGGCGCCCGCGCAGGGCGGAAAAGAGAAAACGCGAGAGGGCCATCTCGGGCCGCTGGCGCGGCCCGTAGACGGTAAAGTATCTGAGCACGGTGCCAGGCACCCCCCGCTCCCGCCAGTACAGGCCCACCAGCTCCTCGGCGGCGAGCTTGGAGAGCGCGTAGGGCGAGGCCGGAGAGCGACGGTGCCCCTCGTCCACCGGGCGGCCGGGGTCCGCCCCGTAGACGGAGGATGAAGAGGCGTAGACGAGCTTCGGTCCCCCCGCCTTGCCTGCCGCCTCAAGCAGCCGTTCGGTAGCTACCACGTTGCGGGCCACGTACCGAGAGAAGTTCCGGCCCCAGCTCCGTCTCACCCCCGGCTCCGCGGCCAGGTGCGCGACGCGCCCTACGCCGTACAAAAGATCGTCCAGGTCCAACTCCAGAAGATCCCCTTCCACCAGCCGAAACCCGTCGCTCTGGAGCGCCGTTTCGAGGTTGCGTTCTTTGGCGCGCCGGGAATAGTAGCCGGTAAAGGCGTCCACGCCAACAACCTCGCGCCCGTCGGCGAGCAGCCGGCCAACCAGGTGCGACCCGATAAAACCCGCCGCCCCGGTTACCAGCACCCGGCTCACGCGCCAGCCTTGATCCAGCTCACAATCCACCCGCCCATCACTTGACGCGCCACAGCGCCGTAGATTACCCTCCACCTGAGGTTATTGCAAACGATTGTCATTACGGACGACGTCTCCGCCGGGTCGCAGCGGGCCGGCGTTGGAGAGGACGGCATTTTGGTCTCACGGGCGAACTCTGCTCTCGCGCTGGCGCTGCTCGCGTTTACGATGCTCCTCGCCGCGGGCTGCGGCGAGCCGCCGCCGCAAGGGGGCGAAGGCGGCCAGAGAGGCGGCTCCGGGGAGGAGACGGGGGGCGAGACCACCGGGTCCGAGACGACCGCGCAGGAGGCGCTCAAGCCGGGCGAGAGGACTTTGGTGGTTTACTCCGGGCGCAGCGAGGAGCTCGTCGGCCCCATCTTCGAGCAGTTCGAGGGGCGGAGCGGCGTGGACGTGCAGGTCAGGTACGGGGACACGGCCGAGCTCGCTGCGACCATCCTCGAGGAGGGCGAGAACAGCCCGGCGGACCTCTTCTTCGCGCAGGACCCTGGCGCCCTCGGCGCGCTCGACGACGAGGGGCGCCTGACGAAGCTGCCGGACGGCGTCCTTAACAGGGTCCCGGCCAGGTTCAGGGCCGACGACGGGGACTGGGTCGGCACCTCCGGGCGGTCGCGGGTCGTGGCCTACAACACCGAGGAGCTCGCGGATGGCGACCTGCCGGACTCCATCTTCGGCTTCACCGATCCCCGGTGGGAGGGCAAGGTCGGCTGGGCGCCTACAAACGGCTCTTTCCAGGCCTTCGTTACCGCGCTGCGAGTCCTCGAAGGGGAGGACCGGGCGCGGGGGTGGCTCGAAGGCGTGCAGGCTAACGCCCCCTTCGTCTACCCGGACAACCTCAGCGCCGTCGAGGGCGTGGCCTCGGGCGAGGTGCAGGTGGCCTTCGTCAACCACTACTACCTCTTCCAGGTAAAGGAGGAGCGGGGGGAGGAGTTGCCCGCCGCCAACTACTACCTCAAGGGCGGGGACCCGGGCGCCCTCGTGCTCGCCGCCGGGGCCGGCGTCCTGGACACGGCCGAGAACCCCGAGGCGGGGCGGGAGTTTCTGAAGTTCGCGCTCTCTGAGGAGGCCCAGCAGTACTTCGCCGACGAGACCTACGAGTACCCTCTCGTGGAAGGCGTGGAGATCAACGACGAGCTTCCGCCGCTCTCCGAGACGCAAGGTCCCGAGGTCGACCTGAGCAACCTCGACGACCTCGGCGGCACGCTGGAGCTTTTGCGGGAGACGGGGGTGCTCTAGGGTGACGGCGCCGGCGGCGGTCGGTAGGCAGCGCGGGGTAAAGCCGCGCCGGCGCCGTCCGCCGGTCGTGCTCGGGGTGCTCGCGGGGCTCGTCGTGGCGGCGATGGCCCTGCCTCTGATCTACCTCGCCGTCCGCTCCTTAGAGGACGGGTGGGAGGGGGTCGCTGAGGTTGTGCTCGACGGCGACACTTTGGCCGTTCTCGGCCGAAGCGCGCTGCTCGCCGCCGTAGTCACGGCCGCCTCGGTGGCCGTCTCCGTGCCGCTCGCCTGGCTCACGACCCGCACCGACCTGCCCTGGCGGAGGACGTGGGCCGTGCTCGCGGCGCTGCCGCTGGTCATACCCTCCTACGTCGGGGGCTTCGTGCTGGTGAGCGTGCTAGGTCCGCGCGGGATGCTGCAGGGGTGGCTGGAGCCGCTTGGCGTGGAGCGGCTGCCGGAGATCTACGGTTTCCCCGGCGCTGCCCTCGCCCTCACGCTCTTCTCCTACCCCTACGTCTTTCTGACGGTCAGGGGCGCGCTTCGGGGTCTGGACCCGGCGATGGAGGAGGCAGCGAGGAGCCTAGGCAGCGGTGCCTGGGAGAGCTTTTTGCGCGTAACGCTGCCGCAGCTTAGGCCCGGCATCGTCGCCGGGGCGCTGCTGGTGGCGCTCTACGCCCTGAGCGACTTTGGCGTGGTCTCCTTGTTGCAGTACGAGAGCTTCTCCAACGAGATCTATATCCAGTACCGCTCCGCCTTCGACAGGACGCCGGCGGCGATCCTGGCGCTGATGCTGGTCGCGCTCACGGTAGCAGTTCTCCTGGTCGAGGGCCGCACCCGCGGCCGGGCCCGCTACCACGGAAACACGGCCTCCAGGCCGGCCAGTAGGATCCCGCTCGGCCGCTGGCGGTGGCCCGCGCTGGCCTTCTGCGGGGCGGTCGTCCTGCTCGCCCTCGCGGCCCCCGTCGGCGTCCTGGGCTTCTGGCTTGCCCGGGGCCTCGCCGAGGGCGAGCCGCTGCGACCGCTCTGGAACGCGGCCTGGAGCTCGGTATACGCCTCCGGACTCGCCGCGGCGGTCACGGCGCTCGCGGCCCTCCCGGTGGCCATCCTGTCCGTCAGGTTCCGGGGCGGGACCTCGAGCTTCGTCGAGAAGACTGCGTACCTGGGGTACGCGCTCCCCGGCATCGTGCTCGCCCTCTCGCTCGTCTTTTTCGGGGCCAATTACGTGCCGTGGGCCTACCAGACGCTGAGCCTGCTAGTCTTCGCCTACGCGGTCCACTTCCTGCCCCAGGCCGTCGGGGCCAGCCGCTCGGCGCTCCTGCAGGTGCGGCCAAGCGTGGAGGAGGCCGCCCGCGGCCTCGGGCGCGGTCCGGTGCGCGTCGCGGCCACCATCACGGCGCCGCTCGCCGGCTCCGGCGTCGTCGCGGGCGCGGCCCTGGTATTCTTGACGACGATGAAGGAGTTGCCCGCAACCCTCTTGCTCGGCCCGACGGGGTTCGAGACCCTGGCGACCAGGATCTGGGGCGCCACGGGCGACGCGTTTTTCGCGAGGGCGTCGGCGCCGGCCCTGCTCCTGATCGGGATCTCGGCGGTCCCGCTCTACCTGCTCGTCATCAGGGAGCGTGCGAAGTGAGCGTCGCCGTCCGCCTCTCGGGCGTGAGCCGCTCCTATGGACCCGTCGCCGCGGTGCGCGGCGTGGACCTCGAGGTGAAGAGGGGCGAGGTGCTGGCGCTCCTCGGCCCCTCCGGCTGCGGCAAGACGACGACCCTGCGCCTGATCGCCGGCTTCGAGGTCCCGGATACCGGCACGGTCGAGGTCGGTGGCCGGCCGGTCGCGGGCCCGAACCTCCGCATTCCGCCGGAGAAGCGGCGGGTCGGTATGGTCTTCCAGGACTACGCCCTCTTCCCCCACCTCACGATCGCCCAGAACGTCGCCTACGGTCTCGCCGGCGGCAAGAGGCGCAACGGCCGTGTCGAAGAGGTGCTCTCCCTCGCCCACCTCGACGGCCTCGGCGGCAGGATGCCCCACGAGCTTTCCGGCGGTCAGCAGCAGCGGGTTGCGCTCGCCCGGGCGCTCGCGCCGGGTCCCGAGGTCGTCCTGCTCGACGAGCCCTTCTCGAACCTCGACGCCGCGCTCAGGACGCGCGTGAGGGCGGAGATGCGCGACATCCTCACCGACGCTGGCGCCACGGCGATCTTCGTCACCCACGACCAGGAGGAGGCCCTGAGCCTCGCCGACGAGGTCGCCGTGATGCTCGACGGCGCCGTCGCCCAGAAGGCCGCGCCAGAGGTCCTCTACCACGAGCCCGCCAGCCGCGAGGTCGCCGAGTTCGTCGGCGAGGCGAACTTTATCCCCGGCACCCACGAGAACGGCCGCCTGAGCTGCGCGCTCGGGGAGGTCCCGGCCTGCGGCGAGTGCACCGGCAGCGTCGAGGCCATGCTCCGCCCGGAGGCCCTCCGACTCAGGCCGCTCCCCAACGGCGAGCTCTCCGGTCAGGAGGCCGAAGCGACAGTGCTCGCGCGCGAGTTCTACGGCCACGATCAGCTCATAAAGCTGCGCCTCGACTCAGGCCCAGTCCTCTGCTCGCGCCTGGGCGGCGGCCCCGGTTTCAGGCCCGGCGAGCGCGTCGCGGTGGCCGTCGCGGGCCGGGCGGTCGTCTTCCCGAAGGGTTGATCCCCGGCCGTCGCGCTCCGGGCGCGGCTCCGCGCCGCCGGAGAAAGCCAGGGCCCCGGCAAGCCCGAGACGGCCTTGGCCGGCCTGAGGGGGGTTATTTCGCTAGAATGGCGCCAACTCTTTGGGGAGGTTTCCTGTGAACGTTTTCGGGTTGGACGTAGGCGGGTCGGGCATAAAGGGGGCGCCCGTGGACACGGAGACGGGGGCGCTCGTCGCCGAGAGGATGAGGATCAGGACGCCCAAGCCCGCGACGCCGGAGGCCATAGTCCAAACGGCCGGCCGGGTAGTCCGGGAATCGGCCTGGGAAGGGCCGGTGGGGTGCGGTTTCCCGGCCGTGGTCAAGGAAGGCGTCGTCCACACGGCGGCCAACATAGACGAGGCGGCCATCGGTTTCGACCTGGGTGGGGCACTGCAAGAGGAATTGGGCAGGCCCGTCGGGGTGGTCAACGACGCCGACGCGGCGGGCCTCGCCGAGGTCCGGTGGGGCGAGGGACGGGACCGGGGGGGCGTGGTGCTGATGCTGACGCTTGGGACCGGCATCGGGACCTCGCTGTTCGTGGGGGGCAGGCTCGTCCCGAACACCGAGCTCGGTCACATCGAGATCGGGGGCCAAGACGCCGAGCACCGCGCCTCGGACAGCGCCCGCAAGCGCGAGGATCTGACCTGGAAGCAGTACGCCGGGCGCCTCGACGAGTACCTGCGCAAGATAGAGGACCTCCTCTGGCCCGACGTGATAGTGGTAGGCGGCGGCATCAGCAAAAAGGCCGAGAAGTTCCTTCCCCACCTCACGGCTCGCACAGAGATCGTCACCGCCAAGATGCTCAACGAAGCCGGCATCATCGGCGCCGCCCTGGCCGGCATCCCCGGGCGGGCGACGGAGAAAGTCGCCGAGTAAAAAGAAGTACCGTGCCTTGGGGTTCGGTTCCTCTCAGCGGGTCGGGAGCAGGGTCATCACCTCGGCACGGCGGGCCGGGTCGTCGGCGAAGACGCCGCGCGCGGCGGAGGTAACGGCGGTCGTGCCGGGCCGCCACGCGCCCGTCGCCGCCATGCAGGTGTGTTCGGCCTCAACCACGACGAGCGAGCCGCGCGAGCCCAGGGGCTCGTGAAGCGCGTCGGCGATCAGGGCGGTGAGTCGCTCTTGGAGTTGGGGCCTCGCCGCATAACACTCGACGACGCGCACAAGTTCTGAGAAACCGAGCACCCTGTCCTGCGGTAGATAACAGACGTGCGCCCGGCCGAGCATGGGCAGGAGGTGGTGCTCGCACTGGCTAACGAACGGGATGCCGCGCATGAGCACGAGGTCCCGGGCCGACTCGTCGAACGAGACCTCGAGGTGTCTGAGCGGGTCCTCGCGCAGCCCGGAGAAGAGGGCGGCGTAAGCGTCGGCCACCCGCCGCGGCGTCTCCTCCAGGCCCTCCCTTTCCGGGTCTTCGCCGAGGGCGTGCAGTATTTCCCGCACCGCCCGCTCGATGCGCGGCCCGTCGAAATCACTTTCCCTCCCTCCCATCCCGTCAGCCCCGCACGATCCCGGGCAGCTCGCTGAGGTTCGGGATGACGAAGGCCGCCTCCGGCGCTTTTGCGCCGGTCCGGTCCACGCACTCCGCGCCCACCCCAACCTCCGAGGCGCCCCGGACGCGCGAGACGGGGTCGTTGCCAACCACGACCGCGCGGTCGGCCGGGACGCCGGTCAGGCGCATCGCCTCGTCGCAGATCTTGCGGCGCGGCTTCTCCAAGCCGAGCACCGCGGAAGCGACGAGACCGTCGAAGAAGCGCGTCCAGCGCAGGCCGTCGAGCACCTTCGCGAGCCCTATGTCTCGGTTGCAGACCACGGAGGCAGGGACGCCGAGCCCGTTCAACCCCTCCGGCACCGGTCCGGCGTCGGGGTGGGGGGAGGTCCTGCGCTCCGCCACGCCCGTGAGACTCCCCGTCGGGACCTCGATGCCAAGCTCCGCGGTGGTCCGCTCGGCGTCGCGGCGCCTGAACCGGGCGGGGGGCTTCTCCGTCCGATGCTCGATGTTCTCCCGGATGTGCCGCCGCAAGCTCCCCCAGGCCGGCCCGCTCGCCCACTCGGCGGTGAGCCCCCCGTTGTCCGCGTAGGGCGAGAGGCCCCCGACATGGCCCTCGACGTCCGGGTTTACCCAGGGCAGGGTGCCCCCGTCCACGTCCAGGAAAACGGCGTCGTGACGCACCCTACCGGGCCATCCCGAGCACGGGGCGGCAAGACGCCGGGCCCGCGACACGCAGCCCCGCCCGAGCCCTGCGAACCCGCCTCGGGGGCCGGTCGTGCTCATGATCCTGCGTTCGCCATCGGAGAAACCTGGCACCCTCACATCCCTCTTGCAGCTCGCGCGTTATTGGTACCGGCAGTATAAACCCCGCCCCGGCGGACGGGGGTGAAGCCTCGCCCGGCGGCTCCTCACGTCGAAGCCCCGACGACGGCCCAGCGGCGGCCGAGGAAACGCGCGCCACAGGTCGCAAGACGCACGAGCATCAGGGCGTTCAGGGCTGCCCAGACGCCAACGACGCCGAGGTCGAGGGCAAGCGCGGCGAGGGCCAGGGGGGCGAAGGCGAGGAAGGCCGCGACCATCGACCACTTCAAGAAGCGGGTATCGCTCACCCCGATCAGGGTGCCGTCGAGGGCGAAGACGGCGGCGCCCATGGGCTGCATCAGCGCGAGGAGGGGCCAAAGGTCACCGGCCCTCTCGACCAAGTCCGGGTCCCCGGTGAAGAGGCGCGGGATGGCCCCCGTGACGGCGAGGAGCGCCAGGCAAAAGACCCAGTCCACGACGACGGACCATAGGATCATGCGCCCGGCGGCGGCATAGGCCCCCGTAAGTCCCCCGCACCGAGGAACCGTCCGACCAGGATCTGGCCGGATATGGCTATCGCGTCGAGGACGAGGGCGAAAAAGACGAAGAGGCCGAAGGCGACCTGGTGAGCCACCAGCGGGGCTTCCCCGATCCGGGCGACGACCGCGCTCGCGAGCGCAAAAGAGAGCAAGAGCGCCCCCGTGCGCACCGCGGTGTCCCCGCCCACGCGCAGCAGGTGCCGCATCGTCGTCCAGCTCGGGCGGCGCGAGTCGGCCGGGGCACGCAACAGCCAGAGGACGAAGGCCGCACCCATGCCGGCCTGGGCGATAACGGTTCCCCAAGCCGAACCCGCGAGGCCCCCCCCGAAGCCATAGACGAACAAGACCTCGAGGACGGCGTTGGCCGCGTTGGCAGCGACGAGTATCAGAAGCGGCGTCCTGAGGTTGCCGACCCCGCGCAAGAAACCTTGCCCCCCGAGCGCGACCATGGCGAACGGCACCCCGAGCGCCGAGATGCGCGGGTAAGAGAAGGCCATCCCAGCCGTCGCGCCCGACCCACCCATCAGGACGACGGCAGGGGCCGCGAGTAGCACAGTCAGGGCGAGCAGCGTCCCGCCGAGCGCCAGCGAGAGCCACAACGCCTAGGAGCCGGTCAGGCCGGCCGAGGCGACCTCCCCGGCCCCGTGCAGCCGCGCCACCCGGCCGTCGTTCCGTAGGTCAAGAAATTGAAGAGCGTGATCGCGGTGCTGAGGAGCGTTGCCGCGATGGCGAGCGCCGCCAGCTTGGGCGTCCCCCCAGGGGCCCGACTATCGCGGTGTCCACGAGGACGTAGGTCGGCTCGGCGGCGAGCGCCCCCAGCGCGGGGAGGGCGAGGCCGAAGATCGTGCGGTCGTACCTCCGACCGGAGGCGCGCCCGGTCAAAGGGCCCGGCGTCGAACCCGTGCACCTCGGAGAGCCGTTGCATGGCTTTCTCCACTTCGTCCGCGGAGCCGTCGGGGACGTAGAAGTAGGCGGTTTGCGGGAAGCGGTCCTCGTTAGGCTCCGCGCGTGCGAACCGGTAGTATACGCTGAGCCCGTCCAGGGCCTCGCGGACGGCCTCAAGCGCGGCCTCGTCCCCAACGTTGTCCACCCGCAACATCGTGTCGCCCTGCACCGCCTAACCTCCCAGCTCGAACTCCAGGAACCGCCCATTTTTCTGGATCAACTCGCCGTCCGCGTAGAGCTCGCCGTCCTCGCGCAGGTCGCAGACGAGGTCCGTGTGGACGCTGGAGTCGTTTTTGCCCCCTGTCTCCTTGTAAGACCTCCCGATGGCGAGGTGGACGGTGCCGCCGAGCTTCTCGTCGAAGAGGACGTTGGCACTCGCCTGTCCTATCCCGTAGTTGGTGCCGATGCCGATCTCGCCCAGGTACCGCGCCCCCGCGTCGGTGTCGAGGAGGCTTCTCAAGTACTCCTCGCCCTTCTCGGCGCCGGCCTCGACCACCTTCCCTTCCCTGAAGCGCAGGCTGACCCCGGCCACCTCCCGACCACCTATCGCGGCCGGAACTCCGAAGTAAACGTGGCCGTTGGCCGAGTCCTCGATGGGCCCGGTAAAGACCTCCCCGCAGGGCATGTTGCGCCTGCCAGCCGAGTTCACGAACTTGCGACCCTCGACAGAGAGCGTGAGGTCCGTCCCCGGCCCCACGAGCCGGATCTCGCGCGCCTCTTCCAGGCGCTCCTTCAGGCGCTCCTGCTCGCGGGACTTCTCCTGCCAGTAGCGGACCGGGTCATCCTCGTTCAGGCCCATCGCCCCGAAGGCGAACTCCTCGTAGGCGGCGAGGCCCATGTTCGCCTCCTGGGCGAGGGCCTCCGTCGGGAAGAGCGTCAGCACCCAGCGGTTCTTCTCCAGCATGACCTCAGAGAGCGGCTTGTTCAGCTCCGCCAGAGCGCGCTGCCTGGCCGGGTCCACGTTCGCCAGCGCCCGCGTGTTCGAGGGCGCCTTGATCCCGATCTCCGCGTCGGCCTCCTCCGCAACGAAGCGCCTAATCGAAGGAATACTCTTGTAGTGGACCTCCCCGGCGTGCTCGAAGAAGAGCTCCTGCATCCCGGGCAATTGGACCTGCAAGACCGGCACCGCCCCCACCTGCAACAGGCGGGTGTATAAAGCTTTGATCAGGGGCTCCGCCCCGACCTCACCGAAGACCGCGACCTGCTCCCCCTCGCGGACCTCGACGGAGTAGTCCACAAGAACCCTCGCCAGCTTCTGCAAACGCTCATCTATCAACTGGAAGACTCCTCCCCTAAACGGTCTTGCGAGAGCTTATCAGGAGGTTTCGGCTGCCGTGCCCCCAGCCCTTGCCGCGCAAACCGGAGCGCGGCGCCCGTGCGCTCCATGATAACGTCCCGGTCCGGCGTGCCCAGAGGCCGGGGTGTTCAGCTCTGGGCTGACCGCGCCGGGGTACGCACCCGCGGCCAAAGCGCCAAGGATTGGCCGGAGCGGTAGGCTCCCCCTTGCCGGGGGTCCCGTGCTCGTTCTTGCCCGCGACGCGGGTGGAGTCAGAGAGGTAGAAGTGGCGCAGCTGGCCTGCGAGCGCCGCGTGCGCCGCCATGAGGTCGACCCGGCTCGCCCGACGTGACTCGTGTCCAGGGTAACCTCCCCGGCGTCTTTCGGGTGCTCCGGTGGGTGGCAGCTCGTCCGGCGGATCCGAAAGACGTCGGGCGGGTTGGCCGGGATGTTCTCGAAGGCGACCGTGACGCCCTCAGCCTAGGCGTTTGCGAGGTCCAACCATCCAGCGGGTAAGGGGACGCCCCGGCGGGTGGCCGACGACGAGGGGGCAGGAGATCTTTCGCGCCAGGCGCGCTGAGGACGAGCCTCTCCTCCGGCGCCAGCCGCGGGCACCCGCGTGGATGGGAGGGTGCAGGGCCAGGACAGGTAGAGCAGCCCGTGCCTCTGGGCGAGGCGTTCAGGTGGGGCGGGCCGGTGGGTGTCCCAGCGGTCATCCATCATGACCTCGACCCGTCGAAGCCGGCCTCGGTCGCCCAGCCGAAGACCCGCCCCGGGCCGAAGGGGTGGACGGGCCCCGTGCCGAACACGACCGGTGCGGCGCTCATCCGCCGCGGCGGATCCGCTTGAAGCTCTCAAGGGTCGAGGGCGAGTGGTTCTGGTAGTGGTTGTTCGCGTAGGCGTAGACGGTCCTGCCCTCCTCGAGGAACCTACCCACCACGCGGGACCACCAGCGCAAGTCGCCGTCCCGTTCCTTCTTGATGCGCGTGTGCCCCGACGGAAACTCCCGCCGGTCCCCGAGCCAGCGCACGTAGGAGAAGTCCGCCGTCGCCTCTTCCATCCTCGGCATCCGGGGGTAGTCCACCAGCACAAGCGCGGCCGCGCGTTCGCGGAGCATCTCAGGCAGGTCGGAGTTAAGCCAGCTCCGGTGGCGCACCTCCACGGCGTAGCGGAAGCCATCGGGCAGGTCCGCGAGGAAATCGCCCAGGACGCCCAAGCCCTCGACGGTAAAGGATGGCGGGAGCTGCAGCAGGAGCGGGCCGAGCCGGTCGTCGAGCTCCTCCATCGTGCGGATGAAGTTCAGCGTCTCGCGCTCGCAGCCGACGAGGGCCCCCTCGTGAGTGATCCCCTGCGGAAACTTTGCGGCAAAGAGGAAGCCGTCTGGAGAGATCTCGCGCCACCGCCGGACCGTGGACGGGCGGGGCGTCCCGTAGAAGGTCGAGTCTATCTCCACGGTCGCGTACCGCTTGACGTACTCCGCCAGGCGCGACCCGGCCGGGATGCCCGATGGGTAGACCGTCCCCTCCCAATCCGAGTACGACCAGCCGGAGGTGCCGAGGTACAAACCGGGTTCCGACGGCGAGATGGTGCCGGGGGTCTCCGAAAAAAGCCTCTGTTGCGTGGCATCGTCCATACCTTGCAAGAAAGCGATGCTACCACAGCTTCTCCGTGCCTTTCTGAGAGAGCTATCTCTAAAAGCATCACGCCGATGTAATACATTGCTGCGATGAGACGCCGGGAAAGGACACCATGAAGATCTTCTACAGCGACCATTTCGTGCTGCCTCTTCCATCCGGCCACCGCTTCCCGATGGCCAAGTACTCGCTGCTGCGCGAGCGCGTGGAGGCCTCGTCCATCTGCGGCCCCGACGAGTTGCGGGCGCCCGAGGCCGCCTCGGACGACAAGATACTGCGGGCCCACGACCCCGGCTACCTCTCGCGCGTCGCCACGGGCACCCTCACGGAGAAGGAGGTCCGGCGCATCGGCTTCCCCTGGTCCGAGAAGATGGTCGAGCGTTCCCGCAGGGCGTCGGGCGGCACCGTGGAGGCCTGCCTCGCCGCGCTCGAAGACGGCTTCGCCGCCAACCTGGCCGGCGGCACCCACCACGCCTTCGCCGGCCGCGGGGAGGGATACTGCGTCTTCAACGACTCCGCCATCGCCGCCCGGGCCGTGCAGGCAGCGGGCTTGGTGGAGCGGGTCGTCGTCTTGGACACCGACGTACACCAGGGAAACGGGTCAGCCGCGATCCTCGAAGGCGACCCTACCGTCTTCACGTTCTCGATCCACGGCGAAAAGAACTTCCCTTTCCACAAAGAACGCAGCGACCTCGACATCCCCCTACCCGACGGCGCCGACGACGCGGCGTACCTCGACGCCCTCCGGTCCGGCCTAGACCGGGCCCTCGAGGAGTCGAACCCGGGGCTGGCAATCTACCTGGCCGGCGCCGACCCTTTCGAGGGCGACCGCCTGGGCCGGCTCTCGGTGACCAAAGCCGGCCTCGCCGAGCGCGACCGCCTCGTCCTGGAAAGCTGCCGGGAGCGGGGCATCCCCGTCGCGGTCACGATGGCCGGCGGCTACTCGGAGAACGTCGAGGACATCGCCGACATCCACTTCGCGAGCGTCCGCCGGGCCGCGTGGATGGCCCAACCACAGAGAGGGCTCACTCATGGATAGCGACGCATCGACTTACGTTGTGCTCGGGGCGACCGGCGGCATCGGCTCAATGCTGTGCCGCCGCCTCGCCCGCGAGGGCGCGACCCCCGTCCTCGCCGCCCGCAACGAAGGGCGCCTGAAAGACCTCGCCGACGAGCTCGACGTCCCCTACCACGCCTTGGATGCCACCGACGGCGGGGCCGTGGATGACCTCTTCGCCCGGACGGCAAAGGAAAACGGGCCCATCGCCGGTACGGCCAACTGCGTCGGCTCGTTCCTGCTCAAGCCGGCCCACATGACCACGGACGAAGAATTCTCCTTCCAGCTCTCCCTGAACCTCACCAGCGCCTTCAACACCGTCAGGGCGGCGGCGAGGCACATGCCGGGAGGCGGTTCGGTAGTGCTTCTCTCCTCCGTCGCGGCCCGGGTCGGGCTCGCCAACCACGAGGCGATAGCCGCGGCGAAGGCGGGCGTAGTGGGGCTCGCTCTCTCGGCGGCTGCCTCCTACGTCTCACGGGGCCTGCGCTTCAACGTCGTCTCGCCCGGCCTCGTCCAGACCCCCATGACGGAGAGCCTCACGCGCAGCGAGATGGCCCGGCGCGCCTCCCTGGACCTCCACCCGCTCGGCAGGTTGGGAGAGCCGGAAGACATCGCGGGCGCCATCGCCTTCCTCCTCGGACCGGAGGCGGCCTGGATCACGGGCCAGACCCTCGGCGTCGACGGCGGCCTCTCGACCCTCCGTCCCCCCGTTCGACGCCCGGCGAAAGGTTGACGCGATGCAAAACAACTCCCCGATAAATTCTTGCGTGGTCGTAGGGGCGGGCATATCAGGCCTGCTCGCGGCCCGCGAGCTGCAGGAGGCCGGGTGGCGCGTGACGGTACTGGACAAAGGTCGGGGCGTCGGCGGCCGGATGGCCACCCGCCGGTTCGGCGGCGCGAACTTCGACCATGGGGCCCAGTTCTTCACGGTCCGCGGCGACAGATTTCGCGAACTCGTCGAAGGCTGGGTCTCCGCCGGCGCCGCCGCCGAGTGGGCCCGCGGCTTCGCCGAGGCCAGGGGCCGGAGGGACCCGGACGGCCACCCGCGCTACCGAGGCACGCGGGGCATGACCTCCATCCCAAAGCACCTAGCCCGCGACCTCGACGTCAGGACCGGGGAGCGGGCCGTGCACGTGGGGCGAGGAACCGAGGGGTGGACGGTCGCCTGCGAGTCCGGAGAGACGGTTTCTGGCGGCGTCCTGCTGCTGACGGCCCCGGTCCCGCAGTCGATCGCGCTGGCGGGGTCGGGGGGTTACGCCCTTGTGGGGGAGGCGCGCCGTCGGCTCGAAGACGTAGCCTACGACCCGTGCCTCGCGCTGATGGCCTCGCTGGAGGGTCCCTCGCCGGTGCCCGAACCCGGGGGCGTCCAGATCAAGGGCGAGCCGCTCGACTGGATAGGAGACAACGCACGCAAGGGTATCTCCGAGAGCCCGGGCGTGACCATCCACGCCGGACCGAAATGGTCCAGGCGGCACTTCGAGAGCGCCGAAGAGGACATCACCGAAGCCCTACTCTCCTTCGCCGGGGACCTTCTAGGCGCGGATCTGGCCTCGGCGACGGTCGCAACCTCGCTCGCCAGGTGGCGCTACAGTTGGGTCACATCGTCCCACCCCGAACGTTGCCTGGTGGCCTGCGGGGATCCGCCGCTGGTCTTCTGCGGCGACGCCTTTGGGCAGCCGAAGGTGGAGGGCGCCGCGCTCTCCGGGCTGGCCGCGGCGGACCGGCTGCTCGGCCGCGAGGGCTAGGTCCGGCGTGGAGGCCGTCCTGCTCGTCCACGTCGCGGCGACGGTCTTCATGGTTGGTGTGATCTGGTTCGTGCAGATCGTCCACTACCCCCTCTTCGGCCGGGTAGGGAGGGACGGCTTCGCCGATTACTCGGTGGCGCACTCCCGCCGTACTGGCCTTCTCGTGGTTCCCCCGATGCTCGTCGAGGCGGCGACCACCGTTGCGCTCGTCGTCCGTCCCCCGCAAGGCGTCTCGTCCTTCCTGCCGATGCTCGGGCTCTTACTTTTGGCTGTGGTGTGGCTCTCGACCGCGTTCCTTCAGTCACCCCGGCACGGCGTTCTCGGGCGCGGGTTTCGTTCGGCCTCCCACCGCTCCCTGGTGCGCTCCAACTGGATCCGCACCGCCTGCTGGACCTTCCGCGGCCTCCTCGTGCTGTGGATGGCCGCCGGGGTTACGCCCCCGGCCTAACCCCGCCGAGATGCATCTGGCGTCGAGTAACAAAAAGTGGTACATATGACCTAGAAGACGAAATCCGTCGAAGGAGCAGGGGGCCGTGGAAAACCGAAGGGTTGCGTTAAAGCCGCACGCGTCCAAGATCCGGCGCTGGGTAGAAGACGGGCGGGGGGATGACTGGATCGCCCAAGAGTTGAACACCACGCCGTCTAGCGTGCAGAGCTTCCGGTCCCGGAACTCCATTTACCGTCGCGACCCCGTTCGCCGTGGCCAGCTCTCCGAGCACCCGGCCGTGCTCGACGAGACCGCGGACGGCATCGTGCTAAAGACCGACGCCCGCGACTCCGACGTCTTCGGCCGCGAGTGGCGGGGCTACCTGCGCGGCTCCCCCGAGGACCTGCGAATAATCATAACCCAGGACCGGATCTACCTCGAAAAGGTCCGCTGAATTGCCCGAAGACCGACCAGTCCGATTGGAGCTCCCTCTCGAAGAGGCCGAGGCCGTCCACGCCGCGCTCGAAGACCTCATCGAAACCGGCACCCCTAACCCGAACCTCCACCACACACAACGCATCCTCGCCTGGCGCATCCTCGCCGCAAAGACCGGCACGGGGCTCACCGCGCGCCTCGCCGAGCTCGCCCGCCGGGCGGGTACCCTCGAACAATACGAAACCGCCCGCGACGACGAGCTAGGCCCCATCCTCGACGGCCTCGAAAGCGCCGAAAACCGGGACCCATAGCTGTTACCCGTTTGTTACCTACCGGTAGCCGGGTTGTAACCCGCGGCGGATACATTGTGGTTACTGGGCCCTTCCCCCTTCCTGGCCCAGGTGAGGCAGCCGGGCCGCGCGATAATGCGCGGCCCGGTTTTCTTGTGTGCTACCCTCTGGAGCGCCTATGCAGAATATTCTGGCCCTGTTTGCGGTGACGCTGTTCGTGGGGGCTCTGGCCCTGCTGGCGCAGTGGGCGAGGAAGAGCCGGGGGGCCGAGATCTCGCTGTGGGTCACCCTCCTCTTCGTCTCGCTGCTCGTGCTGGGGTCGGGTGCGTTGCTGGGGGCCGCGCGGCTCTCGGGCGCGGTTCCGGCCGGGGTGTACCCGCCGGGGTTGCTGACGATCACGGCGGGCGCGATCTTGGCTGCCGGCCTGATCGGGCTGGCCTTGTGCGTCCCGAGCCTGCTGAAGATCGTGGGCCGCCGTCCCGGAACCTTCTTCTCGGACCCGCCGATCTTCCTCGCGCTCTGGCTCTTCGCGATGGTGCTGCTTACGAACAACCTTATCGGCGTCCTGAGCTTCGACCAGCTGGAGGAGATCGGCGCATTCTCCCTCGGCACGGGCGGCCGACTCTCGGTGGGCCTCCTACTCGCCACCCAGCTACCCTTCCTGGCGGTTGCGGTGGTCGGGGTGGGCGCCGGCATCCGGCACGGATTGCGAGCGACGCTCGCCCGTCTCGGCTACGGACCGCTGAATCTGCGGCAGTTGGGGGTAGTCGCGGCCTTCGTGGTCGGCGCTTTCGCGCTCTCGCTGGGCGCGGATCTCCTGTTTCGCCAGCTCCAGCCGGGCCTCTACCGGCAGGTAGGGGAGCTCTCGGGCGCGCTCTTCGACCCGCGAGGGTTGGGCCTCGTCCCGGCCGTCCTCTTCGCTCTGCTCATCGGGTTCGGGGCAGGCCTGGGTGAAGAGACGCTCTTTCGGGGCGCCGTCCAGCCAGCCCTGGGCATCCTCCCGACCTCCGTCCTCTTCGCCTCGATGCACGTGCAGTACGGCCCCTCCCTGCTCCTGGGCTACATCTTCGTTCTTTCCTTGGGCCTCGGTTTCCTGCGCCGCCGCTTCAACACCACCGCGAGCTTTTTGGCGCACGCCGGGTACAACTTTATCGGGGTGATGGCCTCCTACCTTTTCGCGGCGTAACGGACCCTCAACCATAGGCTTTTTGGGCCTGTCGTGAGTAAGGGGGCTAAGCCGGCCGTCTCATGAGCAGCCACTCCGGTCCGCGGTCCCCGAACTCCCGGACGGCCTCGAATCCTGCCTTTTCGTAGACCTGGATAGCGCGCCGGTTGAAGGTAGCCACGGTCAGGCGGAAGGCGGGCGGCGAGAACCTGCCTTCGGCGAAGCGCAGACCGGCCCGGACGAACCCCGGACCGAGGCCCCGGCCCGTGAGGTCCGGCCTCATGCCCAGGCCCAGGTCCAGGGCGTCGTCGCCGTAGAGGCCGCGCTTGCGTCCTTCTGGAACCGTGGCGTCCGCGCCGAAGCAGAAGTACCCGACGAGTTCCCCGCCGGCGTCCAAGACCGCGTGGTAGTTGTAGCGAGGGTCCAGCAGCCCGGGGATAGACGAAGGGTTGACGTCGTACGTGGAGTAGGGCCCAGGGTAGCGCCAGCCGGAGATCTCCTCGGCGTCGGCCCGCGTGATCGGCCGCAAGACGTACAAGCTACCGCCCTCCCCCACTACATCCTGCGCCCGATGCGACCGGCGAACCCGGACGTGTCTCTCAGCCGGGATCTTCGATATCCCTCTACCGGCTCGCACACGGCTCTGCAAACAAAACAGAGCTGCCCCTGAACTCGCCGGGCAACGCCTCTAGGTCCGCAAAATAGCGCCCCAACTTGCGTTCCATCATCCCCTCTCCGTGGGGCGTCAGCACCTACCCTATGGAGGTAGTAAGGGATGGGATCGAAGGCTGGAGCG